>NZ_JAIUGR010000005.1:0-394345 GCF_020164695.1 Mesorhizobium sp. ESP6-5
GAAGTCCATAAAGCACGCCCATGAATCCAAGTTGCTCAAGCCCGCAAGCGGGCTTGAGTGGCGGCATGGACTTCTAATCCACGCTTCCATCTGCATTCAGCTACCGAAGGGCGGCCCTCGAGGTCGCCCTTTTCTTTTCGTCTTGAGGCTGGTGCTCCACCGCAGTCAGTTGGGATACCGGTCAGACAGCGGTAGTCTCCGCCCGCTGTGCCACCTTGCCGGCGAGCACGGCCTGCTCGATAAGGATGGCCACCTCATCGGCCACTGCGTTGAGCGATGAGCGGTCGCGGGTGGCGCGGGCAATCACCATCAAGCCTTCCAGCGAAGACTCGACCAGCAGCGCCAGTGCCTGCGCGCGACGCTCGGGCACTCCTGCCCTGACGAAAGCCTCACGCAGCAAGCCGATCCACTGTTCGAAGGCCGAGCGGCACAGTTCGACAAGGTCGGGCACATCGCCTGGCGAGTCCAGCACGACCGGCGCGACCGGGCAGCCGAGTGAGAACTCATTGTCTTCCAGCATGCGTCCCACCGACTGATAGATGTGATGGACGGCGACGGCAGGGTCGCGTTCGGCGGCCAAAGCCTCGCCCAGACGCTCGGTTACCTCGGCGACGCTGGCGCGCGTCACCTCGACCACCAGTTGGTCCTTGCCGCCTGGGAAGTGGAAATAGAGCGAGCCGCGGGGTGCGCCGCTGGCGCTCAAAATGTCGTTGAGCGACGTGCCGTGATAGCCGCGCCGCCGCAATAGCAGTGCCGTCGCCTCGATCATCCGCGTGCGTGTGTCCGTCGCCATGTCAACCTCTGTCAGGAGTGCGCACTATAAGGCTTGCCCGAAATATGACAATCGGTCTACATAATATGTAAATCGGTCTACATATTTCGGAGGCAGAGATGGATGAGTATCGGCGGAAAGGGCAAGACGGCGGCCTGGCTCGTGATGCATGAGGAAGCGGTCGCGGAGCCTTCATTTCATCAAGCAGAGGAGAGACAGCAATGACAATTCGCGAAGCATCGGCCGAATGGCACGGCCCGCTCAAGGAAGGTTCCGGACGGCTCAGGCTGGGCAGCGGCGTGTTCGAGGGCGCCTACTCGTTCCCGTCCCGCTTCGAAAACGGCCCCGGCACCAATCCGGAGGAACTGATCGCGGCCGCCCATGCCGGCTGCTTCTCGATGGCGCTCACCGCCGTCCTCGGCAGTGAAGGTCATGTCGCAAGCGACATCCACACGACCGCCAAGGTGCATCTGGGCGCCACCGCGGCCGGGCCGACGATTACCCGCATTGAATTGGAGACGGAGGCGAACGTCCCCAGGCTCCCCGCCGCCGACTTCGAGCGGCTGGCGCAGTCGGCCAAGGCGGGATGCCTCGTCTCGCGGGCGCTGGCCGGCGTCGCCACGATCACGCTGAAAGCGAACCTCATAAGTCACTGAACGGAAGGAGAAATCGCATGACCCAGGAATTGATCATCGACATCACCGCGGCCAACCGCTCCGGCGAAACGGCTGAAATCATGCGGCGCTACAACGATGTGTTCCAGCGTCACGATCCCTCGGCTCTCGACGATCTGGTGGCGCAGGACTGCGTGATCGAGAACACCACGCCGGCGCCGGACGGCGCGCGCCGCGCCGGCAAGGCAGCCTGCGTCGAGCTGTGGTCGGCGATCGCCACCGCACCCGGTACGCGCTTCGACCTCGAAGAGATTTTCGTGGCCGGCGACCGCGCCACGATCCGCTGGCGCTACTGGATGGCCGACGGCAATTCGCTGCGCGGCGTCAACCTGATGCGCGTCGCGGACGGGCGGATCGTCGAGGCGATGGGTTATGTCAAGGGCTAGACTAAGCGCCTCGATCACCTATCCGCCAGCGCCAGCTTGGCGCCGAGCATGACGAAAGCGCCGGCAAAAGTCCGGCGCATCCAGGTAAGCACCATTGGCCGCGACACGACATGGCTGCGGATCGACGCCGCGAAGATGCCGTAGCCGACAAATACCACGAAGGTCAAAAGCATGAAGACCGAGCTGAGCTCCAGCATCTTCGACAGTGCGTTGGGTTCGGTGGTGCTGACGAATTGTGGCAGGAAGGCGAAGAAGAAGATCGACAGTTTCGGATTGAGCACGTTGACGAGGATGCCGGTGGCGATCACCTTGCCGGCCGAGCGCGGCGCGACATTGTCGTCGACGCTCAGGCCGCCTTTTTCCTTCAGCGTGTTCCAAGCCATGTAGAGCAGATAGGCGACGCCGAGATATTTCAGCGTCTCGAAGGCGACAGCACTGGTGTGCAGCAGCGCCGCCAGGCCGGTGATGGCGGCCGCCATATGCGGGATGATGCCGAGCGTGCAGCCGAAGGCGGCAATGATCGAGGCCCGCGCACCACGCGAAAGCCCGGCGCTCAGCGTATAGAGTACGCCGGTGCCCGGCGAAGCCACGACGATCAGCGACGTCAACAGAAATTCGATGCTCACGATGATTTCCTCCGGCGCCCTACCCTGACGCAGCCTAGCCAGCAAGCGGGGTGCGCACAAGCGACAGTCATTACAGCATGTCGCGGCGACAGGATTCGCCGACCCGCTGTAAGCTTCTGATTTTATGCTTGTCGTTGTCCCGGAACCGAGGACACTTCCGGGCGACATGCATTCGCCGCCAGCAAAGCCGCCGCTAAGAGGTGGAAAATCCGAGCGCCCGGCGCGCGATCAGGCACTCGTCGTCGCCAGGCATGCAGGCGCGGCAGACATCCGGGCGCAGGTCATAGATGGTGCAGGCGGTCGACTTGCCGACCTCGCCAGACAGGGCCGAACAGCGCACGCCGTCACAGCGCATGCCCGACAGGTCTGCCGCCACGTATTTTTCCGGGATGCGGTCGAGCTGCGCATCGTCCTCTGTCGAAAAGCGCGGCCACTCGGCTGAATAGGAACAGCACGCGCCGCAGCTCTGGCAATCGAACATAGGAGCGATGCCTGGTTGTGCCGACGGCAGGCTGGTCATGGCTGCCTGGGCAAACGGCCCCGGCGCGGCGAGATTGCGATCGGCGTCCCGCGGCAAGGCGCTACTTCTTCTTGCCGGTCTTGCCCTTCGGTGCGTCCGCTGGCGACTTGAACAGATCGGTCGCTGCCTGGTCGGCGGCGGCGGCCTTCGGCGCGGCAACCGGCTTGGCCGGCTTTGCGGCGGGAGCCGGCGCTGCCGGCTGATCCTTGGCGGAGAATTTTATGGCCATTTCAATCCTCGTCGGCGAAACGCGATGATGGTGCGCGCGGATTGCGCAAGCGGCCGATCAACGCGGAAACCGCCGTGATGTTCATTTCCTCGGGCGACCAGTTCCTGGCTTCCGCGATGTGGTGCGCGGCCAGCTCACGATGCGTGCTGCCGCTATAGGCGGCATCCTGATAGGTGACACGCTCATGGGTCTTGGCGTCTTCGCGGACATATTCGATGAGGTAGTTCGGGCACTCGGCCCGGCCGCGCACGCCGACGCGCACCTGGGCATCGCCATGGGCGCGCTTGCAGCGTTCGAGCTTTTCCAGCACGCGCCGGACATATTCGACCGGCTTGTCCAGGGTCTCGACCATGTCGGCAATGGTCGCATCGGCCGCGATTGGCGTTTGCGGTACGCGCTTGGTGGCCATCAGCGTTTTCCGGCTCGTTTCGGCAGCGCCGCGAGTGCCGCCGCTGCCGCCATCTCGTCGGCCTCCTTCTCCAGCCGCAGCTCGCGCAGGCGCGCGGTCTTGGCTTCCCGCGCTTCGCTGACGGCATCGCGCTCGGAAATGATGCGGTTAAGCGACATCGACTGGGTTTGCGTCTTGCTGAACAGCGACACGGCCGGATCGACGGCTGTCTTCGAATGGGCGGTCAAAATCTTTCTCCTGTCAGGAGCCTGGTGTAGGACGAGACCGGGTCTTCGGTCGGGACCATGCACAAAGCGATGCGGCAGCGGATTCAAGATGCTGGAGCGTCCCTTAGCACGTTCAGCTCAATGCGCAGCGCATTTTCGGCGGCAACAAGCGTAAAATGAAAAAGGCCAGGCACCGCCTGACCTTCCCTGGGAGCGCCGCGCATCCAACTGGATGCGCAAGGCTAGCTCCTGATGGGCAGCACAGGCCGTGGAAACTCAGGTTCCCGTGGCCATGCGCCCCAATTCGCCGTTCACCAGTGCCAGTACATCCGTGGTCACCGGGACGGCTGAATTCTTTCTTCAGGCCGCCTTCAACTGGTCGGCGGACATCTTGCCCGACTTGTTGTCGCGGACCATCTCGTAGCCGAGCTTCTGGCCCTCGACGATGTCGCGCATACCGGCGCGTTCCACGGCCGAGATGTGGACAAAAACGTCGGCGGAGCCGTCGTCAGGCTGAATAAAACCAAAACCCTTGGTGGCGTTGAACCACTTAACTGTGCCGGTGCTCATGACGAACCCTTTCCATGGCAAATATTCGTTCGCCGTCATGCGGATGCACAACGCCGTTTGTCTCGATTTTTGATGTGGGAAGTTCGTCAAAGGCGCGCCCGGAAGCGCGGATAACAAAAGTCAGTCAAACAAATATCGACGACTTTCTTCTACGCGTGTTTCAGACGCCTGTCAAATGTTGCGCCATCGATCCGAGAATTCGACGCCTGAAAGGACGTCATCTGGCCAACATCCATGGTGAACAAGCGCCCGCACCTGAGCGTTGCCGGCGGCCGCTCAGCGTTCCTGGTCGGTCGGTCTGATGACGATCTCGTTGACGTTGACGCGCGCCGGCTGGCCGACGGCATAGAGGATGGCGGCGGCGACATCCTCGGCGGTCAGCGCTTCCATCGTGGCGAGGCGCTGGTCCAGCCCCGCCTTCGAGGCAGCGTTGGTGATATGGTCGCCAAGCTCTGTGCGCACCAGGCCCGGCTCGATCACGGTGACGCGAACCTTGTCGGCATAGACTTCGCGCCGCAGTGATTCCGAAAAACCGACAACACCAAATTTGGTCGCCGCGTAACCGCTGGCGCCGGGATTGGCGACGCGGCCGGCGACCGACGAGACATTGACGATATGGCCCTTGGCAGCCTTGAGATGCGGCAGCGCCGCCTTGGTGACGCCCATCAGCGCCAGCAGGTTGAGTTCCACCATATGGCGCCAGTCATCGAGCGTTGCCTCCGCTGCCGGCGAGAGCAGCATCACGCCGGCATTGTTGACAAGAATGTCTAGCCGACCCCATTCGGCCACCACCTTCCCGACCATGGCCGCGACATCGTCATTGCTGGTGACGTCGGCCTCGAAGCGCAAAGCCGTTCCGCCGATTTTTTCGATGCGGGCGGCCAGAGCTTCGAGCCTATCGACCCGACGGGCGGCGACCGCCACCCTTGCCCCGGCAGCAGCCAGTGCCGCAGCCGTCGCCTCGCCAATGCCCGAGGAAGCGCCGGTGACGAGAGCAACCTTGCCGGCAAGCATGGAAGAAACGGTCATTGCAACATCTCCAAAGGGCGCCGCGCCAATGCTCCTAGATAGGCCGTCCCGGTCAACGGGGAAGACCGCTTCGCAGACGGGTCCTATTCATCCGGCCCCGGCTCCGGCCACGGCTCCTTCGCCGCTTCCGCATACCATTGGCGCATCGCCGGCAGCGCGAGGATGGCGTCGACATAGGCCCTGGTATCGGGCGCCAGATCCCCACCATAGGTGTCGAAGCGGGTGACGACAGGCGCATACATGGCATCGGCCGCGGTGAAATGGCCGAACAGAAACGGGCCGCCCTTGCGGTGTTTCTCACGGCACTCGCGCCACAGCGCCTCGATGCGGGCGCGTTGCGCCTCGCCCTCGGCGTCGAGTGGCTTGTGGCCCTTTGGCCGCCGCAAATTCATCGGCCAGCCATAGCGGACTTCGCGAAAACCGGAATGCATCTCGGTCGCCGCCGAACGCGCCAGCGCCCGGGCGCCGATATCGGCCGGCCAGAGCTTTTTCTCCGGAAAGAGATCGGCGAGGTATTCAAGGATAGCAAGGGTTTCCCAGACCATTCCGCCAGTGTGGTTCAAGGGCTTGTGAACCAAGACAGGGACTTGACCTGTCGGCGACACGTTCGCCAGGTTGGCGGCGGTCTCGGGGGTGCGCAGCCGCACCAAGACCTCTTCGAACGGTATCTCCAGGTGCCGCATCGCCACCCAGGGCCTGAGCGACCAGGACGAGAAGCACTTGTTGCCGATATAGAGCGTGAATTCCGACATTTGTCCCCCTTGGCGGTTTGCTCCTTGCGGAGTGCGCTGGCCGGCACCCTAGCCTGCCGGCGCGGCGCCCGAAAGACACCCTGTTTCGCCGACATAAGCGGCGGCTGTCGGAACCGAAACCGTGCCGGCTCGTTTGCCAAGGCGAACCAAACCCGGGAGATGCGAAAATGGTGAACAAGGATCAGGTCGCCGGTGCGGCCAAGCAGGTAAAAGGCTCGGTCAAGCAAGCCGCCGGCAAAGTGACCGGCGATAGGCAGACGCAGGCGGAAGGCATGGCCGACAAGGCCACCGGCAAGGTGCAGAAGGCCTATGGCGACGCGAAGGACAAGGTCAAGAAATCGCTTGACCGCTGAGGAAAGGGCCGCGTCGAGCGGCCCTTTTCACGTCAGCCACAAAGTGGGCCCAGCGATCCACCTGCCTCAAATGCCGCCATGCCGGCGCAGCACCCTGCGACGTCGCCGCGCCACCGGCTCGCCCTGCGATGATGCCGCTTGCGAGGCGCTCTGCTCCAGCGCCGCTAGGCAATCGCGCAACGGGCCGGCGTCCTGCGCTGTCTTGGCCATCGACATGGCGCCGGAATAGGCGGCGACCGCAAACACCGCAAAATGCTCGGGATCCGTGCCTTGCTCCCTGCCCTCCCGCTGGTCGGCCCTGATCTTGTCGGCGATCGCTTGGCGCCATGCCGAAAAGACGCCGGCAAGGGCATTCCGAAATTCGGGATCGGCGAGCGACAGTTCATGCGCCAGATTGTTGAGGGGGCAGCCGCGCACGTAACCTTGCCGTTCCAGTTCCGCCGCCACGGCGTCGAACACTTGACGCACGCCCTCGCGGGCCGAAGCCGCCTGCCGCACCGGCGCGATCCACGTCTCCTCGACCGCCGCCGCCACGCGCTCGTCGATGACCGCCAGCGCCAGCGCCTTCTTGGTCGGGAAATGATGGTGCAACGCGCCACCGCTGACGCCTGCCGCCGTCATCAGGTCGCCGAGGCTGGAAGCATGGTAGCCGCGTGCCTGAAATGCTGCCTCGGCGACATCGAGCACTTTGCGGCGCATGCCTTCGGGGTCGTTGATGCGTTTGCCTCGGACTCGCCCTGGCCGGATGTTGAGCTCTGCTGACATTGCCGAAGGATAGCATGTTGACAAAACAGGGCAACCGGTCTGTTTATAAACAGGATGATCAACCTGTTTTGGAGACTCCGCGCATGAGCCCGATCCTGAATGCCACGCCTAAGCCGGCGGTACTCGCCTCGCCGATCGTCGAATTGCGGCAGTACACGTTGAAGCCCGGCCGGCGCGAAACGTTGATCGATATCTTCGACACGCAGTTCATCGAAAGCCAGGAAGACGCGGGGATGACCATCATCGGCCAGTTCCGCGACCTGGACCGCCCCGATATGTTCGTCTGGATGCGCGGTTTCGAAAGCATGGATGCGCGAAAGGATGCTCTGAGCGCGTTTTATGACGGCCCCGTATGGGCGGCGCACCGCGACGCGGCCAACGCGACGATGATCGATTCCGACGACGTGCTGCTGCTGCGGCCGGCGTGGCCGGATGCCGGCTTCGATCTGTCGGGATTGCGCCGGCCAATGGCCGACATGGTCAAAAGCACAAGCGAACGGAGCGGGTTGCCCGGCCTGGTTGAGATTTCGATTCATCATTTACGGCCGGGCATCGGCGCCGACTTCGCCGGGCGCTTCCGGGGGGAGATGGTTGCGCGGCTTGCCCAGACCGGCGCGCGTCTGCTTGGCGCCTTCCTGACGGAGCCGGCCGCAAACACCTTCCCGCGGCTACCCGTGCGCGCCGGCGAAAACGTCTTTATCACCGTTGCCGGCTTCCCCGACGGCGATGCCCACGCCAACCATCGCCTCGCCACTTCGCCGGCGTGGCAGGCACTTGGCCAGAACATGCAGGGCATTAGCACTAAGCCGGCCGAAACGTTGCGGCTGGTGCCCACGGCCCGATCGCTGTTGCGGTGATCAGCGGCCGGAGAGCAGTCCCGCCATCGCGGAGGCGACGAAGGCCGGGTCCTCCCAATGGGGATTGTGACCGCAGTTTTGCACCCAGACGAGACGGGATCCGGTCAGCGCGTCGGCCAAGGCCTGCTGGTGCGGCTCGTCGAATAGCGGATCGCAGGCGCCGGCGATGATCAGTGCCTTGGCCCGCACGGCCCGTGCCTCGGCGGTCAGGTCGGTGATGCGGACTTCCTCCAGAATGGCACGCCAGCGGGCCGCAGGCATGGCGGAAGCTTCCGTCGCCAGGCCCGCGAGGAACGTCCGCGGCACCGAGGTTTGGCACGCATGCCACCAGGCAAAGAACGGGTCGGCCGGCGATATCGGATCGTGCAAGGCCAGGATGCCGACCGGCAACGCATGGTCAGGCGTGAAGCCGGGCTTCAGCGTGCTGGCCAGCACGACCAAGCCTCCGATCAAGTCCGGCTGTCGGGCGGCCAATGCAGTTGCCACCATGCCGCCCAGCGAGTGACCGATGACGACAGGCCGGTCCAGCCGCAGATGCCGGATCAACCCGGCAATATCCTCGGCGAAATCAGCGACGCGGTAGCCGCCGCCCGCCTGCGAGGCACCATGGCCGCGCAGATCGGGCATGATCAGCCGGCGGCCAGCCAAATGCGGCGCCAGCAGCGAAAAGCTGCGGCTGGTGTCGGTGAAACCATGGATCAGCAACAGCGGCGGCCCGGCACCGGCGATCTCGACATAGGCGATGTCGAGATCGCCGATATTGACCCATTGCTTGCGGCCAGCCCAGGCGTTCTGTTCCATACAGGCGATGGGCAAGACGTCCGGCGGTCTCACAGGCCAAGCTTTTCCTTGACGGCGGCAAGACCAGGCTTGCCATCGAAAGTCGTGACACCGGCGAGCCAGGGATCGAGACGGCTCTTGTTCATCGTGATCGCCTTCAGCGCCCCATCCTCCGGCTTCATGCCGTCATTGATGAGGTAGCCCATGCCGACATTCTCGAAATCGATGTCGAAGACGAGATTCCTGAGGAACTGCGCCACGTTAGGACATTCCTGCAGGTAGCCCTTGCGGACCTGCGTCGTCACCGTCGCGGCGCCGAAATTCGGGCCAAAGAACTTGTCGCCGCCTGTCAGATACTTGAAGTCGTACATGGTATTCATCGGATGCGGCGCCCAGCCCTGGAAGACGATGAACTGCTTCTCCTTGATCTCGTAACCGACCTCCGACAGCATGCCGGCTTCGCTGGACTCGACCACGTGCCAGCCATCGAGGCCGAAGGCCGGATCGGCGATGGCGTCCATCATCAGCTGGTTGGAGCCGGGCTCGATGCCATACATCTTCTTGCCGAACTTGTCGGCGAACTTGTGCAGGTCGGAGACGTCCTTGACCCCTGCCTCCCAGACATAGGTCGGTACGGCGAACGTGTATTTGGCGCCGACGAGATTGACACGCACATTCTCGATCGAGCCGTCCTTCTTGTAGGGTTCGTAATAGGTGACCATCGCCGGGTCCCAATAACCCAGGAACAGGTCGAGATCCCGGTTCTTCATGCCTTCGTAGATGACGTTGATGCCCAGCACCTCGCTCTGTGGCTGATAGCCGAGCGCTTGCAGGAGCACATTGCCCACACCCGTGGTGAAAGCGAGATCGTTCCAGCCGGGCTCGGCCATGCGGACCACACGGCATTGCTCGGCGTCGGCCGCCTGGGCAGCCTGCGAGGCCAAGGCCAGCGTGGCCAGACAGCTTGCAAGGATACGCACCATTTCCGTTCTCCTCATCGTATTGACCCATCGGTCTTTTTATTGCCCCATGGGTCAATGATTGATCTCGCGGGGCGAAAATGTCAAGGTGGATTCGTGAGGCATGGAACAATCCCGTGAAACTGAAACGCCTTGGCGACATACGCCGAAAGGAATTGCGCCAGGCGGCCTTCGCGGTTCTGGAGCGCGAAGGCATTGCGGGGGCGACGCTGGAAAAAGTCGCCGCCCATGCAGGCGCCTCCAAAGGCATCGTGCTGCACTATTTCCGCAACAAGCAGGAATTGTTCGAGCACGCCATGCGCGAGGCCAACGCAGTCCTATGCAACGCGGTGGTCGCAAGGCTTCGCCGGGCGCGGACTTCGATGGAACGCCTGGATGCGGTGATCGAAGGCAATTTCGAGGAGCATCTCTTCCTGCCGCCTCTATGCCATGCCTGGCTTTCGCTCTGCGCCGAGGTGCCGCGCGATGAAAAGCTGGCGCGCATCCAGAAGGTGATCCATGGGCGCATGCGCTCGAACCTGTTGTCCGGCCTGCGCGGCCTCGCCTCAACCAACGAGGCCGACGACATCGCGCTTGGCGTCACGGCCTTGATCGACGGACTCTGGCTTCGGCTCGGCCTGCAGCCGGGCAGCGTCTCGCGCGAACAGGCGATCCGGCAGGTCAAGGGCTATGTCGCCGCGCGGCTGGCTACTCAGGAGCGCTCCACCGCCAGCGCGTGAAACCGACCCGCACGTCGTCCGGTTTTCGCGCTGCGACGGGTCTCAGGCCAGCCGGCCGTCGGGCGCTTGCACCGGACGCCGGCCGAAGTTCATACCCTGGGATGGCCTGATGACTTGACCCCGTCACGGACATGCGGTGCGATCCCTCTGTTTGATGGCAAACGCATGGTGAGGTGCGTGATGAGGCTTCACGGCAAGCGGACGTTGATCACCGGCGGATCGGACGGCATCGGCCTGGCGATCGCCGAGGCATTCCTGCACGAGGGTGCCGATGTCCTGATCGTCGGCCGCGACGCGGGCAAACTCGACACCGCTCGCCAGAAGCTGACGGCCCTCGGCTCGACAGGCATGGTGGCGACATTGTCGGCCGACCTCGCCACCAGCCCCGGCCTCGCAGCGGTCGTCGAGCAGGCGAAAGAATCCGGCCGGCCACTCGACGTTCTCGTCAACAATGCCGGTCGCCTATCTCGTGCCGTTCGAGAGTGTCAGCGAGGCACAGTTCCAGCACTCTTTCGCGCTCAATGTGACGGCGGCGTTCTTCCTCACCCAGGGGCTGCTGCCGCATCTCGGTGCAGGTGCATCCGTCATCAACATCTCCTCCTATTTCGCCAACAAGATGATCCCGAAACGGCCATCAAGCCTCTACTCCCTGTCCAAAGGCGCGTTGAACTCGCTGACCAAATCGCTGGCCTTCGAACTCGGCCCGCGCGGCATCCGCGTCAACGCAATCGCACCCGGTACGGTGGATACGGCAATGCGGCGCAAGACCGTCGACAACCTGCCGGCCGAGGCACAGGCGGAACTGAAAGCCTATGTCGAGCGCAGCTATCCTCTCGGCCGCATCGGCCGCCCTGACGACCTCGCCGGGATGGCGGTCTATCTCGCCAGCGATGAGGCCGCCTGGACCAGCGGCGGCATCTTTGCGATCGACGGGGGGTATACGGCGGGGTGAGCGATCTCCACCGCGATGGGGAAGACCGGCTACAGCTTCAACCGATTTGCATCCTCATCGTTCGCATTCTCCGCTTGAAGCCATTTGTGCAACGCGATACGCCGTTGCCCAAATCGACAGACCGGAGCCTTGCCGTGAGCACGTCAAAGACGAGAACCGAAACCGACACGTTCGGCCCCATCGAGGTCGCCGCCGACCGTTATTGGGGCGCCCAGGCGCAGCGTTCCCTCGGCAATTTCAAGATCGGTTGGGAGAAGCAGCCGGCTTCGATCGTGCGCGCGCTGGGCATCGTCAAGCGGGCGGCGGCGGAAGCCAACATGGAACTCAAGCGGCTCGATCCGGCCATCGGCAAGGCGATCATCGAGGCCTCGCAAGAGGTCATCGACGGCAAGCTCAACGACCACTTTCCGCTGGTGGTCTGGCAGACCGGCTCGGGCACGCAGTCCAACATGAACGCCAACGAGGTGATCTCGAACCGCGCGATCGAAATGCTGGGCGGCGTCATGGGCTCGAAAAAGCCGGTGCACCCCAACGACCACGTCAATATGAGCCAGTCCTCCAACGACACCTATCCGACGGCCATGCACATCGCCTGCGCCGAGCGGATCGAGCATGACCTGATCCCCGCGCTGCACCACCTGCACAAGGCGCTCGCCGCCAAGAGCCGGGACTTCAACCACATCATCAAGATCGGCCGTACCCACACGCAGGACGCCACGCCGCTGACGCTGGGCCAGGAATTCTCCGGCTATGCCGCGCAGGTCGCCTCCTCGATCAAGCGCATCGAGCAGACGCTGCCCGGCCTGCAGGAACTGGCGCAGGGCGGCACCGCCGTCGGCACCGGCCTCAATGCGCCGGTCGGTTTCGCCGAGCGGGTGGCCGATCGCATCGCCGCCATTACCGGCATCGCTTTCGTCACCGCGCCGAACAAGTTCGAGGCGCTCGCCGCACATGATTCCATGGTGTTCTCGCACGGTGCCATCAATGCCGCGGCCGCGGCACTGTTCAAGATCGCCAACGACATCCGTTTCCTTGGCTCCGGCCCGCGCTCGGGCCTCGGCGAATTGTCGCTGCCGGAAAACGAACCCGGCTCCTCGATCATGCCGGGCAAGGTCAACCCTACCCAGTGCGAGGCGATGACGCAGGTCTGCGTGCAGGTGTTCGGCAACAATGCGGCGCTGACCTTCGCCGGCAGCCAGGGCCATTTCGAGCTCAACGTCTACAATCCGCTGATGGCGTACAGTTTCCTGCAGTCGGTGCAGTTGCTCGCCGACGCTTCGGTCTCCTTCACCGACAATTGCGTCGTCGGCATCGAGGCGCGAGAGGACAACATCAAGGCGGCACTCGACCGTTCGCTGATGCTGGTGACCGCGCTTGCGCCCACCATCGGCTACGACAACGCCGCCAAGATCGCCAAGACCGCGCACAAGAAAGGCACGACGTTGCGCGAGGAAGCGTTGGCAACCGGACTGGTCAGCGAGGCCGACTATGACCGCCTGGTGCGGCCGCAGGACATGACACATCCGGGGTGAAGGCATTTTTCGGCGGGAGAATATCCTCACGCCAGCGCGTCGACCGACATGAATTTTTTCACCGGTTCACAGAAACGTATTCCTGTGAACAATGTGTCGCCGGATAGGCGGCTTTGGTGAACAGTCGACATGCTCTATCTGACGGGGCATCAACCCCATTCGGAGAGCCACCATGTCCACAAACACTTCCTTCGCCGGCAGCGGCACCGCGTCCAACAGCTCTGTCACCATCCTCATCGGCCGCATCCTGCTCGCGGTCATTTTCCTGCTTTCTGGATTCGGCAAGCTCACAGCCATTTCCGGCACCGCCGCCTATTTCGGCGGCCTCGGCCTGCCGGCGCCGACGGCAACGGCCGTCATCGTCGGACTGATCGAGCTGCTTGGCGGCCTTGCCGTCCTCGTCGGTTTCCAGACCAGGATCGCCGCCTGGGTGCTCGCGATCTTTACGATCGCGACCGGGCTGGTCGCCCACACCGGCTGGGCCGACCAGATGCAGATGATCCAGTTCCTCAAGAACGTCGCCATCACCGGCGGTTTCCTGCTGCTGGCCTCCTCGGGTCCCGGCGCGTATTCGATCGACGCCAAGCGCGGCTGAGGTTTTTTCCTCCCAAGGATCTGAAACGAGCGGCGCGGAATTTTCCGTGCCGCTTTTTCGTTATGACCACAGGCGTACAGCACGTCGCGGCAAATAGATTCGCCCGAGCTGCTGTAAGCTTCTGATTTATGCATGTCGTTGTCCCGGAACCAAGGACACTCCCGGACGACATGCATTAGACTGCAATGGTCGCCGGCGACCGTGCCGGCAAGGGAGGGAGCCATGGGTCGCAGTGCATTGCTTCTGGTTTCGCGGCTGCTGTTTGCCGTGCTGTTCGTGCCGTCCGGCTTCCAGGCGCTCGCCAACATTGCCGGCACCACCAGCTATTTCGCCGGTCTCGGCCTGCCGCTGCCGGCGCTCGCCGCCTGGGGCACCGGCCTTTTCGAGTTGATCGCGGGGCTGCTGATCCTCGTTGGTTTGCGGACGCGGATCGTCGCACTGCTGCTGGGCGGCTTCTGCATCGCGGCCGGCTATATCGGCCATTATGGCCAAGGCGCCGGTGACGCGACGCTCGCCCTCCTGCACCAGCAGATGCTGATGAAGGATATCGCGATATCGGGCGGTTTCCTGGCGCTTGCCATGGCCGGCGCCGGCGCATGGTCGGCCGATGGGCGCGGCTTCGGCATAGGCGCCGACGCGACTTGACTACTTCGCCGACACGCTCTGCCCGCCCTCGACCGCCAGCACCAGGCGGCGGTTGGTGATGCGCGCCAGTTGCGCCAGCCGGCCAGCCGGGCGCTCGCCGTATAGGTCGGAGAGCGAGGCCGGCAGCACCAGCGCCAGCGCGCCGTTGGGGCGGCTTTCCCATTTCAGCCTCGGCATGATGCCAGGCATCGCGGCCGTCAGCAGATAGACGACGCGCATCATCGCTGCCAGTACGCGGGCGCGCTCCAGCAGGCGCGGCGGCGCCAGCGCCCTGATTTCGGGCGCCACCAATTCATTGAAAACGCCATCATGACGGTAGGCGTTGGTCAGCGCCAGGTAGGCGCGGCCGGGATGATCGACACCGATGAACGAGGCATGCGCAATGATGTTGAGCGACTGCTTGCCGCGATATTCCGGATGAGCGCGCCAGCCGATATCGGCGAGCAGGCAGGCGGCGTGGCGATAGCGCGCTTCGTCTTCCGTCTCGTCGATGCCGAACGCCTTGAAGGCCTTGCCGGTCCATTCGACAAGGTCATGCGCGTGATGGACCGAACGCGAGCGCAAAAGCGCGAGTTCCTCGGCGGCCGAGATCAGCGGATCGGCCTTCTGCTCGGCCGCGTCGAGCAGCGAATAGAGGAAGCCCTCACGCACGCCTTGCGCCGAAACGACGATCCTGGACGGCTGCATCGCCGTCATGATCTCCTGCAGCACGAGAGCGCCATAGGGCAGCAGCGAGCGGCGGTTCTTGGAGACGCCCTCGATCCCCCTCACCTTTTCGACTTCGCCCCTGGCCACCTGCTTGAGGAAGTTCTGAGCGCTTTCGGCCGAAATTTCGTAGTGGTGCATGACGCCGAGCGGATAGTTGTTCATCTCCATATGCAGCCTGGCGAGGTTTCGCCAGGTGCCGCCAACAGCGTAGAAAGTCCTGCCTTGTCCGCCCTTCAAAAGCTTGGCCCGGGCCAGTTCCTGGCGCGCGATCTTCTGCGCCTGGACGAGCGAGTTCTTCGCCATGTCCTGCAGGCGCAGGCCGCCGAGCGGCAGCGTGATGCCGTCGCCGATCGCCTCGCCATCAATGTCTATAAGCTCCAGGCTGCCGCCGCCAAGGTCGCCGGCAATCCCGTTGGCCGGGTGGAAGCCGGAGATGACGCCGAGCGCGGAATAATGCGCTTCCTGGCGGCCGGAGAGCACACGGATTTCGGTCTTGAGCACATCCTCGGCACGATGGATGAAATCGGGACCGTTGATCGCCTCGCGGGCGGCGGCGGTTGCCAGCACGTACATGTGTTCGGCGCCAGCCTGGTCGGAGAGCGCGCGGAAACGGCGAAACTCCTCCATCGAGCGCGCCACCCCCTCGGGGTCCAGCTTCCCCGTCGACACGATGCCACGGCCGAGGCCGGCCAGCATCTTTTCGTTGAACAGCATGGTCGGCGAGCGCGCCAGCCCCTCATAGACGACGAGACGGATCGAATTGGAGCCGATGTCGATGATGGACAGCGGTCGGCGGTCCTGCAGCCGGCCCTGGGAATTGGACAGCATCAGGTGGCGGCGTTCTTCTTGCGGCGCTTGAACTGGGCGATTCGCTTGGGCGCATGCGATTTCAGCGCGTCACCCCGTCCCGACAGGCTCGGATTGGTCATGAAATATTCCTGCGCGTTGAACGGTTCCTCACCCTCCTCCAGCACCACGCGCCGGGAGGTTCCATCTGCCAATACGTCGAAACTTTGCTGATTGTCCATGATGTTGCCCAGCATGATCTGGCCCAGAATCTGTTCATGCACAGTTGGATTGGTGATCGGCACCATGGTCTCGACGCGGCGGTCGAGATTGCGCGGCATGAGGTCGGCCGAGGAGATGTAGACGATCGCCTCGTCCGAAGGAAGGCCATGACCGTTGCCGAAGCAATAGATGCGGCTGTGCTCCAGGAACCGGCCGACGATCGACTTGACCCTGATGTTTTCCGACAGGCCCGGCACCTGCGGCCGCAGGCAGCATATGCCGCGCACGACGAGGTCGATCTCCACTCCGGCGCGGCTGGCATCGTAGAGCGCGTCGATGATGATGGGATCGACGAGCGCGTTCATCTTCATCCAGATACGCGCCGGCCGTCCCTCCAACGCATGGGTGACCTCGTCCGAAATGTGCTGAAGGATGCGGTTCCTCAGCGTGAACGGCGAGATCGCCAGCCGCATCTCCGCGGTCGGCTCGGCATAGCCGGTGATGAAATTGAACAATTGGGCGACGTCGCGGGCGATCGTCGGATCGGTGGTGAAGAAGGACAGGTCGGTGTAGATGCGCGCGGTGACCGGGTGGTAGTTGCCGGTGCCGAGATGGACGTAATTGCGCAGCTTGCCGTCCTCGCGCCGCACCACCAGCGACATCTTGGCGTGGGTCTTGAGTTCCAGGAACCCGAACACGACCTGCACGCCGGCGCGTTCGAGATCGCGCGCCCAGCGAATGTTGGCCTCCTCATCGAAACGCGCCTTGAGCTCGACCAGCGCCGTTACTGACTTGCCGGCTTCGGCCGCGTCGACCAGAGCACGCACGATCGGGCTGTCGTTGGAGGTGCGATAGAGCGTCTGCTTGATCGCCACCACTTCGGGGTCGGCCATCGCCTGGCGCAGGAACTGCACCACCACGTCGAACGACTCATAGGGGTGATGGACGACGATGTCCTTCTCGCGAATGGCGGCGAAACAGTCGCCGCCATGCTCGCGGATACGCTCGGGAAAGCGTGGGTTGTAGGGGATGAATTTCAGGTCGTCGCGGGGAACGGAGACGATCTCGGAGATCTGGCTGAGTGCCAGCGGCCCGGTGAGCACGCTGATCCGGCTCGACGAGACGCCAAGCTCGCCGGCGACGAAATCGCGCAATTCCCCAGGCATCAGCTTGTCGAATTCGATGCGGATGACGGAGCCGCGGCGGCGGCGCTTCAGCGCCGTTTCGAACAGGCGCACGAGATCTTCCGATTCCTCTTCGACCTCGATGTCGCTGTCACGAATTATGCGGAACGTGCCGGAGCCCTTGACCTCGTAGCCGGGGAAGAGCTTGCCGATGTAGAGGCCGACCGCCTCCTCCAGCGGAATGAAGCGGACATGGTGCTTGCGGTCCGGCAGGCGGATGAAGCGCTTCAGCGCCACTGGCAGGCGCAAGAGCGCGCTCATCTCCTCGCCATTCTTGCGATGGCGAAGCTGCAGCGCCATCGAGAAGCCGAGATTGGGAATGAACGGGAACGGATGCGCCGGGTCGATCGACAGCGGGGTGAGTACGGGAAACACCTGCTCCTGGAAATGGTCTTCCAGCCAGACCTTCTCGTCCTTTGTCAGCGCGTCACGGGTGATGCTTTCGATGCCTTCCTTGTTGAGCAGCACCGTGAGTGCCGACAGGCTCTTCTGCTGGTCCTCCTGCAGCCGCTCGACCTCACGCAACAATTGTTCGAGCTGCTGTTCGGGAGTGCGTCCGTCCGGGCTCTTCAGCACGATGCCCTCGCGCACCTGGCCGGCAAGGCCGGCGACGCGCACCATGAAGAACTCGTCGAGATTGGCGGCCGAGATCGACAGGAAGCGGACGCGCTCCAGCAGCGGGTGATGGGTGTTCAGCGATTCCTCGAGAACGCGGCGATTGAACTGCAGCCAGGAGAATTCGCGGTTGACGAAGCGGTCCGGATTGCCTTCCGGGCTCGCTGCCGCGACATTGTTGAATTCGCTCTGTACCGGCTTCAGTTCGTTCATGATTCCTGCTCTTCCGCGCGCCTCAGCCGGTTAACCGGCTTAACTTATCCTGTGGCAGGCTTTTGCGACAGTTCTCTGACAGGCTTTTGCGACAGTTTGATTTCATCGAACTTGCAAACAGACTTGATATGATCCAGATGCAGAGAGACTGCGTTAAGGAGACGACGATGGCAGGCGGTTCCATTCCCCATTTCCAGAACGATGCGGGCCACCCGGCGATCGACATCGGAGTCAAGGAATTCATGTGCACGGGCGCCAACCCGCCTTTCGACCATCCGCATGTTTTTCTAGACATGGGCGACGACAATGAGAAAGTCTGCCCCTACTGCTCGACCCTCTATCGCTATTCGCCGAAGCTGAAGGCGACCGAAACGCTGCCGGCGGGCTGCCTCTACATCGACCAGGCCGCCTGACCTTCCGATCATGAGCGAGACGCGGTCCCGGCAGGTCATGATCGCCGGGGCTGGCATCGCCGGGCTGACAGCGGCGATTGCCTTTGCCGAACGCGGCTATTCCGTGAGGGTGTTCGAACAGGCGCAGCGTCTCGAAGCGGCGGGCGCCGGCATCCAGCTCTCTCCTAACGCGACGCGCATCCTTCGCCAGCTTGGCGTGCTCGACACGCTTCTTGCCAATGCCGTCCAGCCGGAAGCCGTGGTGCTGAAGGACGCCGCGAGCCTGCGCCAACTGGCACGCGTGCCGCTTGGCACAGCCGGCGAGGAACGCTGGGGCGCACCCTATCTCGTGGCGCACCGGGCGGATCTGCAAGACGCCCTGATGGCGCGCGTTGCGCAACTGCCCGACATCCATCTCACCACCGGCGCGCAGATCAGCAGCGTGGCCTCCGGTTCATTCGTTATCACCACGACAGACGGGGTCGGCCGCAAGGTCATCGATACCCAAGGATCTCTGCTGGTCGGCGCCGATGGCGTCTGGTCAGCGGTGCGGAGGTTTGCCCGTCCAGGCAGCGGAGCCGGCTTCGCGAACAGCCATTTCTCCGGCGAACTGGCCTGGCGGGCGACGGTGAGCGCGGACAACGAGGCGGGGCAAGCCTTCGCCGCGATCGGCGCCACTGACTGCGTCACAACCTTCCTGCACCCCGGATTCCACATGGTCGCCTACCCCGTCAGCAGGGGTAGCGCCTTCAACCTTGCCGCCTTCACCCGGGGCGAGCGCATCGCCGACGGGTGGTCACGCCACGCCGATCCCGCCATCCTTTCAGGCGCCATGCGCCGCTCCGCGCCGGCGCTGGCGCGTTTGGTGGAACTCGCTGGCCCGTGGACCGCCTTTCCTATCCACACGGTCGAACAGCGACGCTGGACCATGCCCGAAGGCATCGCGCTGATCGGCGACGCCGCGCATGCCATGACGCCGTTCGCGGCTCAGGGCGCGGCCATGGCGATCGAGGACGCGGCGACGCTTGCCGATTTGATCGCCGACTTCTTCGGCGACCTGACGCAAAGCCTTGTCATCTGGGAGAACCTGCGGCGGTCGCGCATCGCCAAGGTCATCCGTCGCGGCGCGCTCAACCGGCTTGCCTGGCATGCCCGAGGCCCGGTGGCGTTGGCCCGCAATCTGTTTCTGGCGGCGCGACCGGGAGAGAAGCTCGCAGCCGATCTGGACTGGCTTTACGGGTGGGAGCAGCAGCGGATCATCCGTCGCTGAAAGGAGCCCGCGGCAAAGCTAATTATACAGCCGCATCGACAGCCCAAGCGAAACCGGCAGCGGGTTCCACCAGCCGGTGCGCAGGCCGGCGGTGCGCAGTGCCGCCGCCGTCCAGGTGTTGCAACCGATCAGCGCGTTGAAACGGCCATTCGCCTCAAAGAAGCGATCGAAATTGGAGTAGGCGGCATTGTCGATGATGATCGGACCGTTCGGCCCCTCTTGAAAGCTCGCTTCGATGAAATCGAGCAATGCGGCAAAACGGTCTTCGCTCACGTCGAAGCCGGCGACATCGGGGTGCGGCTCGGGAATATTGCCGGCGACGGCGACATGCATCACCGACGCATCGAGCGTCAAAGCCTTGAACGCGGGCAGCGCCTTCAATTGCGACCATGTCGGCGTTTCCAGGTAGAAGGCGCGCCCACCCCAGCCGAAGACGAGGTAGCGCACTTCGGGCGCGTCCGATGGCAGGCCGGCATCGGCAAGGAAACGAAAGCGCCGGCGCACCTCGTCGTCCACGGGAATGGCGATGTCGGTGTGGATCGGATTTTTCAGCACCAATATGTGCCTGACGCCCTCGCCCGCTGCGGCTGCCGGCCAGAGCGGCCGCGGCACCAGCGTGCCGAGCGACACGGCGAGCACCAGTGCTGCAACCAGAATGGCCAGGAAACGCAGGAGTTTTCTCATAGGTGCGGCTTCGCGATTCCATTCGCGGCTCTATGGAGAAGATCATTTATCGGATCGGCCAGAGGCAAAAACGCCCGGCCGTGGCGCGACCGGGCTTTCTCGAGTTGGCGTAGTCCGCTCAGTGCAGGATCTGCGACAGGAACAGCTTCGTGCGTTCGTGGCGCGGATGGTCGAAGAACTCGGCCGGCGTGTTCTGCTCGACGATCTGGCCCTGATCCATGAAGATCACCCGGTTGGCGACTTTCCGCGCAAAGCCCATCTCGTGGGTGACGCACAGCATGGTCATGCCTTCCTCGGCCAGCCCCACCATCGTCTCCAGCACTTCCTTGATCATTTCCGGGTCGAGCGCCGAAGTCGGCTCGTCGAACAGCATGATGCGCGGGTTCATGCACAGCGAGCGGGCGATCGCCACGCGCTGCTGCTGGCCGCCGGAAAGCTGGCCCGGATATTTGTTGGCCTGCTCGGGGATCTTCACGCGCTTGAGGAAATGCATGGCGATTTCCTCGGCCTGCTTCTTCGGCGTCTTGCGCACCCAGATCGGCGCCAGCGTGCAATTCTCGAGGATGGTCAGATGCGGGAACAGGTTGAAGTGCTGGAACACCATGCCGACCTCGCGGCGCACCTCGTCGATCTTCTTCAGATCGTTGGTGAGTTCCTTGCCGTCGACGATGATCTTGCCCTTCTGGTGCTCTTCCAGCCGGTTGATGCAGCGGATCATGGTCGACTTGCCCGACCCGGACGGTCCGCAAATGACGATGCGCTCGCCGCGCATCACCTTGAGGTTGATGTCCTTCAGCACATGGAACTCGCCGTACCATTTATGCATGGCGATGATGTCGATGGCGACATCGGTGGTGGAGATATGCATCTTGGCGGCGTTGACCTTGATCTCTTCCGCGCTGACGGCATTTTCGGTGGCCATGGCTGGGGTCCCCTTGTTCTTTTGTTTAGCGTTTGTAGCCGGTGTCGAGCCGGCGTTCCGTGTACATTGAATAGCGCGACATGCCGAAGCAGAACAGCCAGAAGACGAAGGCGGCGAACACAAGACCGGATTTCGCGGTCTGCGCCGTGGCCCAGTTGGCGTCGGAGAAGTTCTGCTTGACGATGCCGAGCAGGTCGAACATCGAAATGATGAGGACCAGGCTGGTGTCCTTGAACATGCCGATGAAGGTGTTGACGATGCCGGGTATGACCAGCTTCAGCGCCTGCGGCAACACGATCAAGCTCATCTTCTGCCAGTAGCCGAGGCCGAGCGAATCGGCGCCTTCATACTGGCCCTTGGGGATCGCCTGCAGGCCGCCGCGCACCACTTCGGCCATATAAGCCGCCGCAAACAGCGACACGCCGATCAGCGCCCTCAGATACTTGTCGAAAGTGACGCCGGCCGGCAGGAACAGCGGCAGCATGACGCTGACGAAAAACAGGACGGTGATCAGCGGTATGCCGCGCACGGCTTCGATGAAGATAATGCACAGCATCTTGATGATCGGCATCTTCGAGCGCCGCCCGAGCGCCAGCACGGTGCCCAGCGGCAGCGATACGGCGATGCCGACGAAGGACAGGCTCAGCGTGATCAGCAGCCCGCCCCAGCGCGAGGTTTCGACATGCGGCAGGCCGAATACGCCGCCGACCAGCAGGAAGAAGGAAACGATCGGCAGCACCAGGAAAAGCAGGATCGCGTTCAACCCCTTGCGCGGCACACGCGGCATCAGCATCGGCACCAGCAGCGCCACGAACAGGATGGCGACCAGGATCGGCCGCCAGCGCTCCTCGACCGGATAGGTGCCGAACATGAACTGGCCGAACTTGGCGTTGACGAAAGCCCAGCAGGCTCCGCTCCAGCCATCGGGCTGAATGCCGCCTTGCGCGACGGTGGCGCAGACCGTGCGGTCCGGTCCCGTCCACTGTGCGTTAATGAACGCCCAGTTGATGACCTGCGGCAGAACCCAGGCGACGATGACGATGCCGAGGATGGTGAGGATGGTGTCGCCGACCGAGCCGATCAGGTTCTTGCGCACCCACGCGACGGGGCCGCTGACGCTCGCCGGCGCGGGCTGCGCCAGCGCCATTTCGGTGCGCACCCAGGACAAATCGTGTTCCTGCATGGTCCTACCTCTCCACCAGTGCCATCCTGGCGTTGACCACGTTCATCACGGCCGAGGTCACCAGGCTGAGTATGAGATAGGCGATCATCATGATCAGCACGCCCTCGACCGCTTGTCCGGTCTGGTTCAGAACCGTGCCGGCCGTTGCCGTCAGGTCGGGATAACCAATGGCGATCGCCAGCGAGGAGTTCTTGGTCAGGTTGAGATACTGGCTGGTCAGCGGCGGGATGACGATGCGCATGGCCTGCGGCACCACGACCAGCCGCAGGATCGAACCGGATCGCAGCCCAAGTGCGGCCGCCGCCTCGGTCTGGCCCTTGCTGACACCCCTGATGCCGGCGCGCACGATTTCGGCGATGAAGGCCGCCGTGTAGCAGGACAGCGCCAGATAGAGCGAAAGGAACTCCGGTTTGACCTGGAAGCCGCCGGTCAGGTTGAAGGTCGATTGTTTGGGCAAGTCAAAGCTCAGCGGAAAGCCGCTCAGCACGTAAGCCAGCAGCGGCAGGCCGATGATCAGCGCGGCGGAGGTCCAGAACACCGGAAATTGCTGGCCCGTCGCCATCTGCCGCTGACGCGCCCTGCGGGCGACGAACCATGACATTGCGATGCCCACGACAAGGGCGACCAGGATCAGCCAGGAGCCGTCGCCCCAGACCGGGCGCGGAAAATAGAAGCCGCGCTGGTTGAGGAACGAGCCGAAGGGCAGATGATAGGAATCGCGCGGCGCCGGCAGCACGGCGAGCACGCCGGAATACCAGAAGAAGATGACCAGCAGCGGTGGGATGTTGCGGAAGATCTCGACATAGACCGTGCAGATCTTCTGGATCAGCCAGTTCTGCGACAGGCGGCCGATGCCGATGACGAAGCCGATGATGGTGGCGGTGATGATGCCGGCGACGGCAACGATGATGGTGTTGATCAGGCCGACGACGATGGCGCGGCCATAGGTCGAGTCCGACGTATAGGCGATCGGCGTGTCCGAGATATCGAAGCCGGCGCGCCCCTTGAGGAAGCCGAAGCCGGAGGCGATGTGCAGGCGCTGCAGATTGTCGATGACGTTCTGCACGATCCACCAGATGGAGCCGAACAGAACGATGACGACCAGCGTCTGAAAGAAGAGACTGCGAATTCTCGGGTCATTGACGAAGGAGCCGCGGCTCGGCTCCTCGCGTAGGATTTCCTGCGATGCCATGTCACGTCCCCTGTGAAAGAGAAACCGGAAGGCAGGAGCCTGCCTTCCGGATCACATTTCGATCAGCGGATCGGCGGCGCGTATTGCAGGCCGCCCTTGGTCCATAGCGCATTGATGCCACGCGCAATCTTGAGCGGGCTGCCGGAGCCGACATTGCGGTCGAACATTTCGCCGTAATTGCCGGTGGCCTTGACGATGTTGACGACCCAGTCGTTGGAGACGCCGAGGTCGGTGCCGATCTTGGTGTCTGCTTCCTGGCCGAGCACACGCTTGATCTCCGGGCTGGCGGAGTTTTTCATCTCGTCGACATTGGCCTTGGTGATGCCGAGCTCCTCGGCGTCGAGCAGAGCGAAATAGGTCCACTTGACGATGTGGTACCACTGGTCGTCGCCCTGGCGAACGGCAGGTCCGAGCGGCTCTTTCGAGATGATCTCGGGCAGCACGACGTGATCGGCCGGCGAGCCGAGCGTCAAGCGAATGCCGTAAAGGCCCGACTGGTCGGTTGTGTAGACGTCGCAACGGCCGGCATCATAAGCGGCATTGACCTCTTCGAGCTTCTCGAAGACGACGGGATTGTACTCCATCTTGTTCGCCTTGAAGTAGTCGGCGAGGTTGAGCTCGGTGGTCGTGCCGCTCTGCACGCAGACGGCGGCGCCCGAAAGCTGCAGCGCCGAATTGACGCCCGGCAGCTTCTTGGCGTTGATCATGAAGCCCTGGCCGTCATAGTAGGTCGTGCCGATGAAATTCAGGCCGAGCGCGGTATCGCGGTTGATCGTCCAGGTGGTGTTGCGCGAGAGGATGTCGACCTCGCCGGACTGCAGCGCGGTGAAGCGTTCCTTGGCGCTGAGCGGCGTGAACTTGACCTTGGTGCCATCACCGAAAACGGCGGCGGCAACCGCGCGACAGAAATCAGCGTCGATGCCTTGCCAGTCGCCCTTGTCGTCCGGCGCGGAGAAGCCGGCCAGACCGGTCGAGACGCCGCACTGGATGAAGCCCTTCGCCTTGACGGTGTCGAGCGTGCCGGCCGACGCGGCCGACGCCATCAGTCCGAGCGTGGCGGCGCCAAGAATGCCGATAGCAATGTGTTTCATAACCCACAGACCCTTTTCTGTTTTTTCAGGCAAACCCTGATTTTTTTCCCTTGTGAACGCAGCTCCCATCCCGGCCCATTCCCGAAACCCCGCATCGCAAACCGACGCGCCGCCTCCCATTCACGAACAGCATCGAAGGCGATAATTCCCGTGAGGTCAAGGAAAATGACCGAATCCGACCGGGTTTGAAAATCGATTGCCTGAAATGCCTGAATTGCAGACAAACGTGCACGCGATCTCGTCAGAAGCGCGACCTGAATCGGCAAGGCTCATTTGACGCAGATGTGAGCCGGCGCTGTAAAATCCGTTCCGGGCAATAGCTCGGCGTTACTGCCCCCGGGCACGAAATGCATTGACGTTACGGAATACCTTCGGCCGACGATTACCCATGATTGGCGGTCGATATTGCTTGTGGACAAAATCGGCGCGCGGTCTCAAAGCGCGGAAAGGCCCAGCCAGAGGCCGACGGCGACCATCAATGCACCGGAGATGCGCGGGATCAATTGCCCGGCCGGGACCACCTTCTCCAGGAGAACAAGGATGGCGATGCCGGCGATCCACAGCACGTTCATGACACCACCGACGAACAGCAGGGCCATCAGTGCCCAGCAGCAGCCGAGACAATAGGCGCCGTGATCCATGCCAAGCCGAAGCGCGCCGAGCGCGGTGGTGCGGAACCCGCCATGGCTGGCCAGGAACGCGATCGGCGCCTGGCATTGGCGCAGGCAGACGCCCTTGATCGGTGTCCATTGGTAGAGGCCGGCGGCGATCAGAATGACACCGCCGAGCACCGCGCTGTGCGCCGCCATCGCGGGATCAAGCAAGGCGAAACGAGTGAGCAGCCATTGCGCACCCGTCGCCACGATGCTGAAGACGACCCAGACGACGAGATAGCCGGTAAAAAACCATGCCGTCGAAGCGATAGGCCGGCTGTCCGCCAGCGCCTTGCGGCCGACGCCGGCATAGAGCAGCAACATCGGCGCGACCGACGGCGTCATCATGCCGACCATCATCACAACCCACATCGTGAAGATGAAAACGAAATCGGCCGATGCCCAGGGCCGGAAGCCCGGCGCCACGGCGGCGCCCATAGCCATGCCGCCCATGTTCATGCTCGCCATGTCCATCCCGGCCATGTCGCCTGCCTCGCCGCCCGACACCGGGCTGCCAGGCATGGCCATGTCGGCGGCCAGCCAAAGAACATAAGCCCAGGCGAACACGGCAATGACGGCGAGCGCGGCCGTCACGACCGCGCGGTCGCGCCGCAGCACCGCCTCGAGAGCCGTGTCGCCCATTGGATCAGATCAATGCACGATGCCGCTCTGCGTGAGATGCAGGTTGGCGAAATGGCTATGCGTGTCCGCCACCTCGAACTTGATCGGGCTCGTCGTCTTGGTCCAGCCGCGCCCGACCTCGGCGATGGCGTATTCGAAGCCGTGCGGCAGGTCGATGCGCGCCCGGTGCTCGGCGCCGGTGACCGGGTTCTTGATCGGCTCACCACGGCCGTCGGTTACGCCCTTGACGTGCAGCCGGCCGGTTCGCCCATCGACGTCGACCTCGAAATCGATCGCGGCGAAAATCGGATCGTGGAACTTCTCCAAGGTGGTCGAAAAGACCTGGAATATTGTCGCGCCTGGTTCGGTGTCCTGACCGCCCAGTATGCGGAGCAGGGCTTCGCGCTGGGCTTCGCTGGCTCTCTCGTCGATAACCACCGCGGCCTCGCCCCTGCCCTGGTGTATCGCGCCGGGCCAGCTGAAGATGCCGACGAAGCGCAGCCCGTCGAGCTTGGTGTCGCCGTGGTGCCCGGTCTCAATCTCCATGCCGGCGACGGCTTGGCAGAATCCGTATGTCGGCATGGCATTGAACTGGCACGGGCAGCCATAGGCGCAATTGCAGTTGATGAATTCGCGCGCCTTCATCGTCCATTTGACGTCAGGCATGACATTCCTCCCCTTTCCGCTCGCTAAGCGGGATACCCGGATCGGGATCAGGAGATAGCCGGCAAGAACCATCCGGCAGCATCTGATCGAAGCATCCGGCGATTAACATTAGAAATTTATCATATACCTTTCGCAGCCGGCTACAATAGGTTCACCAGCTGACGACCGAGCTTCCGACAGGACACTGCCGCGCGTGGTTGGTCCGATTCAGGATCAAATCGCGGGCGGTCTTCCGGACCAGGAATTGGCATATTCGAAGTCCATTCCTGGCGAACGGTGGGCTGTTGCACGGTCCACCACGCCGCATTATGGCTAGCGCCTTGTCAAACAAGGCGACCAAGAATGGCGAAAGACGGCAGCGAGCAGGGTTCCGGCACGATGGGCATCAACACGCGGCTCGCCCATTCGGGCAACAAACCGCATGACTATTTCGGCTTCGTCAACCCGCCGGTCGTGCATGCCTCGACCGTGCTGTTCCCAAATGCCGCCGCGATGGCCGCGCGCAGCCAGAAGTACACTTACGGCACGCGCGGCACACCGACGACGGACGCTCTTGCGCATGCCATTGACGCGCTGGAAGGCTCGGCCGGCACGATCGCGGTGCCGTCGGGCCTGGCGGCGGTGACCGTGCCGCTGCTCGCCTTCGTATCGGCGGGCGACCATCTGCTGATCGTCGATTCCGTCTATCATCCCACGAGAAACTTCGCCGACACGATGCTGAAGCGGCTCGGCGTTGAGGTCGAATATTATGCTCCCAATATCGGCGCGGGCATCGCGGCGTTGATCAAGCCGAACACCAGAGTGGTGTTCACCGAATCGCCGGCCTCCAACACGTTCGAGGTGCAGGACGTCCCGGCGATCGCCAAGGCGGCGCACGCGGCCGGCGCCATCGTGATGATGGACAACACATGGGCGACGCCGCTCTATTTCCGGCCACTCGACCATGGCGTCGACATCTCGATCCATGCGGCGACGAAATATCCGGCGGGCCATTCCGACGTGCTGCTCGGCACTGTCTCAGCCAATGAGGCCTGCTGGACGCAACTCTACGAGAGCTTTTGCACGCTTGGCTGCTGTGCTGGACCCGACGACGTCTACCAGGTGCTGCGCGGCCTGCGCACGATGGGTGTGCGGCTGGACCGTCACCAGCGCAGCGCACTTGCCATCGCCTCGTGGCTCGAAGGCGAAAAAGGCGTGGCGCGCGTGCTCCACCCTGCCCTTCCCAGCCATCCGGACCACGACCTTTGGAAGCGCGACTTCCGCGGTTCGAGCGGCATCTTTTCGATCGTGCTGGCCGGTGGTGGCCAGCAGGAGCAGCACGCTTTCCTCGACGCACTGCGGATCTTCGGTCTCGGCTACTCCTGGGGAGGCTATGAGAGCCTCGCGGTGCCGGTCTGGCTTGGCGACCGCGTCGTTGCGAAAGGCACTTATGAAGGTCCGCTGATACGACTGCAGATCGGCCTCGAGGATGTCGACGACTTGAAAACCGACATCCGGGGCGGGCTTGCGGCAGCGGCGCGCGCAGGCTGACCTCAAACAGAGTCAGCAAAGGGCCGCAAGCCCTTGACGCTGATGACAAAGCGCGAGGCGCTGCCAGCACTCCGGCGAAGATCGGTGCGCAATATTATTCTCCTACGTCATGACTTTACGGATTTGTTTGACTTTCAAATCGGCGAATTCGGCTGCATTGCGTGCCGCACGCATCCTCGACAGATTCAGTCCTCGCAAAGTTTTCCAATGGCCTTTCGTCTTTTTGTCCCCATCCTCGCCGGCGCCACGCTGCGCGAACGCATCCTGGCGTGTATCGGCGCCACGATCGGCATCGCGCTGACGGGCGTGATCAGCGGGCTGGCGATGGGCGGCGGCCCGCATGTGGCCCTGCTGGTCGCGCCGATGGGCGCATCCGCCGTGCTTCTGTTCGCCGTACCGGCCAGCCCGTTGGCACAACCCTGGTCGATCATCGGCGGAAATTCCATATCGGCGCTGGTCGGCGTGACCGTGGCGCATTTCATCCATGATCCGGTGATGGCCTCAGGGCTCGCGGTGGCGCTCGCCATCGCCGCGATGTCGTTCACGCGCTGTCTTCATCCGCCCGGCGGCGCCGCCGCGCTGACGGCGGTGCTCGGCGGGCCGGCCGTCATCAGCGCGGGCTTCCTGTTCCCGTTCGTGCCGGTGGCCTTGAATTCGACCATCCTGGTGGCGCTAGGCTTCCTTTTCCACAAGCTGGCGCGGCGCAATTACCCGCATGTCGCGGCACCAGCCGCCAACAGCCACGGCACCGCCGATCCGCCGGCTCAGCAGCGCGTCGGTTTCCGGCCCGAGGATATCGACGCGGCGCTGACCACACTTGACGAGACCTTCGACATCGACCGCGACGACCTCGAACGGTTGCTGAGACAAGTCGAACTGCAGGCCATGGTACGCTCGCACCGCACGCTGCTGTGCGAGGACATCATGTCGCGCGATGTGGTTTCGGTGTCCGAGCAAGCCACCGCCGACGAGGCGCGCCAGCAACTGCTCGATCACAATATCCGCACCTTGCCGGTGGTCGACGCGGATGCCCGGCTGGTTGGCGCCGTTGGCCTGCGCGAGCTGACGAAAGCCACCGGCACGGTGAAGAGCGTCATGGCAAACGCCGGCACCGCCTCGCCCGAGACGCCGGCGATGAGCCTGCTTCCGGCGCTGACCGACGGGCGCAGCCATGCCGTGGTCATCGTCGACGGCGAGCGGCATATTCTCGGCCTGATCACGCAGACCGACCTCTTGGCGGCGGCCGCACGCGTGCAGAGGGCAGACAAGGGATTGGTGGCAGCCTAGAATACCGGTCCCGGATCCCTCAGGTCCGGGAACCTTTTGCCGGCAGGCGCATCCAATGTGCAGCATTTGCACGAGGAGATCCGGTCGCGATGAGCAAGCAGCCAATGCCCGCCACGGTGCCCGCGGTTGCCGAAAGCCCTTCCGGCGACATGCAGCTCGTCCACCGCGCGCTGGCGCGCGACCCGGATGCTTTTCGCGCCATCATGAAGATACACAACCAGCGGCTCTACCGCATCGCGCGCGGCATTCTGCGCAACGACGCCGAAGCCGAGGACGTCGTCCAGGAGGCCTATGTCAGCGCCTTCGCCAGCCTGGCGGCGTTTCGCGGCCAATCCACGCTCGCCACCTGGCTGTCGCGCATCGTCATCAACGAAGCGCTCGGCCGCCTGCGCAAGAGACGTCGCACGGTGGAGATGCCTGCCGATCCGGAAGCGCGGATAATCAGGTTTCCCCTCAAATCCAACGACGATCCGGAGCGGACGATGGCGCAGCGGCAGATTCTCGCACTTGTCGAACGGGCGACCGACAGCCTGCCCGACATTTACCGCATGGTCTTCGTCGCCCGCGTCATCGAGGGCCTGAGCATGGAGGAAACCGCCGATTTGCTCGGCATGCGGCCAGAGACCGTCAAGACGAGGCTGCACCGGGCGCGCGCCCTGTTGCGCAAGGCGCTGGACGATGAAATCGGCCCTGTGCTGCTCGATGCCTTCCCCTTCGCCGGTCGGCGCTGCGAGCGACTGACCCAGGCGGTGATGGGACGGCTGGGTTTCGAATGATGCCGTCCTGATTTTCCGGGAACGTTTCTCCCCGCCCCGCATCCAATGAGCGTCAACTGCAAATTCGAGCCCGGCGCCTCCGCGCGGCCGGGCCAAGGAGGATGCCATGTTCACCCGATATACCGTCGCCCTTGCCGCCCTGCTTCTCGTCGGCGCTGCCCCGGTCTCGCAAGCCGCCGACAAGCCGACCGACCCGCAGATCGCCCATATCGCCTATACAGCAGGCGTCCTCGACATCGAGGCGGCCAAGCAGGCGATCAAGAAGTCAAAGAGCAAGGAGGTCGTCGATTTCGCCAAGGACATGGAGCGCGACCACGAAGCGGTGAACAAGCAGGCGCTCGATCTCGTCAAGAAGCTCAAGGTGAAGCCCGAGGACAACGCTACCAGCCAGGCGCTGACGAAGGCGGCGAAGGAGGAACGTGCCAAGCTCGCCAAGCTGAAAGGGGCGGCCTTCGACAAGGCTTATATCGAAAACGAGGTCGCCTATCACAAGCAGGTCAATGGCGCGCTCGAAACCCTGCTCATACCGTCGGCCAGCAATGCCGAGTTGAAGAGCCTGCTCGAGACCGGCCTCAAGATCTTCCAGGGCCATGAGCAGCATGCCGAACACGTCGCCGGCATGCTGAAATGAAAACGGGCGCCTTGGATCATCTGGCGCTGCTGGTCGTGCTGGCGTTGGTATTCACAGCGCCGGCAGCGGCGGCAACCATCCAGGTCACCGTCGACAAGCTCGTCTTTTCGCCGGCCAGCGTCGATGCCAAGGTCGGCGACACGATCGAGTGGGTGAACAAGGATGTGATCGCCCACACGGCCACCGTGAAGGGCGGCTGGGAGGTGATAATCCCGCCGAAGAAGTCGGCAAGCATGACGCTGAAGACGGCGCAAACGGTCGACTATTTCTGCCGCTTCCACCCCAACATGAAAGGACGCTTGCTGGTGGCGCCGTGATCCAGGGCCGCGGAGGCTCGCCTTGCCTCCTCGGGCCGCGCGACATGCGTCCAGGACCCGTCGTGTCCAGGCCTGTGCCTGCTGATCCAGGCATCTAGCGCCTCGCGCAAATCGGCTGTCGGGGCCATACGGGCGAACTGCTCGGCCTCGACCAGCAAGCCTTCGGCGATGCTCAGATTGAGCCCTCGCGTTACCGCCGTGAGGATGCCCGCGGCTGCCAGTCCGGAGTGCCGAAGGATACGCCTGGCCAGATTGAACGCAGCCGGCATCAGATCGTCATGCGGAACCACCTGATTGACGAGGCCAAGGTCAAGAGCCCGCTGTGGCGGGAACCAGTCGCCGGTCAAAAGCAGTTCGAGCGCGCGCTTGCGCCCGGCGAGCCTGGGCAGGCGCTGCGTTCCGCCGAAAGTCGGCGGCATTGCCAGAGTGATCTCCGGCTTGGCGAACAGCGCGCGGTCGCTGGCAATTGCAAGCGGCACGGCTTCCGTGATTTCGCAGCCGCCGCCGAAGGCGAGGCCGTTGACGGCTGCGATGACAGGCTTGCGAAAGGCTTCCAGCCTTGCCGTCAGCCGCTGTCCCCGCATGACGAAGTCTCGCAGCGCCGTCTCGGCGCCCAGCGCCACGCTGGCCGAGAATTCCTCTATGTCGGCGCCCGCCGAGAAGGCCCGCTCGCCGGCGCCCGTCAGAATGACCGCGCGGATGCGGTCGTCGACTTCAATGTCATCGAGTGTCGCGAGCAGGCGATCGATCAGCGCATAGTTCAACGCGTTCAGCTTTTCCGGGCGGTTGAGGGAAAGGACGGCAACGCCTTCCCTGTTTTCGTTCAGGACAAGATCGGTCATCTGGCTTCCTCCAGCATGGTGATGAGATGGAAGGTTACGCCATTCGCGCCTTGTGTATATTCACTAGTCGGTATACTTAAACCCATGCCCGAAGCACAAAGTCCTACCCGCAAGCGCATTGTCGACGCAGCAACCAGGTTGTTTTACGCGGAGGGGATCGGCCGTGTCAGCGTCGATGCCGTCGCCGAGGAAGCGGGTCTCACGAAGCGGACGCTCTACTACCACTTCAAGAGCAAGGACGACCTCATCGCAGCCTATCTCGACGGCCGCGATCAGCCCAATCTGAAACGGATGGCCGGCTGGTTCGAGGCTGAACAAGGTGGTGTGGACAGCAAGGTCCAAGCCATCTTCGCCAACCTGGCCCGGGCCACGCGCCATCCGAAATGGAAGGGATGCGGCTTCCTGCGCACCGCCGCGGAGCTTGCCTCCATGCCAGGGCACCCGGCGGTCAAGGTCGGGGCGCGGCACAAAAGCAATTTCGAGACATGGCTGGCGGCAGAACTGTCCGGCCACCATATCGAGGGGCCGCGGGCGCTGGCGCGCGAGATCGTGCTGCTGATCGACGGCTGCTTTTCGATCATGCTCATCCATCGCAACCCCGACTACGTCGAAGCAGCCGGACGAGCCGCGGCCACGCTTGTCAGGGCGCGAATGTCGGGCAGCCAGGCCTAGGGCTACCCCCCGAACGCCAGCCATCCCGTACCGGCCAAGAGCGTAATCAACGTCAGCGGCAGGCCGACCTTGAAGAAGGCGCCGAAAGACAACGGCGTGCCTGCGGCCTTGGACTGCTCGGCGACGATCAGATTGGCGACCGAGCCGAGCAACGTGAAGTTACCGGCGAGCGTCGAGCTCATGGCCACGACCAGCCAGGCGCGCTCGGGGTTTTCCAGGCCGGGTATGAAAGGCCTGAGCGCCAGCACGGCCGGAACATTGCTCATGACGTTGGACAACACCGCGGTGAAACCCGAAAGCCTCCAGACATCGTCGAGCCCGATGTTCTTGGCCGAGGCGATCATCTCAGGTGTCAGCAGCGTCTTTTCCGCGCCGGCAACCACCACGAACAGTCCCGCGAACATGAACAGCAGCGGTCCGTCGATCTCGCGGTAGATGCGCGATGGCTTGATGGCGCGGGTCAGCAGCAGAATGGCGCCGCCAATGAGCGCCGCCTTGGCTACGGGAACACCAGCGAAGAAGGCGATCGCCAGTCCGATGCAGACGACCACCGCCTTCAGCACCTGGCCGCGATGCATGCGGCCGCGCGAGATGTGTGGCGTCAGTTCGCCGTTGCGGGTAAATTCGGCACGGTAGACGATGCGCACGATGACGATGACCGCGACAAGGCCGAACAAGGCGACCGGCGCGAGTGCCGCCGAAAAGGCCGGATAGGAAATGCCCGACAGCGCGCCGATGACCATGTTCTGCGGATTGCCCGTGATGGTGGCGACGCTGCCGCAGTTCGAAGCGGTGGCGGTGGCGATCAGATAGGGGATCGGATTGCGGTTGATGATGCGTGTAACATGGACGACGATTGGCGCCATGACCAGGCAGATGGCATCGTTGACCAGGAAGGCCGACAGCACGCCGGTGAGGAGCGTCACCATCACCAGCAGCATGAATGGTGCATGCGCGTGCTCGATGGCGATGGCGCCAAGACCGCGAAAGGCACCCGACACCTTCAGATGAGCCACGACGATCATCATGCCGAGCAGAAGCGTGATGGTGTCGAAATTTATGGCCCGGTAGGCATCCTCCATGCTGAGCGCGCCGATGGCGATCATGGCCGCGCCGCCAAGCAGCGCGATGCCTGCCCGGTCGAGCCGCAAGCCAGGTATCCGGCCGATTGCGACGCCGGCATAGGTCAAGATCAGGATCAGCAGTGCCGCGGCGCCCGTCAATGTCATCGGTAGAAGCCCTGCTCGATCTGTCTGCGCGCCGATGCCGGCCGCCCCGCGATTCACGTGATGCCAGCTTTAGCGCGATGTCGGGATCGATGCCAAACGGGGTACGTGGATTGCTGGCCGAGGGTGTCTGGAAAGCCGGACGGCGTGGCGCCGCTAACGCCGATAGAAGTCCAACCGCTGTTGCACCGCCCGCGGCGAAAACAGCTGCTCGACGGTTCGCCGCGCCTTCTGACCCACAGCCAACCGCAGTGCCGGGTCGGCTTTAAGCTCGGCCAGGATCCGTGCTGCCTGTTGCGTCGTTTCGAACAGGAAACCGTTTTCGCCATGCCTGATATGATCGGCGTAGCCGCCATGCGAATGGCAAACGACCGGCAGGCCGCAGGCCATCGCCTCGAACACCACACGGCCGAACGTCTCCACATGCGAGCCGGTGCGATAATAGAAGACGTCGAGCGTCGGCAAAAACTGTTCGGCGGCAAATTCACCCTGCGGCAGGAGCTCGAGTTGCGAATGCGGCGCGAGCCTGTCCTTGAGCGGCATGCCGCCCTGAATCCGCACCGCATCGCCATCGGCCAGCAATGCCTCATAGAGCGCCACATCGTCAGCATGATGCTTGTCCGCCGTATCGCGGCTCAGTCGCCCCACCGTGAACGGACCGTTTGGCCTTACCTGCCGTGGCGAGAAGCGCTCGATGTCGATGGGTGACGGATGCACGACGCCCTCGACCCGCAGCATGCGCTTCTGAAAGTCGGAGATCAGCACCAGTTCGGCACCGGGCCAACCCAGCAGGCGCGGCCTGTGGGTCGTCAGGGCGATGATCTTGGGATGAAAGGTGTTGAAGACATAGATCAGCCGGCGCGGTCGCGGGATCAGATAAGGCCACATCTTGTTGCGCCAATGCGCACCGAGAAAGACATAGGTGCCGCCAGCCGGCACATTGCGTGTTGCCGGCGAGACGCGGCGTATCGGAAATTCCTGCATCAGGTCTTCGGATACGCGCGACGAGGTCGCCCAGAGGCGCACCTGGGGTTCGGCGCTCAACAGCCGATACAACTCCAGGGTTTCGCGCTCACTGCCGCCAAACGGGTTCTGAAAGCCGTTGAATAAGTGGATCATGATCGCGGTGCTTACCGGCCCGGGGCGTTTGGCCATTCAATTCCCTGCATCCGCGGGCCGTGCCGTGCCCGCGAACCGCACGATCGAGGGACTCAAGAAGCAGGAGTGTTTCTGGCGATGCTCCATACATCACTTGCGCGGAGGAAGCACACAGACAGGTATGCGTCAAGGAAGCGGTCGTGCCAGCCGGCTGCGAGGCTGCCCTCAGTGGACGGTGGGGGCGCTGAGCGGAGACACTAGAGCGGCTTCCGCCGGATCGAAGCTGACCTGATCGCGTCCATTCGACTTGGCGGCATAAAGCCGTCTGTCGGCGGCGGAGAATATTGCCTCGTAGGTGGTCGGCCCGCTGAAGCTGGTGCCGCCGATGCTGACGGAAAGCGGACAGGACCGGCCATCCGGCGAAAAGTCCATTTCGCGTATCCGTCGGCGGATGCCTTCGGCAACCAGCCAGGATTGCGAGGGGTCGACGCCGGGAAGGAATACACCGAACTCCTCACCGCCGATCCGGCCGACGATATCGGTGCCACGCAGCTGGCCTTTGATCGCCTGCGCGATCAGTTTGAGCGCCTGGTCGCCGCAATCATGGCCGAGGCGGTCGTTGATCGACTTGAAGTGGTCGGCATCGATGATCAGCAGCGCGCCGGTACGGGTCTCTTCCTGCTTGCGGGTCTGTTCGAGATAGGCCTCGACCAGCATCGAGAAGGCGCCGCGGTTCAGCACCGCCGTCAGGCTGTCCGTCGCGGCAATGACGCTGAGGTCGCGCTGGGCTATCGCCAGTTGGCGGATCTTCCACATCAGGAAAAACAGAAACGAGCCGCCGAGCACCAAGGGCAGCAGAAGGTCGGTCAGCTTAGCGCGCCAGACAGACTCGGGCGAAAGATACGGGAAATTGAACGAATCGACGAAAAACGCCACGGCAATGAAGAATGCCGTGCCGGCGGCGGTGACGGCCATCACCCTGCCCCAGCTGGTGGGCGACAGGTCCAGCTTCATCCCTTTTCACTCCGTTAGCCGTCCCTACTATGACGTGCCAACGCAAACAAAATGATAAGACTTTCCTTTCAATTCGAGATCAGGTGACGACGAGACGAGATCAGGGGCCGGGCGCTGGAGCACGATCGCCCAACAGGCGGCCGTGCCCCAATGGAGGACGCGATTTGCTCACCGGATTTCGGACAAGGGAAATTCCGAAGTCAGCGGCTGGGCGCCGGCCCAACCGCTTCGGCGACGAAGGATGCCGCGATCAGGTCGTCGGCATCCAGTTGCAAGGAACCGTCGCCAGATCCCATGATGGCGGCCACCTTGTGAAAGGTTTTCATTTCATGGCCGGAAATTTCGGCGTCTTGCATTCGGGCCCTGAGATCGGCGATACGCCGCCCCAAGGCAGGGGACGTTCCAATTTCACGTTTCGACATAGCCTTGTTTCTCCTCCCCCAACCCGCGCTTGTTTTGCCCACCCGTTCGCTTGCCCGCATAGTGCCTTTTATGAGGCTCCACGAATACAAGGCCCCGAACGCGTAGTCTTGGCCAAGGTTCCAACAGGGCCGGATCACGAAATAATTCCAGAGCCCTGTGCGGGCCGAACTCTGTTCCGGCTTCCGGTAAGCGGCGTGGCAGCACTGGCAGGCAGGGGTAGGATCGCGCGACCGCGTGAGGTCATGCAACATAAGCCATTGAAATTATTGGCGATCCCGACAGGATTCGAACCTGTGACCATCGGCTTAGAAGGCCGGTGCTCTATCCAGCTGAGCTACGGGACCGTCGGCCGGCCAACGGCCGGCTGGATGCTTGGGCCTGCCGCCTTTCAATGCGTCCAGGGCGTCCTGCGGTCATAGCGGAAATTCTCCGCATAGGAAATCTGGCGGCGCTTGGTCTCTTTCGGTTCCTCGACACGGAAGGCGAGCCCTTCCTTTTCGGCGTAGGCGACCGCTTCTTCGCGCGTGTCGAAGGTGAGCCGGATCTGGCTTCTCATGTCACCCGACGTGGTGTAGCCCATCAAGGGATCGATCTTCTTGCGCATCTCGGGGTCGAATTCCAGCACCCAATGGCCGGTCTTGGCCTTGCCGGACTGCATCGCGGTTTTGGCTGGGCTGAAAATGCGCGCGGACATGGCCACCTCTTTGTTGGCAAGGCGGCATCGCCGCCTCTTCGCCCGTCATTACTGCGCATTGGCAGCGGCGGCAAGGTTTTTGCACTTGCCATTTACCACCGAAATGAATAGGCAACAGACCGTTCGGAGTGTAGCGCAGGCTGGTAGCGCATCTGGTTTGGGACCAGAGGGTCGGGAGTTCGAATCTCTCCACTCCGACCATTTCTCATTTAAAATGCGACACCGATGGCACCGAAGGGGTTTTGGCCCTTATCCGCGTGTCATTATTTCATGCTCGCTTCCATCGGCATTGCTGGCTTAAGCTGCGGCAAACGGGGGTTGGCGGTGCTTGGGATCGATACTTGGATGTCGCTGTTCGGGCCGGCCTATTTCGCCTATGCGGGCGTGACGGTTCCGTTCATGGTGGCATGGGCGATCGCCTGTGCCGCCTTGGCGACGTGGAACAATCGCGAGAGCCGCAGGCACGGCAGGCTCGCACCTGGCATCGTCGCCTCCCGTTCGTGGGCAGCCAGCATCGGGATTTTTGTGCTGGTCGCGGCCTGCTATATCGCCGCGCACTCGGCCGTCTATCTGTTGGTCCGGCATTTCGTCAGAATGTGGCTGTGATTGGTCGCAAGCTCACCGGCCGGCAGTGCTACGTTGAGAGCACACCCTCTATATCGGTTTTCGAAAAATCGGCTCCGACATATAACAGCCGGCAAGAGTGCTCCTTCGCCACCTCGTAGGAGAAACAATCGCCGAAATTGAGCGCGGCCGGATGGCTGCCCTTGCCCCATCGCGCATAGGCTTCGGCGATACGCCGGGCCGAGGCCGGCGTTACCACCACCACCTCGAAACCAAGCCCGTCAATCAGGCTGGACAGCTCGGCGGCGACGCCACGATGGGCCGCGACGATCAGCGCCTCGGCAACGGTGCCGGCGGAGATCAGGAGGTCGTTCTCGGCTGCGAGCGCGGCCATGCAGGCGTCGGCCTGAAGTTCATTCAGGACGATCGCCATAAGCGCCGACGTATCGACCGCGATCATGGCATGCCGTCATCGCCATAAAGGAAGTCCTGGCTGCGGGCAGCGGATGGTCCGGCCTTCATCTTGGCCGCCCCTGCCGCACGCGCCGCTTCCATGAGCGTCCGGCGACCTTCCTTGCCGGGCATTGCCTTGATGGGAACCAGCCGCACGGCCGCATGGCCGTGACGGGTCAGAATGACCTCGTCGCCCGCCTCAGCGCGGCGCACCAGCTCGGTCAGCTGTCCCTTGGCGTCGGTAACGGATACCTGCATCGAATACTCCGCATGGACCATTCTCCGGTCCAAATCTTTTAATCGAGAAATAGACCATCGAGTGGTCTATTTCAAGAGTTTCGACAATGCGGGGGTGGTCCGTGTCGTTGGGGTGGATGTCCGCTGCGGCGGCACCGGCTCGATGCATTTTGAACGCAAGCTCGCCGGGCGAGAACCCCAACCGCCTCAGTCCCGGCGAGCCTACAACCTGATTTGGAACGCAATCAGGACCGGGGTTAGCCGGCAAGCTCACGCAGCAAGATAAGTGCCAGTCTTGTTTCCCAAAATGGGACTCAGTCGAGACGAGGACAGGTGGAAGCCTGAAGTCATCAAATCTCGAACTCGCCCTGCCCTTCGTCCATGGCATTGATGGTTTCGGCGGCCAGCGTCCTTGTAATCGGCATCTTGCGCTCCAGGGCGGTACGATCCAGGCGCTCCACCACACGCATCGCGGTTGCCAGAGAACGCTCGATGCGCCGCACCAAATACTGCACGACATGCGGCTCGACCTCGACCTGGCGGTCGGCGAACAGCTTGGTGATGACACCGGCGAGCAGGAGATCATCGGGCTCATGGATCTCGACGGTCGCCGCAGCCTTGAGCCGCGATGCAAGATCGGGCAGCGATGCACCCCAGGCCGAGGGAAAGCGGCGTGCGGTCAAAAGCAGCGTCGAGCCGGCGCCACGCACCGCATTGATGAGATGGAACAGGCCCAGTTCGTCGACCGCGCGTGCGTCGACATCATCGATCAGGGCCGGGCGGGCACCAAGATTTGCGATGCTGTCGCCAATGCGCCTGGCGTCGACAGTCACCGCCTTGGCGCGCGCACCCCAGATCGAGGCCAGATGCGTCTTGCCGGAGCCGGCTGGGCCCGCCAGCACGACCACCGGTGCTGGCCAATCCGGCCAGCGGTCGACCAGTGCGGCCGCCTGGTTGTTGGTACCGGAGACGACCAGCTCGTCACGCGAGTAACCGGTGCCATGGCCGAGATCGAGCGGCAACTGGCGTGGCGGGTCGGTTCGCTGCGCGGTCACTTCAGCGACGCGGTTGCGAGCGGTGGCCGCCGCCGCGATCGGCTGGCAATGCCGGCGCGGGTTCTGTCGCATGGCCTTTGTAGAGCGGCGATTCGAGATAACGGGCGATGGCAAATCGCACCAGCACCGCAACCGCCGCCGAAGCCGGCACGGCAATCAAAAGGCCGACGAAGCCGAACAGAGCGCCGAAGGCGAACAGCGCGAACATCAGCCATACAGGATGCAGGCCGACGCTTTTGCCGACCAGCCTGGGCTGCAGGATGTTGCCTTCGATGAACTGGCCGATGAAGAAGACCACCGCAACCGCGACGATCATCGTCCAGTCCGGCCAGAACTGAACGAAGGCGACGCCGACGGCCAGCACCAGCCCGGTCAATGAGCCGACATAGGGGATGAAGGAGATCAGCCCGGCGAACAGGCCGATGAGGATGGCGAAGTTCAGCCCGGTCAGCGTAAGGCCGGTGGCGTACATGGCGCCCAGCACCAGGCAGAGCGTACCCTGGCCGCGCACGAAGCCAGCGGTGGCGGTGTTGACGTCGCGCGCGATGGCGCGGACCGTGGCGACGTTGTCGCGCGGCACCCAGCTGTCGATGACCGCCACCATGCGGTCCCAGTCGAGCAGCATGTAGAAGGCCACGACCGGCGTCACCACGAACAGGCTGACCACCGAGACCAGCGCCACGCCCGAACTCCAGATCGAAGTGAAAACCGTCGTGAGCAGGCCGAAACCGGAGGTCAGCAGCGAGTTCAGCCCATCGCGCAAGCCATTGGCGTTGACGCCGAATTTCTGTTCCAGCCACTTCGGATCAAAGGAGGTGATCAGGCTCTGCAGCCGGGTCAGGTACTCCGGCAGCTTGCCGGCGAAATCGGCCATCTGTGTCGCCAGCACCGGAATGAGGATGACGAAGGCCAGCACCAGCACGATCAGGAATGTGATGAGGATGACCACCGTCGCCATGAAGCGGCTGAGGCCGAGCCGCTGCAGACGGTCGGCGACCGGATCGAGGAAATAGGCAAGCACCATGCCGGCGACGAAGGGCAGCAGGATGTCGCTGAACACATAAAGGAAGAGCGCCAGGATCGCGGCCCCCGCCAGCCAGAAGAATATCTGGCGGCGGAACGTGGACGAGGCCTCGGCCTCTGCCGCCGTCTCGCCTTCCGGCACGACGACAACCATCTGGCCGTCGTCGGTCTTGCCCAGCGCCGCCGCCTTGCGGGCGGCCGGCTTGCGGGCAGGCTTGCCGTCGATGGGCTTGTCAGCCTGATTTACCGCCTTCGCCATAGCCGCTCATATGCCTCAGCCAAGCCACGAGATAGGCCGCGGCCGAAGCCACGGTCAAGACCCCGGACAGCAATATGAGGCCTGGCCGCAGAGGGTCGAGGTGCACGGCAAAGGCGAGTTCGCCCAGCACAACCGCCGCCAGCACGATCTGGACGGCGGTATTCGCCTTCGAGGACCAGGAACGGTTTGATCTCGACCGGATGGGCCATCGCCGTGGACAACAGGACCGCGCAGACGATCAAGGCGTCACGCGACACCATGGTGACGACCAGCCACAGCGGCAACTGCCCGATGATGCCCATGACGACGAACACCGAAACCAGCAGCAGCTTGTCGGCGATCGGATCGAGATAGGCGCCGAACCTGGACTGCTGGTTGAAGCGGCGGGCGATGAAGCCGTCGACGCCGTCGGAAATGCCGGCAACGACGAAGCCGGCAAAGGCCCAGTCCCAACGCGCCTGCAGCATGGCCAACACCACGGCAGGCACCAGGACAACGCGCAGCATGGTGATCAGGTTGGGGATGGTCAACGCATTGTCCCGCCGTATTATGCGTTGAGATAGATGAGGGAGATGGAGGGCCGAGGCAAGGGAGAGCCGGCTGGGCCAGCCGCAAGCACTGAGTGCGATGCCCCCGGCTATCCACGCTTTTGTCGGCCAAACGAAGCCCGGTTCGGCCGTTATCCTTGCGGACCGAAACCGTTCATGCGAAGAGCCCGCAAACGAGCAGGAACATTGCGATGAGCAAGCGCGAAACCGGCCAGCATAAAACGGGCCAGAACAAAACGGCCAAGCGCGGAAACGGGCTCACCTATGCGCAGGCGGGCGTCGATATCGATGCCGGCAACCTCATGGTCGAGAAGATCAAGCCGCTGGTGCGCGCGACGCGCAGGCCGGGCGCCGATGGCGAGATCGGCGGCTTCGGCGGCCTGTTCGATCTGAAAGCGGCCGGTTTCACCGATCCGGTGCTGGTAGCAGCCAATGACGGCGTCGGCACCAAGCTCAAGATCGCCATCGAGGCGGGAAAACACGACACGATCGGCATCGACCTTGTCGCCATGTGCGTCAACGACATCGTCGTGCAGGGCGCCGAACCGCTGTTCTTCCTCGACTATTTCGCCACCGGCAAACTCGATCCCGATCAGGGTGCCGCGATCGTCGGCGGCATCGCGCAGGGCTGCCGTCAGGCCGGCTGCGCGCTGATCGGCGGCGAGACGGCGGAAATGCCGGGCATGTATCACGGCAAGGACTATGACCTTGCTGGCTTTGCCGTGGGTGCGGCCGAACGCGGCCAGCTCCTGCCCACCGACGACATCGTCGAGGGCGACGTGCTGCTCGGGCTGGCCTCTTCTGGCCTGCATTCGAATGGTTTCTCGCTGGTGCGCCGCATCGTCGCCGCCAGCGGTCTGGCGTGGAACGATCCAGCACCGTTCAACGACGAGGCGACGCTTGCCGAGGCACTGCTCGAACCCACCCGCATCTACGTCAAGTCGATCCTCAAGGCGATCCGCAACACGCATGGCATCAAGGCGCTGGCGCACATCACCGGCGGCGGTTTTCCGGAAAACATTCCGCGCGTGCTGCCCAAGGACTTTTCCGCCGAACTTGACCTCAATGCCATCGACGTGCCGCCGGTGTTTTCCTGGCTGGCCAAGACAGGCGGCGTGGCGCCGGAGGAGATGATGCGCACCTTCAATTGCGGCATCGGCATGATTTTGGCTGTCGCTTCCGGTCAGGCGGCGCAGGTCGCTGCCGTGCTGCAGGAAGCCGGCGAGACGGTGACGCCGATCGGCCGCATCGTGCCGCGCCGCGACGCCGGCGTCATCTATCGGGGCTCGATCGGCCTATGAGCACGCGGAGAAAACGCACCGTTGTCCTGATTTCGGGGCGCGGCTCCAACATGACCGCGCTGATCGCGGCGGCCAGCGATCCGGCCTTCCCGGCCGAGATTGCCGGCGTCATTTCCGACAAGGCGGACGCCGCCGGCCTCGGCATCGCCAGGGCACGCGGCATCGCCACCCAGGTCATTTCCCGCGCCGACCATGGCAGCAAGCAGGCGCATGACGCGGCGATCGACGCGGCACTTGCGGCCTTCAACGCCGACATCGTGGCGCTGGCCGGCTATATGCGCCTCCTGACCCCCGGCTTTGTCCAGAAATGGCAGGGCCGCATGATCAACATCCACCCTGCCCTGCTGCCGGCCTTCAAGGGGCTCGACACCCATGCGCGCGCGTTGGCCGCCGGCATCCGCATCCATGGCTGCACGGTGCATTTCGTCACGTCCGAGATGGATGATGGCCCGATCATCGCGCAAGCGGCCGTGCCGGTGATGGTCGGCGACAATGCCGATACGCTGGCCGCGCGCGTGCTCAAGGCAGAGCACCGGCTCTACCCGCTGGCGCTTGGACTGGTCGCCGAAGGCAAGGCACGCATGGAGGCCGGGCATACGGTTCTTGCCCACTTCGCCGACGATGCCGACAACGGCACCTCGGTGGTGATGGCGCCCGATCCGCTGCGCGAGGAAGCCGACCTCGAGCACCTGGCGCGGATCACGCCCTGAGCGAGAGCGCAGCGATGAAACAGCTGCTCCTGCTGCGTCATGCCAAATCGAGTTGGGACGACCCTGACCTCGACGATTTCGACCGACCGCTGGCGGAACGTGGGTTGAAGGCGGCCCGGCTGATCGGCCGCGAGCTTGGAGCGCGCAACTGGCTGCCGGATCAGGCGCTGGTGTCGCCGGCGCTGCGCACCCGCGATACCTGGCGGCTGGTGGCGGCGGAACTGCCAGTGCATCCCCGGGTCGCGTTTGCCGAGGCGCTCTACGATGCCGCAGCGGCGGATATTCTGGGTCAGCTACGCAAAGCGGACCCTTCGACCAGCTGCCTGCTGGTTCTCGGCCACAATCCGGGCCTTGAGGAGCTGGCAAAACAGCTTGCCGGACCGGGATCGGAGGCGAAGGCGCGCAAGAGGCTCGAGGAAAAGTTTCCGACAGCAGCCCTCGCGCGCTTCGTCCTTGAAGACGATTGGTCCGGGGTGTCGGCCGCCAGGCTGACACATTGCCTGCGGCCGAAGGATCTGAGCTAGAAGTCTAATGTCCGCGGGTGCGGCAGATCAGACCCGCCGCAGCCGCGACATCAGTTACCCCAGATGCCCTGGCCAGGCTCGGGCCAGTCGGTGGCTGGCTTCATCTTGGTGTCGGCGGTCTTGTGTTTGATCATATCCGTGTCGTTGACGGCGCCCGTGGCGGCGTGATCCACGCCGGCGACCGGGGCGACCGGCTGGTTGGCATTGTCGGAGCCATAGTGGTCGCTGCCGGCGAATGCACCCCCGGCTGCGAGAAGGATAGCGGCGGTAGCGAGAGCAAGTCTGTTCATTTCAATCTCCTGGTTCATCCGTTGGGCGGCGTCTTGGGAGGACGGTTCCGCTGAGGAGAAGACCAGAAGCAGCCTGGTTTTATTCCTGGACGTGAGATGTTTCTGCCGACTGGTAAGATCGGCGGCCTTCGGTCTGAACCTCAAAACAAGAGCGGCGGGCCAGGCCCACCGCTCTTTGTCGTCAAGCCAGGCGAGGCCGGCGTGGATCAGTTGCCCCAGTTGCCCTGGCCGGGATCAGGCTGATTGGAATCGGGCGTCAGCTTGAAACCGCGGTGTTCGACCGGTTTGCGGATCGAAGCCGTATAGCTGTGGTCGATTTTACCCGCGGGCGCGGTGACCGCCGGCTGATTGACATTGTCAGAGCCATAATTGTCGCTGCCGGCGAAGGCGCCGCCCGTGGCAACGAGAATGGCGGCGGCGGTAAGTGCGATCCTGTTCATTTCTTTACTCCGATAGGTCTGGTCTGTCCGTCAAGTGGCGTGCCTTTGGGAGGAATTTCGCGTCGCTCGGACCAGCTGAAAGTGGGTTTTTCGTTCGTCGGCTTCCAATCACGAAGATGTTCCTTCACGGCCCGATTTCGGACATCGAGGCTGGGGCACGGATTCGGCAGAAGTGTTTTTTATCAACGCTATCAGTCTCTTGTTGCGCAACTCACGGAGTATCACGCTTTGTTTCGCCGAGGGGGCGTTCGCCGGGCGTTCACGGAGCGTCAACATTAATTGAACCGATTGGTTCGATCCGTGATCGGCGCGCTGGCCGGCACTTGTTCGATGGCTATCCGGCACGACTGAACCCGACTGGCTCGCCTGATTCCATTTGTCACAAAACAAGAGCGGCGGGCCAGGCCCACCGCTCTTTGTAGTCACGCGATGCTAGAAGGGATTAGCGGCCCCAGATGCCCTGGCCCGACTGAGCCGGAACGTTGGCATTGGCATCGGCCTGCGCCTTGTCCGCCTTCAGGATCGAACCGGTGTGGAAGGTGTCGACGTTGGAGGTCGACTGGCTGGCAACCGGCTGGTTGGCGTTGTCGGAACCGTAGTTGTCGCTGCCGGCAAAAGCGGTGCCAGTGGCAACGAGGATGGCAGCGGCGGTGAGTGCGATCTTGGTCATTTCAAGTACTCCTGAATTCAAAGTTGGACGGATCGGCAGTCGCGATTAGCGGCCGAAGAGGTTGCGGTCAGCGCCCTGCGGAGCCTGGACCGACGCGGCCGTCGACTTCGAGGTCGAAGCAGTGACCGAATGGTCGACAGTGGCGGCAGGCTGGTTGGCGTTGGCCGAGCCATAATTGTCGCTGCCGGCAAAAGCAGTGCCCGTGGCAACGAGGATGGCGGCGGCGGTAAGAGCGATCTTGGTCATTTTATTTACTCCAGAATTTCTTTGTTCTGTCCGTCTAGTGGCGTGCCCCTTGGGAGGATTTCGCGTCGCTCGGACCACCTCCAGATGGGGAAGGCCTTTTGGAATTACCAGTCGCGTCGGTTTTGCAGTATTTCATCATATTATGGACAATGCATATTGCATTGCAGCATTTTCAGCCTGAATTCTCAAACGTTTTCAGGAGATTAGCGTTTCTCCCGCAGACGCAAACACCAACCGACTCACGCCTATTGTTCACTGTTTACGATACAATCCGTCAACCAGAACCGAACCGTTCGGTTCGATTTATGTTTCAAACGAGGCATCTAGCCCGCGAAAAACCATCGCCGGCCGCAGCCAAGCCGCATTTGCCTTGCGTTGCGATCGATACTATCGATCATCCGGGTTCCGATTGCCGAATGGGATCGTCGATCGAGCCTTGGTGGCCGTTGAGACCGAAGTGGATGCTGGAACGGCAATAGACATGCGATTGCTGCTTGTGGAGGACAATCGCGAACTGGCGGACTGGCTAGGCAAGACCTTGCGCCAGGCGAATTATGTCGTTGACATCGTCCGTGACGGCGAGGATGTCGAGCACGCGCTTGCCGCCGGCGACCACGCGCTTGTCATTCTCGACCTTGCGTTGCCCCGCATGGGCGGACTGGAAGTGCTGCGCATGCTGCGAGCCCGCGGCAACCGGGTGCCGGTGATCGTACTGACCGCCAATGCCAGCCTCGATGGCCGGGTCAAAGGCCTCAACGAAGGCGCCGACGATTATCTGGCGAAGCCCTTCCAGGTAGAGGAGCTCGAAGCGCGCATCCGCGTCCAACTGCGCCGCGCCAATGACCGGACGGCACCGGTCGTTGCCTGCGGCGACCTCATCTTCGACACCAACACCAGGCTGTTTTCGCTCGGCGGTGAAACACTGGCCCTGACACCACGCGAACATGCCGTGCTTGAACAATTGATGATCAAGGCGGGACGCACGGTAAGCAAGGCCGCCCTGTCGGCGGCGATCTACGATTTCGAGACCGACGCCGATCCAAGCGCCATCGAGATCTATGTGCACCGTGTGCGCAAGAAGCTCGAGGGGTCGCGGGTCCAGATCACCACTTTGCGTGGCCTCGGCTATCTCTTGTGCCATGAGGATCTGGCGCCATGATGATTTGGCGCTATGAAGACTAACAGCCTGCGTCTGCAATTGCTGGCCTGGGTCGTGCTCCCCCTGGCCGGGCTTGCGACCATCAATCTGTGGACCAGCCAGCGCAACGCTCTGGCGACCGCCGATCTGGTCACCGACCGCATGCTGGTCGGCTCGGCCCGCGCCATCGCCGAGCAGGTCGCCATGGCCGATGGCGTACTCGATGCCACCATCCCGCCGGCGGCGATCGAGATGTTCGATACCGGCGATCGCGACAGCGTCTACTATCGCGTCGAGACCGCCGGAGGACGGTTGCTGACCGGTTACCCCGATTTGCCGCAAGCGCCGCGGCATGCGAGCACCGAGGCGAGCTATCGCGACCATATGTTGCGGCTCTTGACGCTCAGCCACGCGGTGATCGGCGCCGGCGGCGATTCCCCCATAACGGTCACCGTGGGCATAACGCTCTCCGGGCATGATGCGATGGTGAAGCGGCTGTGGTTCAGCGCCTTCGTCCAGCAACTGGCGCTGGTGGCGATCGCCGGCGTGTTCGTGCTGCTTGGCCTGCGCCGCGGCCTGGCGCCATTGATGAGCCTGCGCGACGCGGTGCGTTCGCCAAGCCGAAGCGACCTCGATCCGGTTGACGTGCCGGGCGCGCAGAGCGAAATCCGGCCTCTGATAGAGGCGCTCAACGCCTACATGGAACGGGTGCGCGCGCAGATGGGAGCGCAGCGCCGTTTCATCGCCAATGCCGCACATCAATTGCGCACGCCGCTGGCGCTGCTATCGACGCAGGCAAGCTATGCGCTACGCGAAACCGCCACCGATGCGCGCCAGGAAGCGCTGGTGGCGCTGCAGGCCAGCTCCGGCAAGCTGGCGCGGCTGGCCGAACAATTGCTCACCCTGTCGCGTGCCGAGCCTGGCAGCCGGCGGCCACGCGCCGATCGCATCGACCTGACAGAAGCCGCCCGCCATGTACTGGAAACGCAGGCGCCCGCGGCGATCGCCCGCAAGATCGATCTCGGGCTGGAGGAAACAGGGCCGGTTGCAGTCATTGGCGACGGCACCATGCTGCGCGAGATGATCGTAAATCTTGTCGACAACGCGCTGCGTTACTCGACGGCAGGCGCCAGCGTGACGGTGAAGCTGGCCGCCATCGATAGCGAAGCCGTGTTGACGGTAGCCGATGACGGACCCGGCATCCCGGCCGAAGAGCGGGATCACGTGTTCGAGCGCTTTTATCGCATCGCCGGTTCGACCGAGGAAGGCAGCGGCCTGGGCCTCGCCATCGTGCGCGAGGTTGTCGAGAATGCCGGCGGCCGCGTCACCCTCGGGGATGGCGCGGCCGGCGGTCTGGTGGTCGAGGTCAGGTTGCCCCTGGCCTGAACCGACCCGCACCAAGCGCGGGCTCGTACTGTCCTCGGAACAAAATCAGGTGCCCTGCTCGTTGAACGGCGCCGGCCGCCACTTGACGACATAGTTCTCGAAGCGGGTGATGATGAATTCCACCACCAGCGCCATAACCGCCAGGATGATCATGGCGGCGAAGACGCCATTGGCGTTGAAGGCGCCCTGCGCGGTCGAGATCAGCAGGCCCATGCCTTGCTTGGCGCCGAGGAATTCGCCGACCACGGCGCCGACCAAGGCAAAGCCGAAGCTGACATGCAGGCTGGCCAGGATCCAGCTCATCGCCGACGGGATAATGACGGTGCGGGTGATCTGGAACGGCGAGGCACCGAGGATCTGGGCGTTGGCGATCATCGCCCTGTCGGCCTCGCGAACCCCCTGGAAGGCGTTGGCGAAAACGACGAAGAACACCATCACCACGGCGAGCGCCACTTTCGAGGCCATGCCGAGGCCGAGCGCGATGATGAAGACAGAGCCGAGCACGACGCGCGGCACGGAATTGGCGATCTTGATGTAGATCGAAAAGACATCGGCCAGCAGCCGGTTGCGGCCGAGAATGATGCCGGCGGCGATGCCGCCCAGTGCGCCGATGGCGAAGCCGAGGAAGGTTTCCTCCAGCGTCACATAGATCTGCAGCCAGAGCGGTCCCTGCGAGGTGCCCTCGGTGATCCAGGACCAGATCTGTTCCCAGATGCCCGAGGGGCTGGCGAAGAAGAACGGGTCGATGATGTTATAGTCGGCGCCGAGTTCCCACAGGCCAAGGAACGCAACGAGGATAGCCAGGCGCAGGCCGATGACCAAAGCATGGCGGCGGCGCAGCCGGGCCCTCGCCCGGACCTCGGCAACGGCAATGGAGGCATCGCGGACGGCGGCATGGGAAGCGGTGGGAGAGATAGCGGTCATGTTGGTGTCTCCTCTCAATGCCCGCTCTGCAAGGTGCGGCTCTGGCCGAGCTGCACTTCTTCGCGCAGGTCGTTCCAGATCACCTTGGCGATCTCGACGAATTTCGGGTCGTAACGGATGTCGACCATGACACGCGGACGCGGCAGGTCGATGCGGTAGACACTCTTGACCGTTCCCGGCCCGGCGGTGAGCACATAGACCTTGTCGGCCAGCGCCACCGCCTCCTCCAGATCGTGGGTGACGAAGACGACGGAGGATTTCTGTTCCGACCACAGGCCGAGCAATTCGTCCTGCATGGCCGTGCGCGTCTGCATGTCGAGCGCACTGAACGGCTCGTCCATAAGCAGAATCTTCGGCTGGTTGATGAAGGTCTGGGCAAGGGCGACGCGCTTGCGCATGCCGCCCGAAAGCTGGTGCGGATAATGTTTTTCGAAGCGGCCGAGGCCGACGCGGGCGATCCAGTCGCGGGCCCGATCATAGGCCTGCGCCTTGGGGATCCCGCGATAAAGCGGACCGGCGGCGACATTGTCGATGACGCTTCGCCAGGGAAAAAGCGCATCGGCCTGGAAGACGAAACCGATGTCGCGGCTGATATCGGTGACCGGTTTGCCCATGACGCGGACATGACCTGTGGTCGGCCGCAGCAGGCCGGTGACGAGGTTGAGCGTCGTCGACTTGCCGCAGCCGGTCGGCCCGACGACGCAGGCGAATTCGCCACGCGCCACCGTCATGGTGAAGTCGCGGATCGCCGTCATCATATGGCCGTCGGGCGTGACGAAGCGTAGCGTCACATCATCGATGGCGATCGCGGCATCGGCCGGCGGCGCGGCCTGAGACAACTTCTCAGCCGCCATCGTTTGCACTTGCATGGCATACTCCTGTGGCGATGATGCGAGAATGCCTGCGGCCAAAACTTGTGGTCGCCATCTCTCGACATCGGTAGGCGCGCCGCTGCCAAATCGATTCAGGCCAGCGGCGCAACTTGTTGTTCCTCAAGAGCGAACCGGGTAACCCGCCTCGCCTGCCTGCCTACTTGGCGGCGTCGACGAATTCCGTCGTGAAGGTTTTCGACAGGTCGATCTGCTTGCCCTGCAGGCTCTTGGAGAAGGTCGACAGAACTTTCAGCACCGTCTCGGGGCCATCGGCCGGCATGCGTCCGTCGGGCGTGAACATCGCCTTGCCGCCGGCGAGCCCCTGGATATAGAGATCCTTGTTGCCGGCGTAATAGTCCTTGGGCATCTTGTCGGCGATCTCCTCGGCCGAATGGCCGGCGATGAACTTCATCGTCTTGACGAAGGCATTGGCGAGCTTCTGTGCTTCGTCCTTGTGGCCTTCGACCCAGGAAGACTGGACGTAGAAGGATGCCGCAGGATAGTCGCCGCCCAGCGCTTCCTTGGTCTTTTCGGGCGTGCGCATGTCGACCAGGACACTGGCCTCGCCGGTCTTGAGCAATTTCGCGATGGTCGGCTCCGTGGTCATGCCGGCCTGAATTTGGTCCTGCTTGACTGCGGCGATGAAGGTGTTGCCGGCGCCTACCGGCAGCAGCGTGTAATCACCCGGCTTCAGGCCGCTGCGGACGGCAAGATATTGGGTCAGGAAATCGGTCGACGACCCAAGCCCGGTGACGCCCAGCGTGGCGCCCTTGAAGTCGGCCGGCGACTTGATCTCCGGGTGCTTGGCGGAGACCAGTTCGACCTCGCCAGGGGCCTGGCTGAACTGGACGATCGACTCGATGTATTTGCCCTTTGACTGTAGGTCGACAGTGTGGTCATAAAAGCCGACAACACCCTGCACGGCGCCGGCCAGCAATTCATTCTCGGCCTCGACGCCGGCTCGCGAGTTGATCAGTTCGACGTCGAGCCCCTCATCCTTGAAGTAGCCGAGCTGCTGGGTGAGCACGGCCGGCAGGTAAATCTGCTTTTCCATGCCGCCGACAATGATGGTGATCTTGTCCGCGGCGGACGCCGCGGTCGCGCCCGTGCCGACAATGGCGAGCGTCAGCGCCGCCGAACGCAAGATGCACTTCGAGATCAAACCGGTCATGTAACTTCCTCCACCTGGGCGGCGCGCCATCCAGGCTGCGCCGCATTCCTCCTGCCGGCCACTCCCGCACCGGTCACGCGGCGAACGCCGCAATGAATCAATTGCATGCCCAAGCTTTCAGCTGGCTTTCAGCCACTTTAGCAACCGGGGAATGAAAACAGCCAGGATTTGCTGGTTACGATGCGCCAAAACCCAATACGTCGCGCATGTCATATTCGCCGGGAGCGCGGCCCGCCACCCACAATGCCGCGGCGATGGCGCCGCGTGCAAACATGATGCGGTCGCCAGCCGAATGCGCCAAGGTGACGGTCTCGCCTTCCGTGCAGAAGCTGACGCTGTGCTCACCAATGATGGCGCCACCCCGCGCCACCGCGAAGCCTATCTCGCCCGCCGGCCGCGCGCCGGTGACGCCATCGCGGACGCGCCTCGCAACCGTGGCCAGCCCGATTTCGCGTCCGCCGGCAACAGCCTGCCCCAGCATCAGCGCCGTGCCCGAAGGCGCGTCGATCTTGTGGCGATGATGCGCCTCGAAAATCTCCGCATCCCAGTCATCGGGGTCGAGCGCCCGCGCCGCCTGTTCGACCAATCCGACCAGCATGTTGAGCCCGAGCGAGAAGCTGCCGGAGCGCACGATGGCAATGGTTTTCGCGGCATGGCCGATGGTGGCCATCTCGGCGGCCTCGAAGCCTGTCGAGCCAATCACCAGGGCTGGCCCGCCCCTTCCGGCACACAATCTGGCCAGTTCCGCGGAGGCGGCCGGCGTGGTGAAGTCGACGACCACGTCAGCCATGGCAATTGCCTCGTCGCGGCTCACCAGCCCATCGCCGACACTGCCCGGACGGTGAAAGCAGCCGGTGAGCGCCAGACGCGCATCGGCCCGCACCGCATCCGCCATCTGGCGACCCATGCGGCCGAGAGCGCCTGATATGGCGATCCTGATCGGCGGCTGCGGCATCGACTTCCTGCTATTTCCACATGCCGCGCATGCGCGCGCCGATGTCGACGCGCACCTCCGGCCGAGGCGCCCTGCCCTGCGCCGCTTGCGCGGCCGGCCACGAAAGCTGCTGGAACGCGGCGAGGATGGAGGCCGGAATGAAACGGGTGCGCGAGGCGTAGACATGGCGGTCGCCGCGTGCCGCCTGGCCATGCGGAAAGAAGCGCTGGGGCATGACGAGGTTGAGATTGTCCTTGGCCCGTGTCATCGCCACGTAGAGCAGCCGTCGCTCCTCCTCGATATCTTCCTTGGTGCCGACACCGAGATCGGCCGGAATGCAGCCATCGACCGTGTTCAGCACGAAGACGTTCTTCCACTCCAGGCCCTTGGCCGAGTGGATGGTCGACAAGATCAAATAATCCTCGTCGCGGTGCGGAGGGCCGGCCTGGTCGCTGGTTGCGTCCGGCGGATCGAGCGTCAGCTCGGTCAGGAAGCGTTCGCGCGAAGCATAGCCCAAGCCGATTTGCTCGAGTTGCAGCAGGTCGGCGCGGCGCGTGATCGCATCCTCGTGGATGCGCTCCAGATGCGGTTCGTACCACAGCCTGACCTGTTCGAGATCGGCCGGCCATTTGGCGCCGGCGCGCAAGCCGGAATAGAGCGAGACGAAGCCGGGCCAGTCGTCGGCGGCGCGCTGCGGCGGACGCCAGCCGGCCAGTCCCATCGCCTCGTCCAGCGCCGATGTCATGGCCTCGACGACCTGCGCGGCGGCGGAAGGGCCAATGCCGGGAAGAAGCTGCAGCACGCGAAAGCCGGCGACACGATCGCGCGGATTTTCGGCAAAGCGCAGTACCGCCAGCACGTCCTTGACATGCGCGGCATCGAGGAATTTCAGGCCACCGAACTTGACGAAAGGGATGTTGCGCCGCGTCAGCTCGATCTCCAGCGGCCCGCTGTGATGCGAGGCGCGAAACAGCACCGCCTGCGACTTCAGCGCGGTACCGGCCTCGCGCTCGGCAAGGATGGTGTCGCAGACGAAGTTCGCTTGTTCGACCTCGTCGCGCACGGTCACAAGTCTCGGTTTGTCGGCGGATTTGCGTTCCGACCACAGGTTCTTGGTGAAGCGCTCCGAGGCTTCGCCGATGACAGCGTTGGCGGCCGCCAGAATGGTCTCGGTCGAGCGATAATTGCGCTCCAGCATCACCACATCGGCGGTCTGCGCAAACTGTCCGGGGAAGTCGAGGATGTTGCGCACCTCGGCGGCCCGGAACGAATAGATCGACTGCGCGTCGTCACCGACGACCGTCAGCCCGGCGCCGTCGGGCTTGAGTGCCATCAGGATCGAGGCCTGCAGCCGGTTGGTGTCCTGATATTCGTCGACCAGCACATGGTCGAACCGTCCGCCCAGATGCGTGGCGATTTCAGGCTCGGCTGTCATCTGCGCCCAGTAGAGCAGCAAATCGTCGTAATCGAGCACATTCTGCGCCTGCTTGGCCTCGACGTAACCGGCAAACAATTGCTTGAGCTGCTCGGCCCAGCCGGCGCACCAGGGGAAGGCGGACCCCAGTACCTCACCCAGCGGCGCCTGCGCGTTGACGGCGCGCGAATAGATGGCAAGGCAGGTGCCTTTGGTCGGAAAGCGCGCTTCCGTCCTGGACAAACCGAGTTCGTGGCGCACGAGATTCATCAGATCGGCGGAATCCTCCCGATCATGGATGGTGAAGGCCGGATCGAGGCCGATCTCCAGCGCATAGTCCCGCAGCAGCCGCGCGCCGATGCCATGAAAAGTGCCGGCCCAGGTCAGTGCGTCCGTGATCACCGCGGCGTCGCGGCCGAGCACTTCGCCGGCGATGCGCTCGACACGTCTCGCCATTTCGGATGCGGCGCGCCGCGAAAACGTCATCAGCAGGATGCGGCGCGGGTCGGCTCCCTTGACGATCAAGTGGGCGACGCGGTGCGCCAGCGTGTTGGTCTTGCCGGAGCCGGCGCCGGCGATAACCAGCAGCGGGCCTGCAATCTTGCCGTCGCCATGTTCGACGGCCTGGCGTTGGGCGTCGTTCAGCCGGGCGAGATAAGCCGGCTGGCCGGTCTGTTCCAAAAACGTCGAATCATGGGCGGCGAGGTTCATCGCCCATCAAGCATCGTTTCCGCTTTGTTCGCAACAGAGAAGCAGCTCCGCCAATACAGCGGGAGCAATCAGCGTTTCGGGTCAACGCCCATCGACGCCGACTGCCGGCGTAGCGCCTCGCGGTCGTTTGCGGGCGCTGGCAGCAAGAGCGGATCGACACTGTCGGGAACCTCGTCGATCATCTTGCGGGCGAGACGGTAAGTGACAAAGGCCAGCGTGCCAACCAGAAGCAAACGGATCATGCGGCGGTCCTCCTTCGCTGGGTCAACCTGAGGCAGGGGATTTTGTTCCCTCGGCGCAATCGTGCAACCAAACCGACACCGCCTCGTTCTGCGGGTGGAGGAAGTAGCCATGAAAAAGCTGGGACTGATCCTCGCGCTGGTGACTTTGGCTTTCTCGGCCTGCGACAACAAATTGCCGCCGACAAAGGCGACTGGGGCCGATCAAGATCTCGCCATTCCTGTCGTGAACAATGGCATTGCCAGCCAGTGAATGGAGCATTGCGCAAAAACGATTGCGGGATCTTCACCGCATTGCCGCGATGCATTCCTCGAGACGCTCGAGGCGGAACTTGGCATTGCGCAGCTCGTGGCCTGCGTCCTGGCGCAGCTGTCGTGTCTGCGCCGAGGCGGCGGTCAAGTCTCGTTCGAGTTGAGCGATGCGGGCGCGCACCCGCCGCGCTTCGTCCTGACGCACCGCCTTTATCCAGCTCCGCCCGCGCATCTATGAACCCGCAGCATCCAAAAGCGTGCCACAGCCATGACAGTAAAACCCTAACTTCCGCCGAGCGCGAACGTTCTAACTTTAACGAAATCTAATTTAGCATGCGGGAGAGAAGGCCGGCGCCGCTTGGGAGGTAATCTGATAGCGCCGGCCAGGCGGATATCAGGTCCGCCGCGTGAGCGAGGGTAGCTGAGTCTTGCCGTAGCGTCATGCCAGATCAAGGATTTCGGCCTTTCCCCGGCGTTTTCCCCCGCTAAATGCCGCGAAAATCCCCCCGGGGGTTCAAGTCCCAAGCCGCTGCCTGGCGATGGCGGCATGGAAACTGGCGCCGAACAACAGCCCGTCGTCGTTGAAGTCGTAACTGGAATTGTGAAGCGGTGCCGAGGCCTCGCCGTTGCCGAGGAAGACGAAGCAGCCCGGCACGTGGTCGAGGAAGCGGGCGAAATCCTCCGACGCCGTCATCGGCTCGCGGGCGACCGCGATATTGCCGCGTTCGAAAACAGTCCCGGCGGCGGCAAAGGCCGCGTCGACCAGTTCGGCATCGTTGCGCAAAGGCACGAATTCCCTGGTGTAGTTGACCTCGGCGGCAACGTTGTAAGCGGTAGCGATGCCTTCGGCGATGATGCGCATCTGGCATTCGATCTTGGCGCTCACCTCGGGGCGGAAGCTGCGCGCGTCGCCAAGGATGCGGGCGATGCCCGGCAGTGCGTTGCGGGTGCCATCGGTGATCAGTTCGGTCACCGAAACCACGGAGATGTCGGCCGGGCTCAGCCGGCGCGAGACGATGGTCTGCAGGTTGGTAACCAGCGCACAGGCGGCGACCAGCGTTTCCTGACCCGAATGCGGCCGCGCAGCGTGACCGCCCAATCCCCTGAGCACGATCTCGAAGACGTCTTCGGCCGACATGACCGGGCCGGCGCGGGTCTCGAAATGTCCAACCGGCAAGCCCGGCATGTTGTGCAGGCCAAAGATCTCGTCGAAGGGAAAGCGCTGCATCAGGCCATCGTCGAGCATCGCCAACGCGCCTTTTCCCCATTCCTCCGCCGGCTGGAAGATGAAGCGCACGGTGCCGTCGAAACCGCCCTCCCCGGCCATGAGCTTGGCCGCACCGAGCAGCATCGCCGTGTGGCCGTCATGGCCGCAGGCATGCATGATTCCGGGATTGCCGGAGCGGTATGGCGCGGTTGATTGCTCTGATATGCGCAGAGCATCCATGTCGGCCCGCAGCGCGATCGCGCGGTTGCCGCTGCCGCGCTTCAAAGTCCCGACGACCCCGGTGCCGCCGACACCCTCGGCGACATCGTCCAGGCCGAATTCGCGCAGCTTGGCGGCAACGAAGGCCGCGGTGCGCTCCTCCTCGAAGCCGAATTCAGGGTGCGCGTGCAGATCATGCCGCCATTCGGTCATCTCCAGCTTCAGCACATCACGATCGATTTCAGCCATCGCCTGATACCTCCCGATCCGCAAGGTGGGCGACGATATCAAGCAGGATGTTGGCGCCGGCGACAAGCTCGGCATCGGCGGTATGTTCGCGCGGATTGTGGCTGATGCCACCGGCGCTCGGCACGAAAATCATCGCCGCGGGCGCGAGGCGCGCCATCATCTGCGCATCGTGGCCGGCGCCTGAGGTCATGCGCTTGGATGCATACCCGCGCTTCTTCGCGGCAGCTTCGATCAATTCGACAATGCTGATATCGAAGATCACCGGCTCGAAGCGGGCCAGCCGCTCGACCGAGATCGCGACGCCATCGGCGGCCAGGTTCTCAAGAAACGCGGCGAGTGCGGCTTCCTCGGCTTGCAGGCGATGCTCGAAAGGGTCGCGCAGGTCGACGGTAAAGACGGCGCGCGAGGGAATGACATTGATGGCGTTTGGCTCGAAACGCATCGTTCCGACCGTTGCAACGGTCGGCGTGTTCGAGGCTTTGGCGCGGTCGTGCAGGAACGTGACGACACGCGCGGCCGCATGCCCGGCGTCATTGCGCATCGACATCGGCGTGGTGCCGGCGTGGTTGGCGACGCCGTCTATGGTGATGCGCTGCCAGGAGATGCCTTGCAGGTTTTCCACAGCACCGATCGGCACGCCTTCGCGTTCCAGAACCGGGCCCTGCTCGATATGCAATTCGAGATAGACGTGCGGCTTGAGGAAGCCCGGCTCCTCGTCGCCGGCATAGCCGATGCGGGCCAGTTCCTCTCCCAGCACGCTGCCGTCGGTGCCGACGGCCGCCAGCGCCTCGTCGATACCGACGCCGCCGGCATGGACCAGTGAACCCATCATGTCGGGGGAATAGCGAACCCCTTCCTCGTTGGTGAAGGCGGCGACCGCGAGTGGTCGCGACGGGACAAGAGCCGACGCCTTCAGCGTCTCGATCACCTCCAGCCCGGCGAGCACGCCGTAGCAGCCGTCATAGATGCCCGCATCGATGACGGTGTCGATATGCGAGCCGATGAGGATCGGCGCATGGCCGGCATTCTCCGGCACCTGCCAGACGCCGAAGATATTTCCCATGCGATCGATGGCGATTTCGAGACCGGCCTCGCGCAGCCAGCCGACGAAGCGGTCGCGACCCAGCCTGTCGGCGTCGGAGGCGGCCAGCCGCACCAATCTGCCCTCGCCATCACGACCGATGCCGCCGAGTTCGCGGATGCGGCCAAGCAGCCTTTGTGCGTCGATCGAGGTCATCGCATCGATCAAGGTCATGGCGTCGCTCCAGAAAGCACCTTGCCGGCAAGCACATCTGCCGGACTCGTGCCGACGAGTTCGGCATAGCGGCCGGGATCTGTCGCGCCTTCGGTGTTGACGACCAGCACGCGCGAAGTGGCGTCGAGGCCAAGCTCGGCCTTATGATCGGCCATCGCCCGGATCAGCCCGGCAAGGCCGACCCCGCCGCTTTCACCGGCAACGATGGCCGGATCGTTGCCGGCCGGGCGTGCCAGCCGCCGCATCACGGCGATGGCTTCGTCCTCGTCGACGGTCATGAACGCATCGGCGACGCGTGCCAGCACGCGCCAGGCGACCGGCGAGGCCTCGTAGCATTCGAGCATCGCCATGACTGTCGCCTCGCCATGCGCGATCTTGACCGGATGCCCGGCCTTGGCGGCGCCGAAAACGCAGGCGGCACGGGCGGGTTCCACCACCGTGAAAACCGGCCTGGCTTCGCCAAGCACGATGGCGAGATGGCCGGCGACCGCCGCCGCGATGCCGCCGACGCCGGCCTGCACGAAGACATGGGTCGGCGGTTCGGAGATCTGGCCCAGCGCCTCGCGCACGATCGCCGTGTAGCCCTGCATGACGAGGCCCGGAATGCGTTCGTAGCCCGGCCATGAGGTATCGGAAACCACCGTCCAGCCTTTCTCCGCGGCGACGCGCGCTGCTTGCCTGACCGAATCGTCGTAATTGCCGTCGACATGGATCATCTCCGCCCCATAGCGGGCGATGGCCGCGACGCGCCCGTCGCTGACGCCGGCATGGACAAAGATCGCTGCCTTTGCGCCAACAAGCTCGGCGCCTTGCGCGACGGAGCGGCCATGGTTGCCGTCGGTAGCGCAAGCAACCGTCATGGTCCCCGCGACCGACCGGACTTCGGGCCGATCGAGATCCGCGACACCGACGGAGCGGCCGAGCCGCTTGCTTGCCTCCTCCAGGACCAGGCGGAAGACCGCATAGGCGCCGCCCAGCGCCTTGAAGCTGCCTAGGCCGAGGCGAAAGCCCTCGTCCTTGACATGCAAGGTGCCGAGACCGAGTTCGCCAGCCAATGCCGGCAGGGCGTGCAGCGGCGTCGCCAAGTGATTGTCACGGCGGGCAAGGAAACGCTCGACAGTGTCCGCCCCGGCGATGCCGAGGGTTTCGGCATCGGCCTCGTCCAGCGGCTGGCGGTGCAAGGCATGGCGATTGGGCAGGAACATTGGCGGTCTCTCCTAGGCGTCCAAGAGAAGATATATTGCAAAACCTGCGCAAAAAGCGCCGCAATTTAGCTCTTGAAATGCAAGTTTGTTTCGTCAGGATAGCAATGTCTCAGTCGCCAGCCTCACTCGACAGCTTCGATCTCGCCATCCTTGCCATCCTGCAGCGGGACAACACGACGCCGCAACGGCTGATCGGCGAGGCGGTGAACCTGTCGGCGCCAGCCGTGCAGCGCCGCATCAAGCGCATGGAGCAGACCGGCGTCATTACCGGCAATGTCGCCGTTGTCGAGCCGGCGGCCGTCGGCCAGCCGATCACTATCTTCGTCGAGGTGGAGCTCGAGAGCGAACGCACCGAACTGATCGACGAGGCCAAGCGGCAATTCTCGGCGGAGCCGCAAGTACAGCAATGCTATTATGTCACCGGCGAGGCCGACTTCATCCTCGTCATCGCCGTGGCCGACATGGGCGCCTACGAGGCGCTGACGCGAAAACTGTTCTTCGGCAGCAACAATGTGCGGAAGTTCCGCACCTTCGTCGCCATGGACCGCGTCAAGGTCGGGTTGACGGTGCCCCTGCCTGGATGAGCCGGTGGCACCCTTGCCACGTTTCTGACATTCTGGATCGCCAATTGGAGGTGGAGGCGCGCATGGGCGAAACCACGAAAGTCGCGATCATCGGTGCCGGGCCGGCGGGCCTGGCGGTTGCCGCGTGTCTTCGCCAGGCCGGGCAGGATTTCGTCATGCTTGAAAAGGAGCAGCAGGCCGCGCCAGCCTGGCGGCGTCACTATGACCGTGTGCATCTGCATACGACCAAGCGTTACACCTCGCTGCCCTTCGTTCCCTTCCCAAGGGATTATCCGCGCTATGTGCCGCGCCACCTCGTGGTCGAGTATCTCGACGCCTATGCAAAACGCTTCGCCCTGGAGCCCCGCTTCGGCGAAACGGTGCGAGCGGTCGCCAGGGATGGCCGCGGTTGGCGGGTGGAATCGACCTCCGGCGCCTTACGCGCTTCGCATGTGGTGATCGCGTCCGGCTACAATGCCGAACCCTTGCTGCCCAGATTTGCCGGCATCGAGGCCTTCAAGGGCAAGACGCTGCACAGCGCCGACTATCGCAACGCCGCGCCTTTTGCCGGCCAATCGGTGCTGGTCGTCGGCATGGGCAATACCGGCGCGGAGATTGCGCTCGACCTGGTGGAAGGCGGCGCCCGACCGACGATCTCGGTGCGCGGGGGCGTTCACATCGTCCCGCGCGAACTGTTCGGCGTGCCGATCCAGATGGTCGGCATGGCGACGCGGCTCGGGCCGCAGCGCATCAACGACGCGCTGTTCCCCGTCATCCTCGATCTGGTGCTGGGGAGGCTGGAGAAGTTTGGGCTCAGACGGCCGAAGCAGGGATTGCTGCAGCAGATCGCCCTTGCGTCGCGCATTCCGGTGATCGATGTCGGCACCATCGGCAAGATCCGGGAAGGTGCGATCAAGGTGGCGCCCGACATCGCCGAAATCTCGGAACGCGGTGCCCGTTTTGCGGACGGCAAGCACGGCGAATTCGACGCCATCCTCTTCGCCACCGGCTACCGGCCAGGCTATGCCAGGTTCCTCGAACCCGGCGTCGAGCCCGGCCCCAGCGGCGTCAATGCCCAAGCTTCGGATCTCGGCCTCTATCTGGTCGGCTTTCACAACGCGGTCACCGGGCTGTTGCGCGAAATTGGCATCGAGGCCCAGGCGGTCGCCGATGACATCCGCCAACGGCAAAACAGGAAAAAGGTGGCCGAAACCCTGCCGGTGTGATGGGCTCGCGGACGACCTGGCTCCGCTCGGCTCAATCTGCCTTGCGCAGCCAGACCTTGTTGTCGTGAAAGGCAGCGCCGCCATAGGGTGCGGGGGCGTCGGCGCCGGTCAGTACATTGATGCCCTCGCCGCGCTCATGCGCGCTGTTCGGCCAGATACCTTCGGCGATCACGACGCCGCGCTTGATGCCGCCGAACAATCTGGCGTGCAGCACCACCTCGCCGCGCATGTTGCCGATCTCGACACGGTCGCCCTCGGCCAGCCCCAGAGCCGCCGCGTCCTCGGGGTGCAGCAGGAGTTCCGGGCGGCCCTCCTTGGCCTTCGAGACCGGTGTTTCGGAAAAGGTCGAGTTGAGGAAGTTGCGCGCCGGCGAGGTCGTCAGCCGGAACGGATGGGCTTCGTCAGCCACCTCGATCAGGTCGACATGATCAGGAAATTCGGGCAATCGCGCCACCGGGCCGAACAGGCCCATGCTCTTCGGCGGCCGGTTCGGAGCCGCCTGCCCGGTCCAGTCAGCGCGAAAGCGGAATTTGCCATCCGCATGGCCAAAGCCCCGGATGAAATGCGCCGTCTCGAAATCCGGCTGCAGATCAATCCACTTCTGCTCTTCCAAGCTGGCGAAGCTGCCCAACCCGCGCTTGCCGAGGATGATGTCGATATGCTGCTGCTCGGTCAGCCCGAAGCCCGGCCTGTCGGCGACACCAAGGCGCCCGGCCAGCTGCTCGATGACGAAATGGTTGGTGCGCGGCCCTTCCGGCGGTTCGATCAGCTTGGGGCCGAGCGTGATGTGCTGGTTGCCGCCGCCCTTGTAGATGTCGTCATGCTCGACGAACATCGTCGCCGGCAGCACGACGTCGGCCAGCTTGGCCGTGTCGGTCATGAACTGCTCGTGCACGCAGGTGAACAAATCATCTCGCAGGAAGCCCTGCTTCACCAGCCGCTGCTCGGGCGCGACATTCACCGGATTGGTGTTCTGGATCAGCATCGCCGTCACCGGGGGCCCGCCATAAAGCGCGTCACTGGCGCCGGTCAGCACCGGGCCGATGCGCGAATGGTCGAGATAGCGGATCGAGGGATCGCGCATGCGCGTGCCCTCAAGCACCTCCTGGTTGAGTTTGAAGATGCCGGAATTGGAATGGAAGGCGCCGCCGCCCTCATACTGCCAGGCGCCGGTGACGGCGGCGATGCATGCCGCGGCATGCATGTTGACGGCGCCGTTGCGCTGGCGGGCAAAGCCGTAGCCTAGGCGAAAATAGGTCTTTTTCGTCGCGCCGACGAGGCGCGCGAAGGTCTCGATCTCGGCGACCGTCAAACCAGTAATATCAGCCGCCCATTCCGGCGTGCGGGTAACGAGATGCGCCTCCAGGCCCGTCGGATCGTCCGTGTATTTCTGCAGATAGGCGCGGTCGGCCAGGCCCTCGCGAAACAGGACATGCATGACCGCACAAGCGAGCGCGCCGTCGGTGCCGGGCTTCAGGACCAGACCGATGTCGGCCTGCTTCATCGTCGCATTCTCATAGACGTCGATGACCACGATCTTCGCGCCGCGTTCCTTGCGCGCCTTGATGGCGTGGGTCATCACATTGACCTGCGTGACCACGGCGTTGGTGCCCCAGATCACCACGCAGTCGGATTTCGCCATCTCGCGCGGGTCCGGTCCGCGCAGCGCGCCTGCCCCCATCATCCAGCCGGTCCAGGCGAGATTGGTGCAGATCGAGCCGAAGAAGCCCGAGTATTTTTTCGCGTGGCGCAACCTCTCGATGCCGTCGCGCTGCACCAGCCCCATCGTGCCGGCATAGTAATAGGGCCAGACCGTCTCCGAGCCGTACTTCGCTTCGGCCGCGTCGAATTTCTCGGCGACGAGATCGAGAGCGGCCTCCCAGCTAGATTCCTGCCAGACGCCCTCGCCCTTGGCGCCCTTGCGCACCAGCGGCTTCAGCAGACGATCGGGATGATGGACGCGGTCGGCATAGCGGGCGACCTTGGCGCAGACGACGCCCGACGTGTAGCTGTTGGCCTTGGCGCCATGGACCCGGCCGATGCGGCTGCCGTCGAGCAGTTCGACCTCGAGAGCACAGGTCGACGGGCAATCATGCGGACAGGCCGAATGGCCGATGCGGAGGTTGGCGTGCTGGTTCATGGGAGATGTGTAGCGGGTTTCGGGAGTGGCGTGTAGGGCCAGATAATCAGCCAATCTCCACCTCGTCGAGAGATCACGCACCCTACTCCGCCGTGCCTTCCTCATATTCGGCCGACATGGTCAGCCATTTTTCCTCGTGGCCTGCCAGCGTCTGCGCAAGCTGCGAGCGCTCCTTGGCGAGCCGCGTCGCGGTCGAGGGATCCTTTTCATAGACCGCCGGATTGGACAGCTCGTCCTCGATGCCGTCGATGCGTTTGCGGATGCGATCCATCAGCGCCTCGGTGGCGCGGATTTCCTTGGCCAGCGGTTCGAAGGCGGCGCGGCGTGCGGCCGCGTCGCGGCGACGGTCGGCTTTTGACGCCTTGTCCGCTTCGCGCTTGCCACGGCGGTCGCCGGAGACGCCGGTGACCAAAGTCTTGTAATCCTCCAAGTCGCCGTCATAGGGATTGACCGCACCGTCCTTGACCAGCCACAGCCGGTCGGCGGTCGCTTCCAGCAGATGGCGGTCGTGCGAAATCAGGATAACGGCGCCGGGAAATTCGTTCAGCGCATGTATCAGCGATTCGCGGCTGTCGATGTCGAGATGGTTGGTCGGTTCGTCGAGGATGAACAGGTTCGGGCCCTCGAAGGCAGACAGGCCCATCAGAAGGCGCGCCTTCTCGCCACCGGACAGGTCCTTGGCGGGCGTATTCATTTTCTCGGTCGTGAGGCCGAACTGGGCGACGCGGCCACGCACTTTCGATTCCGGCGCCTCTGGCATCAGCCGGCGGACGTGCTCATAGGCATTTTCCTCAGGACGCAGATCGTCGAGCTGGTGCTGGGCGAAGATCGCCACCTTCAAACCCGGCGCCACCGTCATGGTGCCGGTTTCCTGCTTCAGACGACCCGACAGAAGTTTGGCGAAGGTCGACTTGCCGTTGCCATTGGCACCGAGCAGCGCGATGCGGTCGTCGGCATCGATGCGCAGCGTCATCTTCTTCAGGATCGGCTGACCCTCGGTGTAGCCGACATTGACGTTGTTCAGCGCCACGATCGGCGAGGCCACGGTCTTCACAGGCTCGGGGAAAGAGAACGGCCGTACCGTGTCGTTGACGATGGCCGAGATCGGCTTCATCTTTTCCAGCGCCTTGATGCGCGACTGTGCCTGCCTTGCCTTGGAGGCCTTTGCGCGAAAACGCTCGACGAAGGATTCCATGTGCTTGCGGGCGGCCTCCTGCTTAACCCGGCCCTTTTCCTGCAATTCCTTCTGCTCGGTATACTGGCGCTCGAACTGGTCGTAGCCGCCGCGCCAGAACGTCAGCTTCTTCTGGTCGAGATGAACGATCGAATTGACGGCACGGTTGAGCAGATCTCGGTCGTGCGAAATCAGAAGCACCGTGTGCGGATACTTTGAAACATAGTTCTCAAGCCACAGCGTCCCTTCAAGGTCGAGATAGTTGGTCGGCTCGTCGAGCAGCAGAAGGTCGGGCTCCGAAAACAGCACGGCGGCCAACGCAACGCGCATGCGCCAGCCGCCGGAGAAGGACGAGGCCGGACGGCGCTGCGCGGCGTCGTCGAAGCCTAGGCCGGCCAGGATGGTGGCCGCGCGAGACTCGGCCGAATGGGCGTCGATGTCGGCCAGCCGCATGTGGATGTCGGCGATGCGGTGCGGATCGGTGGCGGTCTTTTCCTCTTCGAGGAGCGCGGAACGTTCGAGGTCGGCCTTGAGCACGATCTCGATCAGCGGGTCCTCGGTGCCGGGCGCTTCCTGCGCCACCTGACCGATCCGCGTATTCTTCGGCAGGCTGATCGAACCCGTCTCGGAGGGGAAATCGCCTGTTATGGCCTTGAACAGCGTCGTCTTGCCGGTCCCGTTGCGGCCGACAAGACCGGCCTTGGTGCCGGCCGGCAGGGTGAGCGAGGCGTGGTCGAGAAGCAGGCGCCCCGCCATGCGGAGCGAGAGGTCGTTGATGATAAGCATGGCCGCGCTTTTGCACTGGACATCAACGCTTCGCAAGGCCTTGCCGGCCAGTTGGCCGCACAAGGCCTTGAAACGGCGCCCACAACCGTGCCGTCAGAGCCGCGACAGCGGCCTGCCGTGCAGTCGGCAAGGCCTCAGGCAGCCGCCTTGCCGCGCTTTGTCGCCTTGGCCACGACTGCCGGCGCAACGGCCGGCTTGCGGCCAAGTCCCGTCGACTTCGCCAACGCCGACCGGGTCGCGGAGTAATTCGGCGCGACCATCGGGTAGTCCGGCGGCAAGCCCCATTTGGCGCGATAGTCGTCAGGGCTCAAACCGTAGTCCGTCCTGAGGTGTCGCTTGAGCGACTTGAACTTCTTTCCGTCCTCCAGGCAGATGATGTAGTCGGGAAACACCGACCTTTTCGGATTTACGGCCGGAACAAGGCTCGGGCTTTCCACGACAGCCGCACCAGCCAGCTTTCGGACCGAGGCGCTGACGCTGGCAATCAAGTCAGGCAGGCCCGAAGCCGGGAGCGGATTGTTGCCTACATAAGCCGAGACAATATCGGCGGTTAGCTCGATAACGATCTTATCCTCGATATTTGACAATTCTTTCACCCTGTTTGCGACAAAGTCGTCTACCCCAGTGAAGACTTTTGTCGATGTATCTCTTTAACCGTGCCCCCAACGGACCCGCCAAGTCCCAAAACGAATCAAGACTTGGCGTCAACTACTTTTATGGGAAATCGACCTCGTGCAAATTAGAAAATCTAATACTTGGATACGGCAGACTTGGTCGAGCGGCTGTCAGCCAATATCTCAAGAATACGCTTCCAGCGGGCACAACGCCCGAAATCCTTCTGCTCGATCGCCTTTTCGGCCTTCATCGCGGCGTAAAGTGGTGCCTCGGCGCCAAATTCCTTGATCAGCCAATGCGCTTCCTGCCTGGCGAGACGTTCATTGTCGTCAAACATAGTTTTCCGCCTCCGAACGTTCCAGTCCGACCGCGATGCAACTGCCTATGACAAGGACGGCTCCGGCAATGGCTGTCGTCGTCAACCGTTCGCCGGACAAGGTCAGCAGCAGTGTCGAAGCGATCGGCGTGAGATAGGCAATGACAGCCACCTTCCCGCTGCCTCCCAGTTTCAGGGCCCGCGACCAGAAGTAGTAACCAAGCCCCATAGGGCCGGCACCGAGATAGAGCCCGAGGGCCAGATCCACCCCGGTGGGCCAGGCGAAGCCTTCGCGAGCGGACCATATAAGGGTCAAAGCGACGCCAACCAGCGACGATGGCAGCAACAGGCGGTCCGGCGAAGTGGCGAGCCGTCCCACCATCACCGAATAGAAAGCCATGCACAGCGCGGAGCCGAATGCGCACAGATAGCCGGCGAGATCACCCTGAAACCAGGTGCGGTCGCGGCCTCCCGAAATCACCAGCGCGACGCCGACGAACCCAAGGGCCGCTGCAAGGCCCAGCAAAGCCGGACGCCGGGGATTTTCGAAGGCGATCACGGCCGCGGCAACCATCAAGGGCCAGGTGTAGGCCACCAGATTGGCTTCGATCACCGGCATCGAGGCGAAGGCGATATATTGCAGCACCATGGTGCCGACCAGACCGATGAAGCCGACCGCGAGCGGCGCCAGCGCGGTGCTCGCCGCGATTGCCATGGCTTTCTCTCGGCTCATCAATCGGATGGCCGCGAAGACCAGTGCAGCCCCTACAAATTGCAGGAACTGCACCTGCGACACCGGGTGACTGGCCAGCAGGGATTTGCCGACCAGCGCATTTGTCGACCACAACGCCACCGCGCCGGTGGCGAAGACCAGCGCGGACATCGAGCCTGATCCATGCCGAAGGAAGCGCCATGGGGCTCTATCTCTGCGTTCGACCATGATCCTGTCCGAAAACCGGCTCCCTTTCCGGATCATGGATCGTTACCATGATTCCCTGGCCCCACCCGGAACCGGTGCTTCGGCCGGGGCCGGCGTCGGATGTTCCGCCTCGAACCGGCGATAGGCCGGCAGCTGATTGGTCCACACGTCCTCGGCCAGCTCATTGACCCATTCGCGGTCGTGATCGTTGTCGGCGGCAAGGTAAAACATCCTGTTGTCGTCGACATAGGGCTTGGCCACGGAGCGCTGGTTGAGCACCAGGGTGACGCGTTCGCCGAACTGGATCGGCGCCGTGCGGTGCAGGACGCCGAGGAACTGCCCGAGCGTTGCATATCTCATCTTGTGATCGATGCGCATGATACGGTTGCGCGGAATCTCGCGGCCGGATTCGAGAATGGCGCGGCCGGTCTCGGAATCATCGCAATAGATTTCGAGATGGCCGCCGACCAGCGGATCGCTGATCGACAGCGGAATGAGTTCGGTGACCGGAACGCCGTCGCAATGCCATTCGACGGCGCCATCCCTGGGATTCATGAAGGTAACGGTCGAACCTACGATCGACAGCGGATAGGGTTCCAGCTTCGTGCCCATCATGTCGGACAGGCGCTCCAGGCGCAACTTGTCGTTCAGCAATTCCTTGATTTCAGGTATGAAACGGTCGGCGCCGGTGATGAAGGTCAGATCGAGATGCTTGTGCACGGCATGGCTGGCCTTGAGCTTCAGGGCGGCCTCCTCGATCGCGGCAAGCAGTGCCGGATCATAGCCATGCAGATACTGCGCAACGCCGAAGCTCGACACCTTCCAGGCGGTTTCGTGGCCGATAATGGCCTCGCGGCTCATCGCATAGCGCAATTCGGGTATCGTATGTGCGTTCATTGTACTTCTCCAAGTGGGGCAAACACTTGGTTAACAGTCAATTAAATTAGCCCCCCCTGTAAAATTAGGAATGCTAGTGCTACCGTAAGCCAAGCTTAAGGTCGAAACCGTGCGTCTGCTCAGTCAGGTCAACCTCAATTCGCTGAAAATCGTGGAGAGTGCTGCGAGGCACGGCAATTTCACGCGTGCCGGAGAAGAACAGTTCATCACCGCATCGGCGGTCAGCCAGCGCGTCAAGAGCCTGGAGGACCAGCTGCGTTTCAAGATTTTTCAGCGCGGCGGCAATGCGGTGTCGCTGACACCGGAGGGCGAGACCTATGTCTCGCGCGTTCGCGAGGCGCTGGAGCGTATCGTCGCCGCCAGCATGGAAGCGACCGGGCAATCACAGGAACATGTGCTGAAAATATCCGTGCTGCCGACATTTGCCGCACGCTGGCTGTTTCCGCGCCTGCCGCTGTTCCAGCAGCAACATCCCGATATCGTGATGCGGGTTTCGACCTCGTACGCGACGCATGAGTTCACGACTTCCGAATTCGATCTGGAAATCCGCTATGGCGACGGCCATTTCAACGGACTGCCGTCCGACCTGCTGTTTCGGGAAGACCTGACCCCGGTGTGCAACCGCAAACTGTTCCATGAGGTTCTCGGCGACAAGCCGGTGTCAAAGGTGACGCCGGACGACCTCAAGCACTTCACGCTGCTGCATTCCGACACCTGCACCCAGAACTGGCAATCCTGGCTTGGTTTCGCCGGGGCCAGTTTTGTGCTCAGCGAGACCAAAAGCATCTATTTCGACTCGTGCATGATGTCCTACGAGGCGGCCAATGCCGGAATGGGTTTTGCCGTCGCCAACCGTGCCTATATGGCCAGCGACATCCGCGCCGAGAGGCTGGTCGCTCCCTTTGCCGTCCACCATCCGAACACGGCCGGCTGGTATTTCGTCTCGCCCCACAAGAGCCTTGCCGCGCGCAAGGTGCTGCGGTTCAAGCAATGGGTGATGGCGGAAGCGGCTCTGACACAGAGCCAATTGGATGGCGAAGTCACCGGCCTGGCTTCGGCGGCTGTGTGAAAATGCGGCGATAGTCCGCGCCAACCGTTCGCCATCGAATTTAGAACGAAACCATCTGGATCAGGCGAAAGCCCTGCCCTCCTCGGTGCGCTGGAAATGCGCCAGATCGAGCGGCACTGACGGGCGACCCAGGACCGTCAGGATCATATGCGCCTGGCCGCGGTGATGGGTCTGGTGGTTGAAGACATGAGCCAGCGCGGGCGCCAGCCGCTGCGAGACGGTGCGCATGTCCGATACGGTCATATAGGTGAAGCGACCCGACAGCGCCTTGTCGCTCAAGCCGCCGAGCCAGTCGATAATCCGCCGGTCCTCGGCCTCGCGCGCTGTCCTCAGGACAGGCAAGGCCCGGTACAATATAGCGTCCAATGTCGTCGGCGCGGCGCCTTCGCCGGTGAAGCGCTTCATCCAGATGCGATCGGCGGCGAGCAGGTGGTTGAGCGTGCCCATCAGCGAGCCGAAGAAGGCGCCGACGTCGCGATTGAATTCCTCGTCGTTGAGATCGTCGGCGGCATCGTAGATGCGGCCATTGGCCCATTGATTGTATGCCGCAAACATCATGAAGTGCTGTTTCATTTTTTCCCGCCGGTCCGTTTCGGGTGTCGGGAGCGATACCTAGACCGCAAAGGAACCCGCGCCAATGACCATTCTGCTTTACGAACTCGTCGGGCGTGACGAGGGCCGCCCGTTCAGTCCACATTGCTGGAAGGCAACAATGGCGCTGGCCCACAAGGGGCTCGATATCTCGACCGCGCCGACGCGTTTTCTCGAAGTGCCCGCCGTTGAGGGCGGCGTTTCGAAAACCGTTCCGGTGATCCGCGACGGCGACAAGGTCGTCACCGATTCCTTTGCCATCGCGCTCTATCTCGAAGAGGCCTATCCGGATCGGCCTAGCCTGTTTGGCGGCGAAGGCGGCAAGACGATGGCGCGCTTCATCGAGCGCTGGTCGCAATCGACCATCCACCCTTACGTCACCACGGCGGCGCTCGTCGACCTTCATGCCATGCAAGACGAACAGAATGGCTCGTATTTCCGCCAGAGCCGGGAGCAGCGCTTCGGCAAGCGGCTGGAGGACGTCGTCGCCGCACGCGACGCCGGCCTGGCAACCTTCCGGGCGGCACTGGAACCGCTGCGCTCCATGTTGAGCTACCAGCCATTCATCGGCGGCGCCTCGCCGCTGTTTGCCGACTATATCGTCTTCGGCGCATTGCAATGGGCGCGCATCGCATCGCCGTACAAGTTGCTCGAAGACAGCGACGTGGTGGCGCAGTGGTTCACCCGCTGCCTCGACCTGCATGGCGGGCTTGGACGAAAGGTTGCGGCGGCGGCGTGACGCCGCAAAGGCCTTCTATCCGCAGGGCAGATCGAGCCTGTCAGCCTGTTGCGAAAATCAGGGGCCGAACAGCTGACCTTACTTCGCCGCCTTACTTGGCCGCCTTCTTTGGCTTGCTGGCTTTCGGCTTGCTGGCTTTGGCGACGAGCTTTTCTTGCTTGGGCGCGGCTTTTGCCTTGCTGGCGCCAGGTGCCTTCTTGGCCGGCTTCTTGCCCACCGTCGGCTTCCCCGCGTCCTCCCGGTCGACGTCGGCCGCCGCCTGGTGCCAATGGCGTTCGTGCTGACCGGCCGGGTGCCCTTCTTCCTGCCAGATCTGATGTGCACGGTTGCGAATGCGCTCCTGACGATCGTCTGTCATGGTCATGTTGTCTCCATTCGGGCCGACTCCAGCGCGGCGCCGACCGGGCGACTATAGCAAGCAAACCGTTGCTGTGCAGCCGTCTGATGCCGACGGCCGACGGGATCAGCCACGGAAATACCGACCATTCCGGCCCTGCGCTGTCGCTCCGGGCGTTCGTCGCCCGGAAACCAAACAATTTGGCTCGAACGCTTGGCGGACCACGCCTCACCCCGGCTCCTCACCCCTCTCCTCAGCCCTCTTGGCAATCAGCCGGGCGGCTTGTATAGAGCCCGCCACTCTCAATTCGAATTCAGACAAGGACGACCCATGGCGCTCGAACGCACTTTTTCCATGATCAAGCCGGACGCGACGCGGCGCAATCTCACCGGCGCCATCACCAGGATGCTGGAAGAAGCCGGCCTGCGCGTTATCGCCTCGCGCCGGGTGTGGATGAGCCGCCGCGAGGCGGAGGGCTTCTACGCCGTCCACAAGGAGCGCCCGTTCTTCGGCGAGCTGGTGGACTCCATGTCCTCGGGCCCGACCGTCGTGCAGGTGCTGGAAGGTGAGAACGCCATCGCCAGGAACCGCGAAGTGATGGGCGCCACCAATCCGGCCAACGCCGCCGAAGACACCATCCGCAAGGTGCATGCGCTCTCGATCGGTGAGAATTCAGTGCACGGCTCGGATGCGCCGGAAACGGCCGCGCAGGAGATCAAGTACTGGTTCTCGGATACCGAAATCGTCGGCTGAGCCGACACTGCACGTTCCAGGCGAGAAGGCCGGTGTTTCGCCGGCCTTTTTTTTGCTTGCGCTCAACTCTCGCGCACGAATCGCAGCACATCGGCATGCAGCCGATCCATATGGGTGTACATGAGGCCATGCGGCGCGCCCTCGTAAACGAGGAAACGGCAGTGCGGAATGAGCTTGGCGGACGGAATGCCCGTCAGCTCGATGGGCGCCGAGCGGGCGCGGTTGCCATGGACGAGCAGGGTCGGCACGGTATTATTCGGATGTCGGCCGCTTCCAGCGCCGGGCTGCCTGGGCATCGGTTTCCCTGGCCTCGACCCAGCCGCCCTCGGAGCCGTCGGTGCGATGTTCCTTCTTCCAGAAGGGTGCACGCGACTTGAGATAGTCCATGAGGAAGTCCGCCGCCTCGAACGCCGCCTGGCGGTGCGCCGAAGCGGCTACCACCAGCACGATGTTCTCTCCCGGCGCGATCTTGCCATGGCGATGGATGACGGTGAGGCCTTGCAGCGGCCAGCGCTCGCTTGCTTCGGTTGCGATGCGGCCGATCTCGGCTTCAGCCATGCCCGGATAGTGCTCGAGTTCGAGTGCCGAGAGCGCGCCCTGCTCGTCCCGGCACAGGCCTGAGAAGGTGACCACCGCGCCAATGTCGACGCGGCCTTGCGTCAGTGCGGCGATCTCGGCGGCGACGTCGAAATCCTGGCGCTGAATGCGCACGGTCGCTACCAGGACGGCCGACATGACTGTCAGCCCCCGGTCATCGGCGGGAACAGCGCGATTTCGCGCGCGCCCGATATCTTCTCGCGGTGGTCGACATGTTCCTGGTCGATGGCAACGCGGATCACGTCGGGATACTGCAATGCGTGTTCGTAGCCTTCGCCGCGCGACCGCAGCCAGCGCAAGAGGTCGGCGACCGTCTCTATGCCGGCCGGCAGTTCGACATCTTCTTCCGGCATGCCGATCCGTTCGCGAACCCAGGCAAAGTAGATGAGACGGGTTGTCATCTCACTCGTCCATGATGTGCTTGAGGCCGGCGCGGAAATAGTCGTAGCCGGTGTAGAGCGTTACGAGGGCCGCGATCCACAGCAGCACGAGACCGGTCTGCGTTGTCAGTGGGAAGACCTTGTCGCCGGCCGGCCCCGCCAGCAGGAAAGCGATGGCGACCATCTGAATGGTGGTCTTCCACTTGGCGAGCTGCGTCACCGGCACCGAGACCTTGAGTGCCGCCAGATATTCGCGCAGGCCAGAAACCAGGATTTCGCGGCACAGGATGATGATGGCCGCCCACAGCGACCAGCCGGCGATGCCGGCATGGCGGTCGGTGTCGGCCGCAAGCAGCAAGAGGCACGTGGCGACCAGCAGCTTGTCGGCGATCGGATCGAGCATCTTGCCGATGTTGGAGGTCTGCTGCCAGGCACGCGCAAAATAGCCATCGAAATAATCGGTAACGGAAGCCAGCAGGAAAATGACCAGCGCCGACCAGCGAGCGAAGTCGCTCGATTTCAGATGGCCTTCGAGAAAAAAACACAACACGACCAGCGGCACCGCGACGATACGGGCGTAGGTCAGCATATTAGGCAGGTTGAACGCGCGCTGGGCCATGTCTGGTGGACTCTTTCTACCTGCGTACTCAAATCAGAAGCTGTTGTAGGGGGTCAACAGGCCAGATTCGACTGGCCAGCTGAAAGTGGCGAATTTTTTCAACTTTCGTGGAAATGATTGTAGACCAATTTGGCGACCTGCTCGGAAATGCCATCGACTTTTCTCAGATCCTCGATCGCGGCGCGGCTGACCGCCTTGGCGGTTCCGAATGCCAGCAGCAGGGCGCGCTTGCGGCCGGGGCCGATGCCGGCGATTTCATCGAGCGGGCTCTTGACCATCTCCTTCTTGCGGCGGGCCCGGTGCGAGCCGATGGCGAAGCGGTGGACCTCGTCGCGCAGCCGCTGGACGAAATAGAGCACGGGGTCGCGAACCGGCAATGAAAACGAGTCCCTGCCCCTGACGAAGAAACGCTCGCGGCCGGCATCGCGGTCCTGCCCCTTGGCGATGCCGATGGCGACGACCCGGTCCTCGATGCCGAGATCCGACAGGATCTTGCGCACCGCCGTCATCTGGCCTTGGCCGCCATCGATCAGGATGACGTCCGGCCATGCCGGGAAGCTGCCGGAAATGTCGTCCTCGATATCATCGCCCGCCTCGGCCGCCATCGCCTCGCCCGCTGCCGCATGCTCAGCCACGGCGACATCGCCATGCTCCTTGAGCAGCCGCGAAAAACGCCGCTCCATCACTTCGCGCATCATGCCGAAATCGTCGCCTGGCGTGATCTCGGTCGAGCGGATGTTGAATTTTCTGTACTGGTTTTTCACAAAGCCTTCCGGCCCCGCGACGACCATGGCGCCGACGGCGTTGGTGCCCATGATGTGCGAATTGTCGTAAACCTCGATGCGCACCGGCGGCTTGGCGAGGCCGAAGGTCTCGGCGAAACCGGCAAGCAACCGCGCTTGCGTCGAGGTTTCGGCCAGCCGACGGCCGAGTGCCTCACGCGCATTCTGCAGGGCGTTGTCGGTCAGGTCCTTCTTCTCGCCGCGCTGCGGCACGGAAATCGCCACCTTGCGGCCGGCGCGGGTCGAGAGCGCCTCGGCCAGCAGTTCCTGGTCCTCGACGGTCTGCGACAAGAGAATGGCACGCGGTGTCGGCTTGTCGTCATAGAACTGCGCCAGGAACGAGCCCAGCACTTCCGATCCCTCCAGCGCCGGATCGGCCTTCGGGAAATAGGCACGGTTGCCCCAGTTCTGGCCGGTGCGGAAGAAAAACACCTGGATGCAGACCTGGCCGCCTTCCTGGTGGATGGCGAACACATCGGCCTCGTCGACGGTCGCCGGGTTGATGCCCTGATGGCTTTGCACGTGCGACAGGGCCGCCAGTCGGTCGCGATAGATGGCGGCGCGCTCGAAATCGAGGTCTTGCGAAGCCTGCTGCATGGCGGCCGAAATCTCGGTCTTCACCTTCTGGCTGCGGCCGGACAAAAAGTCCTTCGCTTCGGCGACCAACTCGGCATAACCCTCATGCGAAATTTCGCCGGTGCACGGACCCGCGCAGCGCTTGATCTGGTAGAGCAGGCATGGCCGCGTGCGGTTCTCGTAGAAAGAATTGGTGCAGCTTCTGAGCAGGAAGGCGCGCTGCAGGGAATTGATGGTGCGGCCGACGGCACCGGCCGAGGCAAAGGGGCCGAAATAGTCGCCCTTGCGCGACCGCGCGCCGCGATGCTTGTAAATGCCGGGCGAGACATGGTCGCCGGTCAAAAGGATATACGGGAACGACTTGTCGTCCCGCATCAGCACATTGAATCGCGGCCGCAAACGCTTGATGAGATTGGCTTCGAGCAGCAGCGCCTCGATCTCGGTGCGGGTGACGACGAATTCCATCGTCGACGTCTCGCGCACCATGCGGCCGATGCGGTTGGTGTGGAATCTGCCTTGCGCGTAGTTGGTGACACGCTTCTTCAGGCTGCGCGCCTTGCCGACGTAGAGCACGTCGCCGGCGGCGTTCATCATCCGGTAGACGCCGGGCGCATTGGGCAGCCGCTTGACCAGTGTCTGAATCACCTCGGCGCCGACCATGCCTTCGGCGTCGCCTGCATGCGGCGTCCAGTCGATGGCCGTGAAGGCGACATCCGGGCCAACCGGTTCGACGATCTCCTCCAGTGCCTCGTCCTCGAGGTCGATTTCGGGAGGAAGATCATCAGCGCCGCCGCGCGCCTTGTTCTTGTGATCCAAAGGACTCATTCCGCCATGCCTGTCACATCGGGCGTCTGCCATGCAAGATGCTGGCCGCCGTCGAGCGCGATCATCTGACCGGTGACCGAGCGCGCCTGCCAGAGATAGCGGATGGTGGCGCCGAATTCCGGCAATTCCGGGCCGCGCCTCAGAATGAGGCCAGCGACCTGCGCGTCAAAATCCGAATCGTTCTGGCGCACGTTCTTCAGCGTCGGGCCTGGCCCGATCGCATTGACGCGGATGCGCGGCCCGAGCGCCTGGGCCAACATCTGCGTCTGCGTCCACAATGCCGATTTCGATAGCGCATAGGAAAAATAGCGCGGCGTCGGCCGCCAGACGCGCTGGTCGATGATGTTGACGATCAGCCCGTCCTGCCCTTCCGGCAAGGAACGGGCGAAGTTCTGCGCCAACAGCGCCGGGGTTTTCAGGTGAATGGCAAAATGGCGGTCCCAGGCGCGCCAGTCGAAATCCTCGACGGAATCATCGACGAAGAGCGAAGCATTGTTGACCAGCAGCGAGATTGGGCCCAGCGCGGCCTCCGCCTGGCCGACAAGGTCGCCGACGGCATCCATGTCGGTCAGGTCGGCCGCAACCACGGCGGCACGCCCGCCCGACCGGTTGATCCCCGCGGCCAGCGCATCCGCCGCATCGTGCGAGCGATTGGAATGGATGGCGACCGCAAAGCCATGGCTGGCAAGGTCCTCGACAATCGCCTTGCCGATCCGCTTCGCCCCACCGGTCACCAGCGCCACGGCAGTGGCTTTGCTCATATGTGTCAATCCTCAATTTCGGCCCGAAAACGCGACGCCGACGAAATATGGCCCGGCATGCGTTAAACGGCGTTCGCACCTGGGGCAACATTGTGGCGAAGTGCCCAGTTCGACGTGCCGGGCCCTCTTGGACTCGCAACCGCCGGACCGCAATATAGGTCGCTGGAGTCCTTGCACCAAGCCGCGTGCAGCGCAGCACGAACTTGCTGCTGACATTTCGCTGTTGCGAAGATGCAACGTCAAGGTTCTGCCTCATTCGCGCCGGGGAATGACCCAAGTTCAGGTTCGGTTCAGCCGCATTTTGACACGACATTTGGAACCGACGAACGCCAGATCCGTTTCACCCCCCGGACGGGTCGATGGCGATCGTGAGAAACAAGCCTGTGTCCTGTGGCTTAAGGAGTAAAGAACAATGCAAGCCAATCTCAAATTCGCACGGCCGCTGGCTGTTGCGCTCGGGCTCTTCGCCCTCGGTGGTACCGCTTATGCCGCGGACGTCGTTTCGGAAGAGCCGCCGGCACCCGCTCCGGTTGCCGAACTTCCGGTCGCCTCGTGGGCCGGTCCCTATGCCGGTATCAATCTTGGCTACGGCTTCGGCGGCAAGACCAAGGAAAAGGATTTCGGCGTTTCGACCGATACCAAGGGTTTTGTCGGCAGTGTCTTCGGCGGCTATCAGTGGCAGCAGGAGAACTTCGTGTACGGCGGTGAAGCCGAACTCGGCTACAACGGCGTCAAGGGTGACGACAACGGCATCCACTCCAAGGGCGGCATCGAAGGCTCGCTGCGTGCCCGTCTCGGCTACGCCGTGACCCCGGAAATCCTGCTCTATGGCACCGGCGGTCTCGCCGGCAGAAGCCTGAAGGTGGAAGACTCGGTCATTCCTGCCAGCGACACCGCAACCATGCTCGGCTGGACCGCTGGCGTCGGCACCGACATCAAGCTGACCGACAATGTCTTCGGCCGCGTCGAGTATCGCTACACCGACTTCGGCAGCAAGAGCTTCGACGGTATCGGCAAGGTCAAGGCGACGGACAACCGCGTCACCTTCGGCCTCGGTATGAAGTTCTAAGTCGTTCAAGCCACGACACGAAAAGTCGGGCCTCGCGCCCGGCTTTTTTTGTGCCGGTCGCTCAGGCCGGAACCGCGGACTTCAGCTCTGGGAATTTTTCGTCGAAACGCGCCGCCCAGCGGGTCAACCGGCCGCGCCCCTTCTCCCACCGACCGCCAAAGCGGAGCGAGAGATAGCCGAGGCAGGCACGCAATGCCAACTGACCGGCCGTGATCTTCTTCGGCAGCTTTGGCGGATTGGCGTTGAGCAGATCGAGTGCCGCCATGATCTTCGCCCACTGCCGGTCGAGCCAGGGCTGATAGACCATCTCTTCAGGCCGGGTGCGGCGTTCGTAGACCATCGACAGCGCGCAATCGCAGATACCGTCGGCCAGCGCCTCCAGCACTTCCGCTTCCAGACGCTTGTCGGGATTGCGTGGAAACAAGGCGTTCTTCGAAATCCGGTTGAGGTGCTGGGTGATGGCGCGGCTGTCGTGAACCGAACGGCCATCGTCGAGCACCAGCACCGGGATCTTGCCGAGCGGATTGGCGCCGATCAGTTCGGCCGGCCTGTCTTCGGTCCTGACCGGCACCTCATCGAGGGCGATCCCGGCATAGGCCGCTGCCATCCTTACCTTGGAGCTGTAGGGAGAGGCGGACGCGTAGAGCAGCTTCGGCATGATCGGTTTCCTGTTTGCAAACATCCAGTGTTGACCGCAGGACTGTCGCCATCAATTGCCAGAGTGCAAAAAAACAGCGGCCAGAAACCGGCTGCGGTTTCCGCCCTGGCATCACGACAAGCCTGATGCCGGTACTCTGGAACGTGCGCCCACACTTCTCTGGCACCCACGCTTCGCAGGCGCTAAGCGTCACGCCGATACATTCGCCAACCACCGCGAGGAGCAAAAAAGTTGGGCGAGCGAGGCAGCCAACCGGCGCCTCGCTTTGCTTGCCCCTCGGCCCCTTCCCGACGCTCAGCCCAGAGGGCTGAACCCGTTGCCGAACATGCTCCGATCCAGAGCGTCAGAGCGTCCTTGCCGGATCCCGAAGGACACGCGACGCCCCAACGATCCGTCTACTTCTTGGCCGGAGCCTTCGCCTTCGCAGGCGCTGCCTTTGCCTTCGGCGCTGGGGCTTTCTTCACCGCCGGCTTGGCCGCGGCGGCGGCTGCTTTGGCAGCTGGCTTGGCCGCCGGCTTCTTGGCCGGTGCCGCTTTTGCTGCCGGCCTCGCCGCGGCTTTCGCGGGAGCCGCCTTCTTGGCAGCGGGTTTGGCTGTGGGTTTGGCCGCCGCCTTGGCAGCAGGCTTCTTGGCCGGCGCCGCTTTCGCCGCCGGCTTCGCCGCCGCTTTCGCGGGCGCCGCCTTCTTCACTGCCGGCTTCGCGACAGCCTTGGCCGCCGCCGGTTTCTTGGCCGGTGCCTTCGCCGCCGGCTTTGCCGCCGCCTTGGCAGGCGCTGCTTTCTTCACTGCTGTTGCGGCCTTCGCCGCGACTGCTTTTGCGGGTGCTTTCTTTGCCGGTGCCTTGGATGCCGGCGCTTTAGATGACTGCTTAGCCATGTCATGCCCCTTCACGTTACGCCGATGGCCGTGAGTGACCCCGGCGCGCAATGCATATCTGACTCGCGTCTCGCTAGCCAGCGAAGCAATGGTATGATTTTCTCAACTTAAATTTTAGTTGCGATCCACACACAATCACACTCATCACCGCAAAAATCCGCTGCTGATCTTCTGACGTCGCCAGCAAATCGATACCGGCGTTGCCGATGCGATCTCGCCATCAAGATCCGAAGATTAGCGAGCGGCTTCACGCATGATCCTTGGCCGTGAACATCATAACCCGCCGCATCATCGAGGCGATCATCTTTTGCAGGCGCCCGGTTCGCGCGGATCACGAGCGCGATGCGACGGTCGATCTGAAGATCATCTTGTCAAGCATGGCTTGAGCACCGGCTTTCCGATTGGCAGAATACTCTGTAGAATAGAGTATTCTGCATGAGATGCGATTGCGCCTTCGGTTTCGGCCATACAGAAGCAAATGGCGCCGCAAAATCGCCAAGCCATATGGCGACAACCCAAGGCTTTGCCGCATTGGAGCCTGTTGATGAGCGCCGATGACATTGTCCACCAGAGTACACGGCTCAGGATCATGGCCGTCCTGAACACGCTGGAAAGGCGCGAGGCCCTGGAGTTCGTCCAGTTGAAAGCCATGATCGAAGTCACCGACGGCAATCTCGGAGCACATCTCGATACGCTGGCCAGAGCTGGCTATGTCGATATTGAAAAGCTTTTCGTCGGACGCCGGCCGCAGACACGGATCAGGGTCACGACGGCCGGGCGGCGGGCCTTTCGCGGTCACATTGCCTTTCTTCGCAAGATCATCGATCAGGCAGAGGCAACGCGTCGCAGAAAATAGCAAAGCGACGAGCCTTGGTTCACCGCCTCACGATACGGCGAGCCGCCGGTCGACAGTTCGACGGCGGCGGAATTGCCGCGTGTTTCGACAAGGAGCGCGTTGTCATCACGGCTGATAGCCGAGACAGATGGCGCCGAGCGCGACGACGGCGCAGGCGCCGACCCGCCGGGGCGTCAGCGTCTCGCCTGCGCCCCCTTCAGGCCGCAGGCGCGAAAAAGATCGGAAGGAGAACGAGGTGCGTTCAGCGCAGGACGCGGCAACGGCCGTTATAGACCATCCAGCGATCGAAGCCCGAGACGCAGAACTCGACATTGTCGCCGATGGAGGCAAAGCCCTGGCCTTCCTCGATCAGATAGAAGATCGACCGGTCCCGGCCATCCGACAGGCTGACGGTTGCCCGGCAATAGTGACGACCGATCGGCCATTCCTCGCTCGCCTGCTGATAACGGTGCTGGCGAATGTCGCGAAAATCGGTGATGGCGACGTCGGGCAGATGGGGCACGTGATGCACCTGGTACGAGAACCGATGCGTGATCTTGCTCAGCACCCATGTCTCGCCACAGACGCTGCCATCGTCCTCAGTATAGACGCCGAGGTCGGCCGCCTGGACCGCCCGGGTGACACCGAGAGGCGCGGCAAGGGGCGTGCAGAGCGAAATCAGGGCAGCAAGTGCGGATTTGGCGAAGCGAGTCATGGCAGCCTCTCAAGGTCGATTGCGCGCACTGTGCGGATTCGCTCGGCGGCGGTCAAGCGGTTGCCGAAACAATGGTTTCCAGAAACCGGCGCCGGGCAGTTGCTGTAAGCAGCAACCCGCGGGTAACGGCTAAGTTCCCCACGGACTGATCGTGCGGTCGTAAGGAACGCGGCGATCGAAACTGGCTATCCCGGCGGCGGGACCTGCTCGCCGGCCAGCCATTCCAGCGACCAGTGGGCCGGCTTGCCCACGGCGAGCAATTTGTGCAGTGCCGGCAGCATGGTTCGCAGTTCGCCTTCCAGCGTGAAGGGCGGATTGACCACCACCATGCCGGTGCCATCGAGGCTGGGATCGGAAGAGGCTGGCCTGATCTCGAATTCTATGTCGAGGATTTTCGAGATGCCGGATTGCTTCAGCGCTTTTCTGAAGGCGATCACCGCCTTGCGGTCCTTGATTGGATACCACAGCGCGTAGATGCCGCTGGGCCAGCGCCTGTGCGCCTTCACCAGCCCCTCAACGAGGCGGCCGAACTCACCCTCTTCCTCGAAGGGCGGATCGATGAGCACCAGGCCGCGCTTTTCCTTCGGCGGCAGGTGCGCTCCGAGGGCAAGCCAGCCGTCCAGTTCCATCACCTTTGTCTGAAAATCGCCGGCGAACTCGGTCTTCAGCCTGGCGGCGTCTTTCGGGTGCAGCTCGATCGCCGACAACCGGTCCTGCTTGCGCAGGAGATTGCGCGCGAGCAGCGGCGAGCCCGGATATTTCTTTACGCCGCCCTCCGGATTGAGCGAGCGCACCGCCGCCAGATAAGGCGCCAGCAGCGCCGCCGCCTTCGCATCGAACGCGGCATCTATCAGCCTGCCGATGCCGCCCTGCCACTCGCCTGTCTTGTGCGCTTCGAGTGACGACAGATCGTAGCGGCCAATGCCGGCATGGGTGTCGATGACGCGAAACGCCTTGTCCTTCTGCTTCAGGTAGTCGAGCAGGCGAGTCAGCACGACATGCTTGACGACATCGGCAAAATTGCCGGCGTGGTAGGCGTGGCGATAGTTCATGTGGGACCCCTGCCCCAACGTGGCGGCGGCGGCTGCGAATTCGGATTTTCCGGTCGCCCGCCAGCAGAACGCAAGGACAGCAAGAAACCGATCAGGCCGACCGCCATCAGCGAGAAGCCTATCGGCCGCGCGCGGCCGTCGATTTCCCCGCCACCGGAGCGCAAGACAAGGTCGACCGCTCGCATCGGTATGTCCTCGGCATCGCCCGGGCCGACCGTGAAGACGTAAGCGCCAGGGCTGACGGTGGCGATCAGGCCAGCCTCGTCGCGAAAGATCTTGTCGGGCAGCTGTGGGCTGGCCTGGCGCGGATTGTCCACATGGTTGAACTGCAGCGTCGAGGCAAGCACCGTGCGGCCATTGGTGGCCGCGGTCAGCGTCAACACAGTGCGCTGCTGCGAAACGATGCGTTCAGCCCTCGCGGTCAGGTCCACCAGCACCCGCACCGGCGCATCGCGATCCCTAAGCGATACGGTCAACGGCTTGAATCGGCCCTGCTCGTAGACCCGCCAGGTGCCGATTTCGCGGCCGGAAAAATTGGCCGTCGCCCAGGGATAGATGAGACCGATGCCGGTGCCGGCCAACAGGATCAGGACGAAGAGAAAGCGCATTCAGGCGGTCACCTTGCAATCAAACCCTGCCGGACGGTCGGCTTATATCGGCGCCGTCGCGCAGGCGTTCCATTTCGTCCAGCAGCATGTCGAGGCCGAGTTCGAAGGTCTTGTCGAATTCGGCGGCGCCAAAAAAGCGCCCGGCCTCCACGACGTTTGGATAGTCCCTGGCCAGTTGCTCGTCGCTGACGGTGTTCACCGCGGACGGGCCTCTGGAATAGCCCGCGTTCTCGTCCAGCACCGCGCCCATCAGATAATAGCCCACGGCGCGGAAGAGCCGCGCACTGAGTTCCGCGTCGAAGCCGCCATCCTTGAACAAGCCGATAATGCCGTTCAACCAGGCAAGGCAAACCGGCGAATTCATCCGGTAGGTAACAATGAAAGTGGAATAGGCGGGATGCTCGCGGCCGATGCGGCGGAAATCGTCGACGGCAACACGCATTCTTTGCCGCCAGGGAAGGCTGGTGTCAGGCACTTCAAGGGCGCCGATCAGCCGGTCGATCAGCGCCTCGTGCAGATGCGCCACCGAGGGGAAGTGATGATAGATGCTCATGGCCTCGCAGCCGAGCGCGGCGGCGAGCTTGCGCATCGAAAAGCCGGAAAGGCCCTCCCTCTCGATCACCTCGAAAGCCGCGTCCTCGATCATTTCGCGCGACAGACGCCCGCGCGCTCTCTGTTTCGTGATTGATTGATCCATAGTGCCGCTTGACAACTTACAGTGTAAGGTTCATTTTCGCCGCCACCTTACATCGTAAGGCTAACAAAGACCAGAGGAGAAAAATCATGTCGTACCATCGCATCGTCAAATCCGTGCAGTCTTCGTCCCAGCATGTGTTCTTGTCCGCCGCCGCGGCCTGTATCCTGTCGCTTGGCTCCGCGCCTGCCCATGCCGACGACTATGATGCAACCCTCAAGGACATACAGTCGACCATGGGCGGCGTACCAAGCTTTGTAAAACAGTTTCCCAAAACCGGTCTGCCCGGTGCCTGGGCCGAGGTCAAGGCCATCGAGCTCAGCGACAAGACGGCGCTGCCGCCCAAGGTCAAGTCGTTGATCTCCTTGGCCGTGGCGGCGCAGATTCCTTGCACCTACTGCATCTGGTCGGACACGCAGGACGCCAAGCGCGCCGGCGCCACGAACGAGGAGATCGAGGAAGCCGTGGCGATGGCGGCGCTGACGCGCCACTGGAGCACTATATTCAACGGCATGCAGGTCGATTTCGACACATTCAAGAAGGAAATGGGCGGGCAGTAAGCCCGCCGGCAAGAAGGAAATGGGGGCAGTAAGCCCGCCGGCAAGAAGGAAATGGGCGGGCAGTAAGCCCGCCGGCAAGAAGGAAATGGGCGGGCAGTAAGCCCGCCGGCAAGAAGGAAGTGGGCGGGCAGTAACATAGCCAAGCTGGAGCACGGCGCCGCGTCAGGAGCGGTCTGCCACACGACAACAGGCGTCCCTGTTTTGTGGTTGCCTGAACGAGATGGCCCGCTGAGAAACGGACCATCTCGACCATTTTTGCGGCCCGCGCCAGTGCGGCGGTCAACCTGGATGCGTGGTCGCGCCATGGACAGCAGCTAGCCTATGCCCTCAAATGCCATTGCCGAGATGGTCGGCATTCCACTATGACTTCGATGCGTCTGCAGGCGAGAAGGGGATGTCGACTCATACCTTGGCGGATGAGGGACCTCGAATGCACAGAGCACACGGGCGGCCCGACAGAGAGAAATCGGCGTTAAAAATCATTCCTGCGGGCCGATTCTGCCTTCTGATTTTGACTCTTGGTCTGCTCTGCGCCGCTGCCAGTTGCGACGTGGATTCCGTCCGCAGAGAGATACTGGCAAAGTATTCACGGCCAAGCGTTTATGTCTGCAGTCCCAGCGGATTTGGGCAGCAATCTCATTGCAACCTGAAGATTTGACGCCTTCTGAATCGCTCTTCATTTCAGACAGTGCCCAGGGGCTACCCACCCCAATGATCTCACAAGGACACTCCGCCCTGTTCCTCGACATCAGGCTTTTGATGGCACCCGAGAAGAGATCGCGGCAGCCTGTGAAATTTGCTTGGATCGAGCCAATATGCTGATTCAAAATGAAGAACCCCGGCCGTAGCCATCCGCGCCCGCGCCGGGAACGCGTCGGCCATGATTAACCAATGGCAAACACAATTGGTTAAGGAATCTCTAATTTAGTTGACTTGAATTTCCACAGGTATATTTTCAGGGCGTTGGGATGTGCAATTTGGGCGAGCAATCGGCGATGATGGCATGGGGCGCGTGATCGCGATCTTGGGGCGCATGGACTGCTGAACGGCAGATACAAGCCGGGCGGCAGCGGCCTCGTAACTCAGCTAGTGACAAGCGCACATCAGTGATGGCGATCCGCGGATGCGGAGATTGCCGCGTTTAAGGACGTGGCCGGGCAGTGCTTTGCCCTGCCCGGCGGTAGCGTGTGCGGTGCGTGGAGGAAAGCATGAGTAAGGTCATCAAGGTTCTGAAACTTGGTTCCAGAAACGATCAAAGGGGCAACGGCAACGACCATAACCGAGGCCGTGCGCTGGTCGCTGGAGGCGCGGGCTTCCTGGGATCGCATTTGTGCGAACGACTTTTGCAGGACGGATACGACGTCGTCGCACTGGACAATTTCCATACCGGCAAAAGATACAATCTCAATACGCTGCTGCGCGATCCGAGATTCAGCTGCATGGAGCACGACATCGTCGATGCATTGCCTTTGGACCTTCGGTTCGACGAGATCTACAATTTAGCCTGCCCTGCTTCTCCGCCACATTATCAGGCAGATCCGATCCATACCTTCAAGACCAGTGTGCTTGGCGCGCTGAACCTGTTGGAACTCGCGCGTCGGAACAATGCCAAGATATTCCAGGCCTCGACTTCCGAGGTCTACGGCGATCCGTTCGTGCACCCGCAGCCCGAAAGCTATTTCGGCAATGTGAACACGCACGGACCGCGCTCCTGCTATGACGAAGGCAAGCGTTCGGCCGAAACCCTTTTTTTCGACTATTCGAGGACGTATGGCCTCGATATTCGCGTAGCCCGTATCTTCAACACCTACGGTCGCCGCATGCAACCCGATGACGGGCGCGTCGTCTCGAACTTCATCGTCCAGGCGTTGCGTGGCGAAGACCTGACCGTCTATGGCAGCGGTCTGCAGACCCGCTCCTTCTGCTACGCCGACGACCTGATCGAGGGTTTCATGCGGCTGATGAATGCGCCGAGTGCGCCTGCCCATCCGGTCAACCTCGGCAATCCCGGCGAATTCACCATCATGGAACTCGCGACACTGGTTGTCAGCTATACCAACTCCAGATCGAAAATCGTTCATCGGCCATTGCCGATCGACGATCCCAGACAACGCAAGCCGGATATTTCCTTCGCCAGGAGCAATCTTGGCTGGGAGCCGAAGATCAGCCTGGCCCAAGGGCTCGCGCATACCGTCGACTATTTCGACGCCCTGCTCTACGGGAGCCGGATTACCAAAGGGGCCGCGGCTTCATGAGCCAGCCGGCAGTCCTGGTGACAGGGGGAGCCGGCTTTATCGGCAGCCATACGTGCAAGCTGCTTGCCGCGGCCGGTTATCTGCCGGTGGCATTCGACAACATGTCCCGCGGCAATCGGAAATCCGTCGCCTGGGGTCCGCTTGTCGTCGGCGATATCCGCGACCGGGATGCATTGCGGGCGGCGATCGAAGCCTATCGGCCCGCATCCATCATCCATTTCGCGGCGCTCGCTTATGTTGGAGAGTCCGTCGCTCAGCCGGCCGAATACTATTCCACCAATGTCACGGGCACCATCGCCGTACTCGACGCCGCACGCGCGCATTCGATCGAGAACATCATCTTTTCCAGCAGTTGCGCAACCTACGGCGTTCCGGAAGCGCTGCCTATTCGTGAGACCTCTTCGCAAAATCCGATCAGCCCGTATGGGCGCACCAAGCTGATAGGCGAACAGATCATCAGCGACTATGCCAGCGCATACGGAATGAAGTTCGCCATCCTGCGCTACTTCAATGCCTGCGGGGCCGATCCCGACGGGGAGCTCGGCGAGTGGCATTCGCCGGAAACGCATCTGGTTCCCAGGGTGCTGATGGCGGCGTCAGGCATCATCGACGAGATCGAGGTCTTCGGCACGGATTATGAGACATCGGACGGGACTTGCGTGCGCGACTATATCCACGTCAGCGATCTGGCCCGCGCCCATTTGAAAGCTCTTCAACATTTGGAGGGCGGGGGACAAAGCCTGGCGGTCAACCTCGGCACCGGGCGAGGCGTGTCCATCAAGGAGATTGTCCAGGCTGTCAGCCGGATGACTTCAAGACCGGTTCCGGCCGTCTTCAGGGCCCGGCGCCCGGGAGATCCGGCCGAACTCTATGCCGATCCGAGCAAGGCGCGCGCGCACCTTGGCTTTGTGCCGCAGCTTTCCGACATCGACACGATCGTCAGGACCGCCGCCCCATTCTTCGGGGTGCGGACGAAACCGGTGATACTGCCACCAAGCGACGGCGCGGTAGCGGGTCGCTGCTCGATAGATCAGAGATAGCGCGGGTGGCAGCTTGCGCGTTGGCCAAATCCGCTGGGGCTGCAGATGTAAGGCGAGCCTCCTAACAACGCACCTTCATCGACAGGACTGAAAGCGACTTTCACGGGTCCCGTTGTGCGGATCGCGATCGGCGGTGGCGGAGCAAAAGCGTAAGTTCTTTCAGTGGTGCGGATGGTCCTTGTCATCAGCACCTCAGGCTCGATCCTGAGCGAACGCACGATGTATCCAGCCTGGAACGGTCGGACTGAAGGCTGGCTCCGGAGCGGATGCGCGACCGGTGCAATGAGGACGGAACCGGTTCTGGTCGTATCCATCCCCTGACATCCTGCAACCAGAGAGGTCATCGCCACCACAACAATAGAGAGAGCTTTCTTGCTTAGGCGAGAAGCGCCCATTGCGGAATTGTTCCCCATGTGTCCCTTGCCTTTGAGTATAAGCTGGGGCGCGTTGCGACACCTGCGCCGCTTCACGCCGTTTCAGTGACCACTCGCACATCACACACAAATATTAGACATCACTAATTATTAAATTTCATGAAAACCATATGGTGTTGGATCCATCGTCTCGTCGTCTGTCAGAGAGAAGTGATTGCGCCAATCGGCGGTCGGTGCGGCGACAATTCCAGCCGGACTGCTCAGCGTTTTATAAGCGATTCGCAAGCTTCTTCACAGGCCTGGCAAAAGCGGCCTGCCTGAATCCGCCCCTCCGGACACGCCGTCACCGATGTGGTATCGGGAGGGGCCAACGGAGCCAGGAACGGCGCCTGCCGCGGCGAATAGGATTCGCCCGACCTGCCGTAAGCTTCTGATTTCGTGCATGTCGTTGTCCCGGAACCGAGGACACTTCCGAGCGACATGCATCAGTTCTTGGAGTCGATCAACTTGCGGGCCTCTTCGAACCGCGCGGCCTTGGTATCACCAGATTCGAATTTTCGGTATTCGTCGGAAGGACCTTCGGGAGTTCGTTTGAAACTGTACCATTCTCCGTCCGGATCCTTGCGTTGCTCGATCGTTCCATCCTTGATTCGGTGGCTATAGCAGGTGCGGCGCTGTTTGCCCTTGTAGCTGTTGGACCGCCAAGCGACATCCATGCACATCTTGCCGTCTTTGGTCACCAGCCACCTGCCCTCTGCGACAGACGCTGAATCCTGCCCCGACGTCCAGGCCTCAAGGCGCCGATCGCCCTTCGCGAAATAGGCCGCTCCATTTTCCCATATCCATGTGCGATCGGCATACAGAAGCTGCAGCTCATAGGCTGTTGGAACAGTGGCGGCAATTGGAGCAATAGCGCTATCCGCTTTTGCAGGTGCGCTGTCCTTGGCGGCAGCCGCGTGGGACGTTCCCGGGAGGGCCACCTGGCCGCAGAGGGCCAGGACAAACAGGAGCAGCGTGAAACGTGCGGACCGACGACGTTCCCTGCGCCGCAGACGATCGACGCCATGCGGCGGCGACCTGGTCGGAGCTATCGGTACAATCAGCGTTGGCATGTCTGTGCGGCCCAGGGCAGCGCTATCGGCGCGACAGCTTTGCGAATTATTTAACAGCCGCGGGAGTTGCGATGTCAACTTTCGCGGCGCCCGCTGTCGCCAAAATTAAGGATTGCGTCGTATACTCCCTCGCCTTTGACAATCGCGCGCAAAAGCAACATCCGCAGACGTCAGAGAGGACGCGGTTCCAAATGGGCGACGATCCGGAATTGAATCAGGCCGAGGTTCAGCAATACCTGCAGCAGCCGATCGCTCGGGACCCGGCTGCTCGCAATTACCTGAACCTCGACACGGCGATCTTGCTGGGGATCCTGTTCATCGCGGTCGTGTTCAGGTTCCACAACATAACCTTGCCGCTGGTCGACGCTTTCAGCTGGCGCGAGACAAGCACGGCAATGATGGCCGACAATTTTCAACAGCGCAGCTGGAACATCTTCTTCCCGGAGGTGAGTTGGACCGGACCGGGCCCGAGTTATCAGGGCCGCGAGTTCCAGATCGTCAGCTATCTGACCGCCCTGCTCTACCAACTCTTCGGCTGGCACGACTGGTTTGGCCGCGTGGTTGCGGCCTTCTTCGGTCTGGTGACGGTGTTTTCGCTGCACAGGTTGACGGCGCTATGCTGGGGCCAAACGCATGCCCATGCGGCGGCGCTCGCCTACGCGCTGATGCCGGCGGCGATCATGATCGACAGCTCGTTCCTGCCCGATCCGTCGATGCTGGCACTGGTGACAACAGGCGTTTGGCTGTTCGCCAAATACTGGGCTGGCGGCAGCCGACGGCTTTTGCCGCTCGCCGCCGTCAGCTTCACGCTCGGTGCGCTGGCAAAGCCGCCGGGCGTGGCGGCGGGCGCCGTCATCTTCTACCTGATGGTGCGCTGGATTCTGCAGAAGAAACGACGGCAGGCGACCGAGGTCTTCCTGTGGGGATTTTTGAGCCTGGCCATCATCGGCGCCTATTTCAGCTGGGCCATCTATCTCGGCCGCAGCTATCCACCCTATCACGTCGCGGGCAGCGGCTACATCTGGAACTCCGGATTGTGGACGTTCGTCAATGATGGCTTCTACTTCAAATCCGTGTGGAACACCTCTGTCTGGTGGTTCTACGGCTATCCGTTCATGGCGCTGATCGCGGTCGGTTTCTGGATACCGCCCGGACCCGCCGAAGACCCGACGCAGCGCACCCTTTCGGCCATTCCCTATATTTGGCTGGGTGCGGCCATGATCGTCTACCTGGCGGCGGCGCGCGAAATCACCAGCAACCCCTGGAATTACCACATTTTCCATGTGCCGTTCGCGATGTTCTGCGGCCGCGGCGCGCTTCTTCTGGCAACGTTTGCATCGGGAACCGTTCTGTCGCCGGTCGTGCTGCGTTCGATCTGTATCGTTGTCGTGACCCTCGTGTGGTCGACCTTTCCTCTCGTGAGGACAATGAAGGCGCCGGTCGCGATGAACGGCAAGCTGCTCGGCGAGGAGTTGGCGCGGTTGGCGCAACCGGGCGACCTGGTCGTGGCCATCGCGCCGGAGGTCGGCGATCCCGTCGCCGTCTACTACAGCAGGGCACGCGGCTGGGTGTTCCCGCCTGGCGGAGGCGATGTCGAATGGTCGAAATTCGTCGCGGACGACGCCACCGCGATCGCTCAGCTCGAGGAGTTGCGCGGTCAAGGCGCGGATCTGTTCGGCACGGCCAAGAACGCTGCCGACAATCAGGACCAGTTGTTCATCGAGCATCATGACGGCGTCGTCGACTATCTGGACAAGACCGCAACCAAGCTTGTGGATTCGGATGCTTTGCTGGTCTATAGGATCACCCGTCCATGAGAGCTGCGACAGCTGTGGGCCTTGACAGGATATGGCCCGACGGCTCAGCGGCCACGCATCCGCCCCGCGGAAGGCCGGCAAGGCGGTGGGCCAGGCGAACCGCCCCAGGATGACGCCTTGGACGTTCAGTCGCCACGATGCCGCCGCTGGAACTCGGCGGTGAAAACCGGCGGAGAATTGGTTGAAAAGAGCAATCTCGATAATCGTGACGCTGGCCCTGCTGGCTTGGCTGGCAAGCGACTCGCGCTGGCGGATGGTCGGCGATGCATTCGACCGCATCACGCCAGCTACGTTCGCAGTGGCGACGATCGCCTTTTTCGTCACCTATGTCTTGCGTGCGCTACGCGTCTGCGACGAGTTCCGCGACGAGGTGAATGGCCGTTTCGGAGCCTGCCTGCGCGTCATTCTGATCCACAATGCGATGATCAACGTCGTACCCTTCCGGGGCGGCGAGACGGCCTTTCCCTTGCTCCTGCGCCAGGTCTTCGGCGTGCCGATCATGCGCGCCAGCGCCTCGCTGCTGTGGTTCAGGCTGCAGGACGCTTTCGTCGTCGGCGTGCTGGCGCTGGCGGTGTGGCCGGGCCTGCATGCGGCGATAAGGATCGCTGGAATCGCCGCCTTGATCGCTGCCGCCTGGTACCTGCCGCGCTGGGCGCGCGCGCCGCATGACTGGGCCGGGCGCGGCAGGATCGTGGCGAAGCTCGGCCTGCTGCGCGACACCTTCACCGAGGCGACCGGGCGCTCGCGTTACGGCTGGTGGTGGACGATCGCCAACTGGTCGCTGAAGCTCGCCGTGCAGGGATGGCTGCTGGCCCTGATACTGGGAACATCCTTCACGACGGCCTTTCCAGGCGTCGTCGGGGCCGAAGGCGCCGCAATATTGCCGGTGCAAGGCGTCGCCGGCTTCGGCACTTATGAAGCGGGAGCGGCGGCGGCACTGCTCACATCCGGAATTGCGATGAAGAGCGGTCTGCAGGCGGCCCTGGCGCTGCACCTGTTCATCTTCTGCTCGGCTATCGCCACCGGCGCTATAGCCTGGCTGTTTCCCTCGAAATCGACGCTGCCAGGGACTCCGGCCGTCGGACCTGCAAGGAAGCCATCCCAATGAACATATTGCCCATCCCCGCTTCGGGGCTGCCTGAGGGCGCGATGATGCCGGACCATACGCTGTCCATCGTCGTGCCCATGTACAACGAGGCCGAAAACGTCGAGCCGCTGCTGACGCGGATTCACCAGGCGATGGAGCGCTACGAGCAGCCGTGGGAGGTCGTGCTGGTCGATGACGGCAGCACCGACGCGACGGTGAGCGAGATCAGGCGCCTGGCTGCGCATTATGGCCCGCATGTGCATGCGGTCGAACTCGTGCGCAATTACAAGCAGACCGCCGCGATGCAGGCCGGCATCGACGCGGCGCGCGGCGATGTCATCGCCACGATCGACGGCGACCTGCAAAATGATCCCTTCGACATCCCGCGCATGGTCTACCGCCTGCTGAGCGAGGATCTCGACTTGGTGGTCGGCTGGCGCAAGGACCGTCAGGAGGGGCTTTTGATGCGCAGGCTCCCTTCGCGTATCGCCAATGCGCTGATTGCACGCGTCACCGGCGTGCGCCTCAAGGACTATGGCTGCAGCCTCAAGGTCTATCGCGGCAGCGTCATCCGCAGCGTCAAGCTCTATGGTGAGATGCACCGCTTCATCCCGGCATGGCTGGCTACCGTGACGACCCCCAGACGCATCGCGCAGGAGGTTGTGACGCATCATGCCCGCATCCACGGCCAGTCCAAATACGGCATTTCGCGCACCTTCAGGGTCGTGCTCGATCTGGTGTTCATGTATTTCTTCATGCGCTATCGCACACGGCCCGGACATTTCTTCGGTGGCATCGGCATCGCGCTTGGCGCGCTGGGTTCGCTCATACTTGCCTATCTGCTTTGCCTGAAGCTGTTTTTCGCGCAAGACATCGGAACACGGCCGATGCTGTTCACTGGCTTCTTTCTGCTGATCGCCGGAGTGCAGATGGTGACGTCGGGCGTGCTGGCGGAAATGCTGGCCCGCGTCTATCACGAGGCAAACGGATCATCGGCCTATGTCGCGCGGCCACGGCCGGCGCCCGGCGACGATAACGGCTGGCTCCGCCCGAGCCGACCTTCATGAGGAGATCGGAACGCCAGGGATATTCATGGCCACGAGCCGATGGCGGTCGAAGGGCAAGAGATAAGGCCAACCCTGCGCCCACCTCTCGCCCTCGACTCGCGCCCCCCAGCGAAGACCTGGGCGGCAGCCCTCGGTCAGGCACCGCCACTTACACATGTCGCGGCGAATTGGATTCGCCCGACCTGCTGTAAGCTTCTGATTACGCATGTCGTTGTCCCGGAACCGAGGACACTTCCGGGCGACATGCACTAGGTCCAATGCTCTAGTAACGCGAACGGCAGCTGGCGCGCTGGCCGAAACCGCTCGGGCCGCAAATCCAGGGCGAATGACCCAAGAACTGACCGCCATTGCCCGGGCTGTAGGAAACCTTCACCGGTGCCGGCCTGGCAATCCGTTGCGGCCGCACGAAGGCCGCGTAAGCCTCCTCCCTGGTACGCGTCACGACACTCATCTGTGTAAGCGGTTTGCGGTAGAGAAGCTTTGTCTTGACGTGATGGACCTTCCCGGCGTGATGGGCCATTTTGCCGAACCCGTAGTCGATGGTTCGCCCGTTGATCGAGCCGGTCTTGGTTGTATCCATGGTCTGGCAGCCGGACACCATCGAGACGAGCACAAAAGCAGCAACAGCACAGGTATATTTTCTGCCGTTGTTGGCCAAACTTTCCATAAACCTGTTCATCTACGGCTCCCTAGCTTTAAACATAACTCGGTTTTGTGCGGGCGGTATACTTTATAGTCGGCTTCTTTCCGCACCTTTTAAGTGATCATCTCCGCTCAATCTGCATACGTATATTAGAACGAACTTATTAAAATTCGTGCAAACAGCATAATGAACACAGTCTTTCGGTGTTCGCTCGGATATGACGAAAATTCGATTGATTGCATCGGAGGCTGGCGGGGAGCCTGGCGTGGGGGTGCTTCGGCAAACGAAGCCTTCGCGCCGGTGGCAACGGCGATCAGCGCTCAGGCTGGCAGAGTCGGAAGGGCTGTTGCAGGTGTTAGGGGACGCTCAGCGCCGCGTTTACCAACCTGGATCGAAGTAGAAATTGCGGGCGCCGATTTCGCCCATGCCGGCGCCCGAAACGGGGAAAGCCATCCTGACGAGATGAACAGCGCCGGCACCCTGCTGCAGTCCGTAAATGCCCTCCAGGCCGCGGCCGTAAAAACCCGCGAGCGGAGCCGTTAAAGCCACGCCGGCGAGCGAAGCCTGCAAGACAAATTTGCCGATACTCGGCCGCAGGGAAATCTTGTTCTCGGTGACGTGCTTGGCGATGATCACGACGGTCAGCAGGCTATATAAAGCTGCATTGAACGCGGCGAACCAGTAAAAACCCGTGGCACTCTGCGGATTTTGTACAAGGAGCACGGGCAAGGACGCACCGACGGCAAGCGCCACATAGGGAATGACGACGCGAACCGGCAGGAGATCCTTCGGGCCGCGGCCCTTCGGCGTGACGCGGAAATCGACAAACGATTTGGTCAGATAGTCGCGGACGGCCGACAGCGTGCCCGCCAGCACCCACGGCCAGCGCGCGAAGAAATGAAACAGCATGCCTTCCCAGCTGAGTGCCTTGGCAGTTACCGGTCGCGAGAGCGCGAACGCCTTCAGCATCATCACCAGGATGATCGGCGTAACCGAACTCGGCGCGTAGTGGAGAATGAAATCCAGATACGTCACATTGGCGAAGTTCCGGCCAGAAAACAGCGCGTAGATCGGCATGAGATACGTGGAGAGCGCGAGCAGTGCGAACAGCGGGTACCAAAGCTGGCAGAAAACGAACTGCAACCTCAATCGCAGCCTCAGCTTGGAGAGATACACGGGCGAGTATTCGAGCAGGATGGTGGTCAGGCTCCTCGACCACTGGAATTCCTGGGTGACGAGGTCGGCGAAAGTCTGCGGGCCATCACCGTGCGCAATGGCGTCGATTGCATGCACGCCGCGCCAGCCCCCCGCGTTGATCAGCATGGAGGTCGAGTGGTCTTCGGCCAGTTCTGGGCCAAGCCCGCCCGCCTGCTTCAATGCGGCGGTGCGCACCGCATAGTGCGAGCCTATGCACAGTGGCGCTCCAACGCTCGTGTAGCCCGACTGCAGCAGGCCGTGCAGCATTCCCTCCACGAACAGTCGGCCGCGGGCCGACCAACTCTCGGCGGCATTGTTGTCGCAAATGCTCGGCGCCGAGACGTAGCCGACAGCGGGATCGGCGAAGGCCGCCAGCATCTCGCGCAGATAGGTCAGCGTTGGCACGTGATCGGCGTCCATCTGGGCGACGAAGTCGTAGCGTTCATAGCCGTAGTGATCATAGAAGAACGCGAGATTGCCTTCCTTGCAACGGGTTCGGCGCGGCCAGGTCTTGCGATGATAGTCTTCCCGGCCTCGCCGCGTCGAAATCTGGATGTTTCGCGCCTCGCACCATGCGATCGTCTCCTCGGAAGGGTCCTCGTCGGCAAGCCAGGTGTCGTGAGGATAATCCTGCGCAAGCATCGCCTCGAGCGTGCGCGCAACCACGAAAAACGGTTCGGATGGCGCTTTCGTCACCACCATCGCCACCCTCGAACTCGCAGCGACCGTGTAAAATTTGGACGGCCTTTTCGACACAAGCACGAATAACAGGAAATACATCGGCATCAGCGTCAGCCAGGCCAGCACCGTCGTCGCGAAGGCGTATGGCCCGATGTACTCGACATGCTCGGGCCTTAGCCACCAGATCCAGAAAAAACCGAGCGTGACGAACCAGAATGCCAGCGCCAGCCTCAGGATCCATTGCTGAGCGGCAGACAGGACGGGAACCAGAAAAGGGCCCTTCTGCGCCGCCTTGGCCAGAGCCGCCCGAGACCGGCGTTTCGGCCTGTTCTTACCGCTGATGGTCGCTACGTCCGCGGAAACACTCATACACGTACCGCCGCCACTCTAAGCGTCAGCCGAAGACGGCCGACAACCTTCAACCCCGGCGCCAGAATCCATCGCAAATTTATTAGAGTCAACTAAATTAAGAGCTTCTTAACTATGCTTCTTGGGAACTGGTTAACCTAGCGCCTTTGAAGCGCCGGGCCGATCCGGCGGTCGCGTGCGCCCGACCAGCGCTGGACAGGCAAGCCGGACGTTTTGCGTTGAGGAATTCACCGAGAGGGGGATGGTCCCCATGTCTGGATGAGGACAAGCAGCGTTAACCACGTTGCGAGCGCCAAGGTTAAGCAACCGTTAATTGTGCTTGACTCTTGGCCCCGACCGGCTCTTAAATTAGCTAGGGATGATATATCGGGATGTTGACGCGAATTTGTGAGTATCGCGGCGAACTTTCTCTCTGAAGCTCTTCAGTATCGGAGCCTTGAGGGATAATTTTGGGTGGGTCCGTGCAAAGTTCGCACACTCGCCAATGGTCGCTCCGAAATCCCGCAGATTACGCCAATAGAGCCAATGGGTGTTGGATGGGCGTGTCGATCAGGCGTCGACGCGCCGGGCGAAGCCTTGGCTTCCGCAGGAAGTCGGGCCTTGGGAGGCAAACAATGAAACGCTCCGCAGCAAATGCGCTTGTAGTCACGCTGGTTTTGGGCGGAAGCGCCGCGTTCCCCACGGCGGGAGGCGCCGGCTCCGTCCCCGTGACGGACCCCGTTCAGACGAGCAGCGCCGCGTCGGCATTCGGCTCGTACGATCCGTATGGCGATTTCACCAATGACAAGACCGCCAGCATCGAGGAACTGTTCCTGCCTTGGGAAGACGTCGATTTATCGACGCTGCCTCTGGCCGATGCTTATGCCCAGCAGCGCGGGCGCTCGCTGTTGATCACGATCGAGCCGTGGACCTGGTCGAAGGACTGGCGCATCACCCCGCCCGAGCTGCGAGACGGCATATTGGGCGGCAGATATGATGCCAATATGCAGGCGATCTGCGGCTTGGTGGGACAGATGAAAAGCCCGGTGACCATTCGCTGGGCGCAAGAAATGGAAGACAAGAACGGTCGCTTCACCTGGGCCAACTGGGCACCGAAGGACTGGATTTCCGCCTACAAGCGCGAAGTCGATATCTGCCGCAAGGCCGCCCCCACGGCCAAATATATGTGGTCGCCCAAAGGCGATGAAGGCTTGGAAAAATACTACCCTGGTGACGACTATGTCGACGTGATCGGCCTGTCGGTGTTCGGCCTGCAGAAAAAGGACAACGACGAGGCCGGTCACGACCGTACGTTCGCCGAGTTGCTGAAGCCAGGCTATGATCGCGTTGCGGGGTTCAACAAGCCGATCGTGGTGGCGGAACTCGGCTATGTCGGCAAGCAGGACTATGTTTCGAAGTGGCAGGACGATTCTCGCAAGTCCTATGCGGAGTTCCCGGCGCTGACTTCAGTTGTCTACTTCAACCAGAAGGAAGTGTGGCCGTGGCTGGGGGGCTATGGTCTGCCCGACTGGAGGGTGACCCAGCACGTCCTGCCGTAGACGCGTCGTCCCGATGCGTCCCGACACGATCGGGATGGATCTCCATCTTTCTGTTTGTTTGCCATCCATGCCGAACCAGCGTTTCGGCATGATGGATGAGGCGTGGCGTGAATCAGTCCGTGGAGTAGTTCCGTGAAACGAGTGCTGGGTAATTGTCTTGGAGCGGCATTCGCCTGCTCCGTTCTTGTTCTTGCCTTACAGGTCCCCGCGACAGCCAAGACAGCGGCCAAAATCGCCGAGCAGGCGCAAAAGGGCGCCGTGGTGCCCGACGAAGGCGTCTACCAGATCTATCAGAACCGTTCGTGGATGTGGGGCAATCACGGGGCCGCGTTCTTTGCCGTCAGGCAGCGGCAATTTAACGCCTGGTCGACGGAAAAGGGCCAGCCGGGCTATGGCGACGGGATATGGTTCATCCCCGGCGGCGGCAAGTTGTGCTACCGCGCGCAATGGCACGGCTCCTGGGGCGTGAAGGGCTCAATGACCTGCTTCGAGCATCGCCAGACCGGCAAGGCGATCTACAAGCGCAAGTCGCCTGATGGCGAGTGGTACGTTTTCAGGAGTTCGCATCGGAACCGGTCGGACGAGTCCGCGAAATTGAAATACGGCGACTACGTCACCAGGAAACAGACACGGATCAAGGCAAGGCTTTAGAACCGTCATCCGCGAAAGCCGCCGGGCTGGAGTTGTTCATCGTTCCAGGCGAACGTCGAACTGCTCTTCGTTCTAGCGCAATTCGCCAGGCAAGGCGCTGCGCGCTTTTCCCGGGATAGGTCCACACTTTCCGTGGAATTGCTCTACGCCTTGCGCTCCCAGCGGCGGTCCGCGGCTTGCTGCCAGTAGGTCACGGCGTGGCCCGCGTCCTTCATCGTCTTCCAATGTGCCCGGGCCATCTCGACCTGGGCCGCGTCATGGCCGTCGAACAGGAACACCGCACGCTCATAGCCGGCAAGGTCGGGTGGCGCCGCGCCGTCTACGAGGAACCTGATCTTGGCTTGGTTGGGGTTGCCGTCGCCGGTGGTCAACAGGATTGGTTGTTCACCGGGATAAGCTTCGCGATCGGTCGCGTGCGCCAGGAAGGAATCGTCGCGGAAAGTCCACAGATGCTGGTCGAGCGCGTCGCGCCGCTCCTCGGTGCCGGTCTGCACCACGGCGCGCCAGCCGCGATCGACGCTGCGCTCGAGCAGGCCCGGCAGCGCATCCTCCAGCGTCGATTCGGTCAGGTGGTAGAACAGCACATCGGCCATGGACGAACGTCAGCTCTCGTAGTGATCACGCACCAGCCGGTCCAGCAGCCGAACGCCGAAACCCGAACCCCAGGACTGGTTGATCTCGTTCAACGGCGAGCCCATCGCGGTCCCGGCAATATCGAGATGCGCCCAGGGCGTGTCCTTGACGAAGCGCTGCAGGAACTGCGCGGCAATGATCGCGCCGCCGTAGCGGCCGCCGATGTTCTTCATGTCGGCGTTCTTGGAATCGATCAGCTTGTCGTATTCAGCGCCGAGCGGCATGCGCCACAGCCGTTCCTGCGTTGACTGTCCGGCCGCGGTCAGCCTTTGCGCCAGTTCGTCGTCGTTGGAGAACAGGCCGGCATAATGCAGGCCGAGCGCAACCATGATGGCGCCGGTCAGCGTTGCCAGGTTGACCATGAATTTCGGCTGGAAGCGGTCGTTGCAGTACCACAGCGCGTCGGCCAGAACGAGGCGCCCCTCCGCGTCGGTGTTGAGCACCTCGATGGTCTGTCCGGACATGGAGGTGACGATGTCGCCGGGGCGCTGGGCATGACCGTCGACCGCGTTTTCGACAAGACCGATGATGCCGACGACATTGGCCTTGGCTTTGCGCGCGGCAAGCGCATGCATCAACCCGGTCACGGCGGCGGCCCCGCCCATGTCGCCCTTCATGTCCTCCATGCCCGAGGCCGGCTTGATCGAATTGCCGCCGGTGTCGAATGTGACACCCTTGCCGACGAAGGCGACGGGCCTGTCCTTCGGCTTGCCGCCGTTCCACTGCATGACCGCCATGCGGGCGCCCCGGGGCGAGCCTTGCGCGACGCCGAGCAGCGAGCCCATGCCGAGCTTCTTCATCTCCTTCTCGGTCAGGATCTCGACGTTGACGCCGAGTGCCTCGAGTTCCTTGGCGCGGGCGGCGAACTCGACAGGTCCCAGCACGTTTGCCGGTTCGTTGACGAGATCGCGTGCCAGAAGCACACCGTCGATCACCGCCTCGGCATCGCTGAATGCTTTCTTGGCGCCTGCGGGGTCGGCGGTATGGATGGTCACCTTGACCGGCTTTTTCGGATCGGGCTTACCGTTCCCTTGGCCGCCCCCCTGGCCGCCCCCTTGGCCGTCGTCCTTATCCTTCCTGGTCTTGTACTTGTCGAAGGAATAGCTGCGCAAAAGAATGCCCGCCGCGAGGTTCGCGGCGTCCTTGCCATCGGGCGAAGCGCCGGCCAGGTCGAGCACCACGGCCACGTCGGTTGCCTTGCGCAGCGATGCCGCAATGGTGCCGCCGAGCTTCAGCCAGGCATATTCGTCGAGCCCCGCGACCTTGCCGGCGCCGATCGCGACCAACCTGTCGAGCGACGTCGTTTCCGGCGCCAGGATTTCAACGATGCCGGCGAGCTTGCCGGTAAACTCGGCGATCGGGAAAGCCCGATCCAGCGTCTTGCCCGGATCGTAAGCCCTGGCCGCATCGCTCAGGCCGCCATTATCCGCCGACAGCACGAAGACCGTGCCCTTCCTGCTCGCCGCCGCCTGGGGCGCGGCGAATTTCGCAAAGGCGATCGACGGTCTCGGGTTCATCATGTCCTGCTTTCGGGGATTGGGCGACTTTGCGCGAAGCGGTTTGAAGTGATCCGCGACATTTGGTCGTTTTCCGGCATTTGGCAAGACTTTGCCAAAATGGCTACCCATATGAGACGTGGAATCGAAGGCGATTCGTCGCGGCACGGCCCCGCTTCATGCCGCAACCTGTTGTTAACCATCGATGTTCGTCCTTTCTTATCCATTGCCGCCGACACTCCGACCCGCTGCGGCACGCGACGTGGGACGGGAACCGGATCGCCTGCCTGATGCAGCCCAACGGAGCCAGTTGTGCGGGCGTCGCCGGACAGCTACCCTTAGCGTGGTGGCATGATGCCGTTCGAGAAAATCGAGTAAAGCCTTCATGAAGGTCATTGAACGCTACATCATGCGGCGCACTTTCGTTGTCTTCATCGCAGCGCTGGTCTGGACGCTGGCCATCGTGTGGACGACGCAGGTGCTGGCCAAGATCAATCTGGTCACGGACAGCGGCCAGTCGGCCTTGACCTTCTTCGAGGTCGCGTCTCTCATTCTCCCTTCCATCGTTCCGATCGTCGTGCCTTTCGCGCTCGTGGTGGCGGTCGCGCAGACACTCAGCGTGATGAATTCGGATTCGGAACTCGCGGTGGTCAATGCATCGGGTGCCTCGCGCTGGACCATCGTGCGGCCGATCATGCTGCTGGCGCTGGCCGCCAGCGTCTTTTCATTCGCCGTGGACAACGGCATCGACCCCTATGCACGACAGAAGAACCGCGCCCTGGTGGCGGAGTCGCGCGCCGACCTTTTGTCGCTGATCATTCAGGAAGGCACCTTCCGCAAGATCGAGGAAGGACTGTTCCTGCAGATTGGCGAGCGGCTTCCCGACAACCGGCTGGGTGGCATCTTCGTCGCCGATTCCCGTGAGGAAGGCGTCAATCTCGTCTATTATGCCAAGACCGGCAGCATCATCGAGCGGGGCGGCGAAAAGGTGCTGATGATGAATGACGGCGTCATCCATCGCAAGACGCTGACAGGCGACCTCAGTGTCATCCGGTTCACGTCCTATGCCTTCGACATGTCGGCCTTCATGTCGGCGGCCAACCAGGTAACGCTCCTGCCAAAAGACCAGACCACGCAGTACCTGCTCAATCCGAGCCCCAACGACAAGAACTACCAGCAAAGTCCGCAGGAGTACCGGGCGGAGGTCGACCAGCGGTTTTCGGAATGGACATACTCCATGGTTTTCGCACTGATCGCGCTCGCGGTCGCGGGAGACGCGCGTTCGCATCGCGAGGCGCGCGTCAATCCGCTGATCACCGCCATCGCGATATCGCTGTTCGTACGCTGGCTGGGGTTCTTCGCCGCAAGCAAGGCCGACGAGGTCCCGCAATATTCCTATGTGGTGTATGGCATACCGATCGCGGCTTCCGCGGTGGCGATCTGGTTCATCGTGTCGAACCGGACCATGGAACTGCCGGTTGCCTGGGCGGACTGGATGACAAACCTGGCCGGCCGCGTCGGTGACGGGTGGAATGCCCTCAAGTCGCGTTTGTCCAGGCGCGACACCTCGGGCCAGGGAGCCGGCTGATGGGCTGGACGCTGGGCCGTTACTTCTTCTTCCGTTACGTGGCGATCACGATCTGGTTCTTCATCGGCCTTCTGGCGCTGGTGTTCCTGATCGATTTCACGGAATTGTCGGGCCGCACCACTGGCCTGCCGGGCTTCACCTATGGGACGGCGATGGCCATTTCAGGCCTTCGAATGCCCATGATCATGCTGCAGACGGTGCCGTTTGTCGGCTTGTTCTCGGCGATGGCGACGCTGGTTTCGCTCAACCGGCGTTACGAACTCGTCATCGCGCGGTCTGCGGGCGTCTCCGCCTGGCAGTTCCTTTTGCCGTGCTGCATCGGCGCATTGCTGTTCGGCGTCGTGTCGGTCGGGATCATCAACCCGCTTGCCGCCCACGCTTTCTCCTTGTCCGAACAGATCGAGACCGAGCTGCGCTCCGGCAAGTCCAATACCGTTTCAGCAGATGCCGCGCCCTGGATTCGCCAGAAAACCAGTTCCGGCGACACGATCATCGGCGCGCGGGCTATCCTCGACCAGGGCCTGGAGATGGCCGACGCCGTGTTTTTCATCCTCGACCAGCAAGGCAACATTGTCGAGCGCAAGGACGCCGCACGGGCCTACCTGCGCGACGGCTATTGGGAATTGCAGGATGTAAAGACGTTCAGGAACGGCACCATCCAGCCCGTCGCGAGCGATCGTGTGCAGACCAATCTGAAGCCGGAATTCGTGCAGGAGCGGCTGGCGCGCCCGGAGACAATTCCCTTCTATGACCTGCCCGGAAAAATCGAGGTTGCCCGTTCCTTCGGCCTCAAGGCAAATGCCTTTGCCATGCAGTTTGATTCGCTGGTGGCGTTGCCGTTCCTGCTCGTCGCCATGACGCTGATTGCGGCAACAGTTTCAATGCGATTTGCGAGGATGGGACAATCGGCAACGATGATTCTGGGTGGCGTCGTTGCCGGGTTTCTGCTTTATGTCGTTTCGGTGCTGGTGAAGGCGTTCGGCGTGGCGGGGTTCGTGCCGACTGCCATAGCCGCCTGGGTGCCGGTCGTGGTAGCTATGTTCTTCGGGGTGACTTTCCTGCTATACAAGGAAGACGGCTAGTGAGGGAGGCGTTTTTGCCCAGCGACAGGCAGGCCCATTTGGCGCGCCTTTATGCGGCGAGCGCCTTGGCGTGCCTGCTTGCCTGCGGCGTCCCGCTGCCGGCCTTCGCGCAGGAGGTCGGCAACTTGGCGACCACCGTTCCATCCGGTTCGCAGATGCTGCTGGCCGCCGACACGCTGGAATACAACAACGACAACCAGACCGTGACCGCCGTCGGCGGCGTGCAGATCGACTACGGCGGCAACCGCCTCGTCGCCCAGAAGGTCGTCTACAACCGCAACACCAAGCGGATGGTTGCAAGCGGCAATGTCGAGATCGTCAACAGCGACGGCACTAAGATCAATTCGCAGCACATCGACATCACCGACGATTTCGCCGACGGTTTCGTCAACGCGCTGCGCGTTGAAACGGTCGACAAGGCCTATTTCGCCGCCGAAAGCGCCGAACGCATGGGCGGCGTGCTGACCACCTTCCACAATGGCGTCTACACCGCTTGCGAACCGTGCGAGGACAAGCCCGACAAGGCGCCGACATGGCGCGTCAAAGCCAGGAAGATCATCTGGAACGGTGAGAAGAAGACGGTTCGCTTCGAGAACGCGAATTTCGAGTTCTTCGGCTTTCCGCTGGCTTACCTGCCGGCGTTCGAGATCGCCGATCCCACCGTGAAGCGCAAGAGTGGCTTCCTGATCCCCAGCATCGGCTACAACAGCCATCTGGGGTATAGCGTCAAGGTTCCCTATTATTTCGCCCTTTCGCCGACATATGATCTGACGGTGACCGGAAGCGGTTACACCAAGCAGGGCTTCCTCGGCGAAGCCGAATGGCGCCAGCGCTTCAACAACGGCGAATACACATTTAAGGTCGCCGGGATCCAGCAGCAGAATCCGGACGCCTTCCTCGACAGCGCCGCGTTCCCCTCGACCGCTGGCCACAATATCGATTCCGGCGCGGTGGGCGATCCGAACAAGTTCCGCGGCATGATGGGCACGCAAGGGCAGTTCGCCATCAACGAACGCTGGAATTTCGGCTGGGACGTGTTGCTGCAGACCGATAAGAATTTCTCGAATACCTACAACATCGCCAAGTACAATTCGTATGTCCATCAGTCCTCGGTCTACCTGACTGGTCTCAACGACCGTAATTATTTCGACGTGCGCGCCATGCATTTCGAGGTCCAGGAAGATACGCCCAACGACAATGCCGCCGCGCGAAGCGGCCAGCAGCCCTGGGTGCTGCCCTCGCTCGACTATGCCTATATCCCCGACACATCGGTCGCCGGCGGCCAGTTGTCGCTCAACGTCAACACGCGCGTCATCCGCCGCGAAGATCTCGACGAGGCTTTCAACACGCCATACGACTCTTCTACGCTTGCGCAGCGCGTGCGCGGTATCGAAGGCGAGTCCGGCCGCCTCACCGCCGAGGCCGAGTGGAAACGGAGCTTCGTCACCGATGACGGGCTGGTATTGACGCCGCTGCTGGCATTCCAGGGCGACGTTGATTACGTCCGCGCTTCATCAGCTTCGCTTGCGGCCGTTCAGGAGATGGCCGCCAACCCTGTGATAAATACTAGCGAAGACATGCGCTCGTCCTTTGCCCGCTACATGGCGACTGCCGGGCTCGAGATGAGCTGGCCGCTGTTGTTCTCGCTGGCCAGCGGCTCGAGCCACGTTGTCGAGCCGATGGCACAGGTGTTCCTGCGTCCGAACGAACAGTATGTCGGCGGCCTCTCCATTCCGAACGAAGACGCGCAGAGCATGGTTTTCGATGCGACCACGCTGTTCGAGCGCGACAAGTTCTCCGGTTATGACCGTATCGAGGGCGGCTCGCGTGCCAATGTCGGGCTGCGCTATTCCGGCTCCTACATCAATGGCTGGGGGACCAATGCCATCTTCGGCCAATCCTATCAGATTGGCGGCGAGAACTCCTTCGCGGCACCCGACCTGGTCAATGTCGGCGCAAATTCAGGCCTTGAGACCACCAAGTCCGACTATGTCGGCCTGTTTGGCATAACCAGCCCCAATGGATTCGCGGCCTCGGTCAGCGGCCGGTTCGACGAACAGAGCTTCGAGATCCGCCGCGCCGAGCTGAAAGCTGCCTATTCCGGCCTGCCGGTGTCGTTGAGCGCCAAGTATGCCTTCATCCAGGCGCAGCCGCTCTACGGTTTCACCACCGACCGTCACGAGGTCACGCTGGGTGCATCCACGCATCTTGCCGAGAACTGGCGCGTATTCGGGACAGGAACCTACGATTTGCAGGAGGGCCTGTTGGTCAAGGACGGGGTGGGCTTCGCCTACAACGATTCCTGCTTCACCTATCTGATGACGTACGCACAGTCGCGTGACCTGAACACCAGGGAAGTGACGCAAAGCATCGGATTCAACCTCTCGTTCCGTACCCTCGGCGACTTCGGCTCGTCGAGCAACGGAGTCGACACCATCCAATAGACGGCGACATCGTTTCGCCGCATAGGGCTGGCACGGATTCGCGCATCCGGAAGGGGACGGAACGGGCGAAGCCGGGAATAGAATTGGGATGCCAAGGATGAGGAAATACCTCTTTTCAGCAGGGTTCGCGTTGCTTGTGGCGGCGACATCCGTGTCAATGACCGTCATGACGCCGCCGGCCTTCGCCAGCGAGATCAAATACGTCGTCAACGACATGCCGATCACCACCGGTGATATCGCCCATCGTGCCGCCTTCCTGAAGCTGCAGCGCAAAAAGGGTGATGCTGGCCAGGAAATGATCGATCAGACGCTGCGGCTCGCCGAGGCCAGGCGGCTTGGTATCCGCATCAGCGATGCACAGGTCGAGGCCGCCTATCAACGCTTTGCCACCAACAACAAGATGCAACTGGGCCAGCTCGACGGCGTCATGGAAAAATCCGGCGTCGGCAAGGACCATTTCAAGGAGTTCATCCGCGCCCAGATGGCCTGGAACCAGGCCCTGAGCGCGCGCTACCGTTCCGGCGAAGGCGGCAGCGTGACCGAACAGGACGCGGTGCGACGCATGCTCGACAAGGGCGGCGCCAAGCCGAGCGCCATGGAATACATGCTGCAGCAGGTCATCTTCGTCGTGCCGGCGGCCGAACGCGGCGCGACGCTGGCCAAGCGCAAGCGCGAGGCCGACGCCATGCGCGCTCGCTTCAACGGCTGCAACACGACGCGCGAGTTCGCCAAGGGCCTGATCGACGTCACGGTTCGTGATCTCGGCCGGGTCCTGGCGCCACAACTGCCGCCAGACTGGGCCGAGCAGATCAAAGCGACCAAGGTCGGCGGCGCCACCGTTACGCGCGAGACCGAGCGCGGCGTCGAATTCATCGGCATCTGTTCGTCGCGCGAAGTGTCCGACGACAAGACCGCCCAGATGGTGTTCCAGAGCGAAGGCTCCAACGACAAGGCCGCCGACGATCTCAGCAAGAAATATGTCGACGAGTTGAAGGCCAAAGCCCGCATCGTCAAGCGCTGACGTGGGTAGCGCGATGACCGCGCTGGCGTTGAGTGTCGGCGACCCATCGGGTATCGGCCCTGAAATAGCCATCGCCGCCTTCCTTGCGCGTGACGCCGTCGGCTTGCCGCCGTTCTATCTGCTGGCCGACCCGGCTGTGGTCGCCGCGCGCGCACACCGCCTTGGCATTTTGCTGCCCGTCCAGGAGGTGACGCCGGTGCAGGCGATCGAGGTCTTTGGCCACGCCTTGCCGATCGTTCCGCTGACGGCGCGCTTCATCGACAGCCCCGGCCGGCCGGACCCGGCCAATGCGGCCGGCACCATCGAAGCGATCGACCGTGCGGTCGCCGCCTGCCTTGCCGGTGAGGCCGCCGCCGTCGTGACCTGCCCGATTGCCAAGAAGCCTCTCTATGATGCGGGCTTCCTTTTTCCCGGCCACACCGAATATCTGGCGCATCTCGCGGCTCGGCACAGCGGCGTCGAGGCGATGCCGGTGATGATGCTGGCAGGCCCCGACCTGCGCACCGTTCCCGTCACCATCCACATCGCCCTGGCCGAGGTGCCGAAGGTCCTGAGCACCGAATTGATCGTCGCGACCGCGCGCATCGCCGCGGCCGACCTTGCCAGCCGCTTCGGCATCGCCAGGCCGCGGCTCGCCATTGCCGGCCTCAATCCGCATGCCGGCGAAGGCGGCTCGATGGGCACGGAAGACGAGCACATCGTGCGCCCGGCGGTCGACATCCTGCGCGCCGAAGGCATCGATGCTTTCGGCCCCCTGCCCGCCGACACGCTGTTCCATGCCCGGGCGCGGGCAGGTTACGACGCGGCACTTTGCATGTATCACGATCAGGCCTTGATCCCGGCCAAGGCGCTGGCCTTCGACGAGGCGGTCAACGTCACGCTGGGCCTGCCCTTCATCCGCACCTCGCCCGACCATGGCACCGCCTTCGACATCGCCGGCAAGGGCATTGCGCGGCCCGACAGCCTGATCGCGGCGCTGAAGCTCGCCAGAAAACTCGCCGACACCGACGCAAGGGCCGCGGCCGCATGAGCATCGATGGGCTGCCGCCGCTGCGCGAAGTCATCGAGCGTCATGGACTGCAGGCGAAAAAGGCGCTTGGGCAGAACTTCCTGCTCGACCTCAATTTGACAGGCAAGATCGCGCGCAGCGCCGGCGACCTGACAAATGCCACGGTGATCGAGGTCGGGCCCGGGCCCGGAGGGCTGACGAGGGCGCTGCTTTCCAACGGCGCCCGCCGGGTCGTTGCCATAGAGCGCGACGAACGCTGCCTGGCAGCGCTTGCCGAAGTCTCGGCTCATTACCCCGGCCGGCTGGAGGTGATTTCGGGCGACGCGCTGAAGACCGACTTCGCCGCCCTCGCCGCGGAGGCGGCTGGAGATAGCGGGCAGGTGCGGATCGTGGCCAATCTGCCCTACAATATCGGCACGGAACTGCTGGTCAGATGGCTGACGGTCACGGACTGGCCGCCCTTCTACGCCTCCATGACATTAATGTTCCAGCGTGAGGTCGCCCAGCGCATCGTCGCAGCGCCCGACAGCGACGCCTATGGCCGGCTGGGTGTGCTCGCCGGCTGGCGCACGCAGGCCAGGATCGCCTTCGACGTGCCGCCTCAGGCCTTCACGCCACCGCCCAAGGTCACCTCTTCGGTGGTGCATCTCGAGCCCCGCGCGACACCCCTGCCCGCCGATGTGAAGAAACTCGCTCGGGTCACGGAAGCCGCCTTCGGCCAACGCCGAAAGATGCTGCGGCAAAGCGTGAAAAGCCTCGGCGGCGAGGCCTTGCTCGAACGAGTGGGGATCGACCCGACACGACGCGCCGAAACGCTTAGCGTCGAGGAGTTCGTGCGGCTGACCAATGCGGTGTAGCTCTCTTCTCGCCGCTCACGCAGGACTATCCGGGAAGAAGGAAAAAGCGGTCAATCCGTCTTCTCGTCCAGCAAGCCCGACACGAAATCGAAAAGACCTGGCCGGCGGTCGCGGCGCAGCCGCTCTGCCACGACGATGCCGCGCACTTCGGCGAAAGCACGGTCTAGATCGTCGTTGACGATGACGAAGTCATATTCCTTCCAGTGCTCGATCTCGTTGCGGGCGTTCTTCAGCCGCGTCTCGATCACCGCTTCCTGATCCTCAGCGCGGCGCTTCAGCCGCGCCTTCAATTCCTTCATCGACGGAGGCAGAATGAAGATCGAGACGATGTCGGCGCGCATCTTCTCCTTGAGCTGCTGGGCGCCCTGCCAGTCGATGTCGAACAGCATGTCGCGCCCCTGCGCCAGCGCCAATTCGGCAGGTTCGCGCGGCGTCGCATAGCAATTGCCATGCACTTCGGCCCATTCGAGCAGCGCGTCGGAATCACGCAGCCGCTCGAATTCGCGCATCGTGCGGAAATGGTAGTGAACGCCCTCGATTTCCGAGCCGCGGCGAGGTCTCGTGGTGACCGAGACCGACAGTTCGAGGCTGGAATCGCTCTCAAGAAGATTGCGCGCGATCGTCGACTTGCCGGCACCCGATGGTGACGACAGGACGAGCATCAACCCCCGGCGGCGGATGCGGGACCCCAAATCCCTGGCAACCATCGGTTCCTTGGCAACCATCGGCTACTCCAGATTCTGGACCTGTTCACGAAACTGGTCGACGACCGCCTTCAGTTCCAGTCCGATCGCGGTGACGGCGGCGGCATTCGACTTCGAACACAGCGTATTCGATTCGCGGTTAAATTCCTGTGCCAGAAAATCGAGCTTGCGGCCAACGGCGCCGCCGCCCTCGAGCAAGGCCCGGCCAGATGCGACATGCGTTTTCAGCCGGTCGATCTCCTCGCGAATATCGGCCTTAGTGGCAAGAAACGCCGCCTCCATGTGCAATCGGCTTGCATCCAGATTGGCGGATGCATCCATCAACAGCCTGACCTGCTCGGCGATGCGTTCGCGGATCACCGCCGTATCGCGCGACGGATCCGCTTCCGCGCGCAGGGTCAGTGTCTCGATGGCGTCGATATGACCGGACAAAAGCAGGGCCAATGCGGCACCTTCGCCCTGCCGGGCCTGTTCCAGGCCGTTCAGCGCCACGTCGAGCGCGGCCATGATGGCGGTGTCGAGCGCGGCCCGCGCCTCGTCGGTTTCGATGGTTTCGGGAACGTCGAGCACACCACGCAGCGACAGCAAACCGTCAGCCGTTGCGGGCGCGACGCCGAACTGTTCCTGCAATCGCTTGGCCAGGCCGGCGAGATCTTTCAAAAACACCTCGTTGACGACTGGTTGCGCCTGCGCGCCGGCTGCACGGCCGATGGTCAACGTCGCCTGGAAGTTGCCGCGCGCGAAACGCTTCTGCAGCGTCTGCCGAAGCACAGGCTCCAACCGCTCGAACCCCTGAGGCAGCCGCAACCGCACCTCGACGCTCTTGCCGTTGACGGATTTGACTTCCCAGGCAATGGAGGTGCCGTCATGCTCGGCGACGGCGCGCGCAAAACCGGTCATGCTCTGCAAATTCATGTCGCCTGCACATCCCTGGCGCCTCACCCCGAAACCGGTTTTCCGGAGGGACGAGTGCGGCTTAACTTAAAATGACCATTCCGCGAATACGTCGAAATTGGACGCCTGGCGTTCCTTCAAATGTCAGGCCGCCGCCTTCCAGGCAACGCTTTTCCTCGCCTTACTGGGCCGCGCCCGCATCACCGCCAGCATCGCCATTGTCGCCATCGGTGCCGCTGTCAATGGCAGGCTTGTCGTCAGCTGGCTTGTCGTCAGCAGGCTTGTCGGCACTGCCGCTGGCACCGGCGGCAGCAGCGGCCTTGGCTGCCTCATCGGCCTGCTTCTTCTGCAGCGCGCGATAGCGGGCGACGTTTTCATTATGCTCGTTCAGCGTCGAAGCAAAGACGTGACCGCCCGTGCCGTCGGCGACAAAATAGAGATCGTCGGTCTTCGACGGGTTGGCCACGGCCTCGAGGGCCGCGCGGCCCGGATTGGCGATGGGCGTCGGCGGCAAGCCGCTGATCACATAGGTGTTGTAAGGCGTCTGCTTCTGGATGTCGGACTGATAGATCGGGCGATCCGCCGGCTTGCCCTTGCCGCCAAACAGACCGTAGATGATGGTCGGATCGGACTGCAGGCGCATGCCCTTGGCCAAGCGGTTCAGGAAGACGGCGGCCACGCGCGAGCGTTCGTCGCCCTTGCCGGTTTCCTTCTCGACGATCGAGGCCAGGGTGACAAAGTCCTCGACGCTGGCTAGGGGCAGATCCGGCGCGCGCCGCTGCCACACCTCATCGACCAGTTTCTTCTGATCGGCGAGCAGCTTGTCGACCATCTGCTGACGCGTTGCGCCACGCGTGAAGCGCAGCGTGTCGGTGGCAAGGCTGCCTTCAGGGGGTGTCTTCGCCGGCATATCGCCGCTCAAAGCCGGTTCGTCGGCGATGCGCTGCAAGGCCTGCTCGACCGTCAGCCCCTCGGGAATAGTCAGCGAATACATCACCGACTTGCCGCTCTTCAGCAGTTCCATGATGTCGCGCATGGATGCCCTGGGCTTGATCTCGTACTCACCGGCCTTGAGCGCGGAATCGTTGCCGAAGGCACGCACCCCGAGGCGGAATACGCGGGCGTCGCTGATCAATCCGCGGCGCTCGAGCTGGTCGGCAATGTCCTGAACGCCGGTGCTGGGCTTGACGAGGAAAGTGTCGCCATTGGCGGATGGGCCGGGTTCGGTAAACTCCTGCTTGCCGAAATAGAGGGCCACGCCCGCCGCCAGAACGATCAGCATCACCGCCGAGATGACGAAGTTCATGAACACGACGACCTGGCTGCGCGAAGCACGCGAGCGTTTCGGCGGCGGTGTTCCGGCTTCCGGCCGCAAGGCTTCGCTGGCCGTTTTCGGCACGATCGGCCCGGTGTTCGCCGGCCTTTGCCCGAATTCTCCGTTGCCCGACGGATTAGTGTTCATGTCGCCCTACCGTTCGATCTCTCAACGAATCCCCTGCGGCAGAGTAGGGGCGAATATGGCAAAATTGACGGCACGCCAAAGCATTGCCCGGTAACCGGACCGTCAGCCATTATACCGCTGGAAGACGAGCGAGGCGTTGGTGCCACCGAAGCCGAAGGAATTGGACAGTGCCACGTCGATCTGGCGGGCGCGTGGCTTGTTCGGCACCAGGTCGATCGCGGTTTCGCGTTCTGGATTGTCGAGGTTGATGGTCGCCGGTGCGATATTGTCGCGGATGGCGAGGATCGAAAAGATCGCTTCGGCCGCGCCTGCCGCTCCCAGCAAATGGCCGATCGACGACTTGGTCGACGACATCGAAATCTTCGACGCCGCATCGCCGACCAGCCGCTCGACGGCGCCGAGTTCGATCGTATCGGCCATGGTCGAGGTGCCGTGCGCATTGATGTAGTCGACATCGGCCGGCGTAAGCTTTGCCCGGTTCAACGCCGCCGTCATGCAACGGAAAGCGCCATCGCCATCTTCAGCCGGTGCGGTGATGTGATAGGCATCGCCGGTCAGGCCGTAGCCGGTCACCTCGGCATAGATCTTGGCGCCGCGCGCCTTGGCATGCTCAAGCTCCTCCAGCACGAGGACGCCGGCGCCCTCGCCCATAACGAAGCCGTCACGGTCGCGGTCATAGGGCCGCGAGGCCGTTTGCGGGGTATCGTTGCGCTCGGTCGACAGCGCCCGGCATGCGGCGAAGCCGGCGAGCGACAGCCGGGTCACCGGCGATTCGGCGCCGCCAGCCAGCATGATGTCGGCATCGCCGAAGATGATCAGCCGGGCGGCGTCGCCAATGGCGTGCGCGCCGGTCGAGCAAGCGGTGACGACAGCGTGGTTGGGGCCTTTCAACCCGTGCCGGATCGAAACCTGGCCCGACACGAGATTGATGATGTTTCCGGGAATGAAGAACGGGCTGATGCGACGCGGGCCGCGTTCCTTGAGGATGATCGCGTTCTCGGCGATGCCCTCAAGACCGCCGATACCGGAGCCGATCAGCACACCGGTGGCGCAACGCTCCTCCTCGGTTGATGGCTGCCAGCCGGAATCCTTCAGCGCTTCATCGGCGGCCGCGATCCCGTACAGGATGAAGTCGCCGATCTTGCGGAGTTCCTTCGGCTCAAGAATGGCTTCGGGATTGAGCGTGCCGTTGGAGCCGTCGCCGCGCGGAATGACGTGGGCGATCTTGCAGGCAAGATCGTCCACCTCGAACTCGGTGACGCGCTTGGCAGCGCTGCGGCCGGTCAGCAGTTCCTTCCAGCCGTGCTCGAAGCCCATACCGAACGGCGAAACCAGGCCAAGGCCCGTGACGACGACACGCCTCATCGCAGGTCCTCCCCGGTGACGACTGCGAAAAGCGTCAGGCCGAAGCCTTGTCGATGTACTTCACCGCATCGCCGACCGTCAGGATGGTCTCGGCCGCGTCATCGGGGATCTCGACGCCGAATTCTTCTTCAAACGCCATGACGAGTTCAACCGTGTCGAGGCTGTCAGCGCCCAGATCATCGATGAAGCTCGCCTGCTCCGTCACTTTGTCGGCATCGACGCCAAGGTGCTCGATGACGATCTTCTTGACGCGCTCTGCGGTGTCACTCATTTGGGGCATCCTCGTCTATTGTTTGTCTGTCTTCGTTAGCGGGCGGAATGCCGCTAATCAAGCTGAAAGATGGTCCTGCCGGAAACGCAACGGCCACGGACCGGTTTTTGCCCGAACCGCCGGGTTGCGGGCCGCATTACACGAAAAATAGCCGAGGTCCAAGCCGAAATGGTGGGTTTTCACAGCCCGTCGGCGTTGCTGTCGGACCTCGCTCAGATCATCGCCATACCGCCATTCACATGTATGGTCTGCCCGGTTACGTAGGCGGCCTCGTTCGAAGCCAGATAAGCAACGGCGGACGCCACTTCGGCACTGGTGCCCATGCGCTTGGTGGGGATCGCCGCCATGATCGCCTCTTTCTGCTTGTCATTGAGCTTGTCGGTCATCGCCGATTCGATGAAGCCCGGCGCGACGCAGTTGACGGTGATGTTGCGGGTGGCGATCTCCTGCGCCAGCGATTTGGACAAGCCGATCATGCCGGCCTTGGAGGCGCAGTAATTCGCCTGGCCGGGATTGCCGGTCACCCCGACCACCGAAGTGATGTTGATGATGCGGCCATGGCGGCGGCGCATCATTGGGTGAGTGAGTTCACGGGTCAGCCGGAAAACGGCGGTGAGATTGACCTCCATCACCGTATCCCAGTCGGCGTCCGACATGCGCACGAACAGGCCGTCCTTGGTGATGCCGGCATTGTTGACCAGGATGTCCACGCCTTCGAGATCGGCCTCCGCCTTCTGGCCGAGTGCCTTGACCTCGTCACGGTTCGACAGGTTGGCCGGGAACAGCTTGACCCGGTCGCCCAATTCGGAGGCCAGCGTCTCCAGTTTCTCAACGCGCGTGCCGTGCAGGCCGACGGTCGCGCCTTGCGCATGCAACACCCTGGCGATCGCCTCGCCGATGCCCCCCGATGCGCCGGTGACAAGCGCCTTGCGGCCGGTCAGTTCGAACATCTCTTGTCCTCTTCTCAAATCGTACGGACGGTTATCAATAGACATCACCCCGATGGCCAATCGTTACCACCAGAATGACCAGACGCTTGTCCTTTACATCGCAGATTACGCGGTAATCCGATATCTCCAAAAACTCGTCAAAGAAGATGTCGGCGGCGAAGAATTCAAGTCACAGCGCAGCCACAGCCGCCTCGACCTCGGCTGCGGAACCCACGGAGGCGGTGGCGATGTCGCGGTTGATGCGACGAGCCAGTCCTGAAAGCACCTTGCCGGCACCGATCTCGTAAAGCGTGGTGACGCCGTTGGCGCCGAACCACTCCACCGTTTCGCGCCAGCGGACGCGACCGGTCACCTGCTCGACCAGCCGCCCGGCGATCCCGTCGGGATCGGTCGACGGCTGCACCGATACGTTGGACACCACGGGAACGATTGGCGCGGTCTTTGTCACGCCGGCAAGTGCCTCGCGCATGACATTGGCGGCCGGCGTCATCAGCGCGGAATGGAAGGGCGCCGAAACCTGCAGCATCAGCGCCCGTTTGGCGCCTTTTTCGGTGCACAGTTTCGCTGCCAGTTCAACCGCCGCCTTCGCCCCTGATATGACCAGTTGGCCGCCGCCATTGTCGTTCGCCACCTGGCAGACGGCCCCCTTGCCGGCCCCAAGAGCGGCCTCAGCACAGGCGGCTTCGACATCGGCCTGCTCCAACCCGATGATCGCCGCCATGGCGCCCTCGCCGGCCGGCACCGCTGCCTGCATGGCGTTGCCGCGGATGCGCAGCAGGCGGGCGGCATCGGCAACGGAAACGAAGCCGGCGGCGGCGAGTGCCGAATATTCGCCCAGCGAATGGCCGGCGACATAAGCGACCTTGTCCTTCAGCGAGAAGCCGCGCGATTCCAGCGCCTTGATGGCGGCAAGCGACACCGCCATCAGCGCCGGCTGCGCGTTGGCCGTCAGCGTCAGCGTCTCTTCGGGACCTTCCCAGATCAGCTTCGACAGGTTTTCGCCGAGCGCGTCATCGACTTCCTGGAAAATCCTGCGTGCCTCGGGAAAGGCATCGGCAAGATCCTTGCCCATGCCGACAGCCTGGCTACCCTGTCCCGGAAAGGTGAATGCAACGGCCATGCGAGGGCTCCCCTGACTGGTTTTGCTTGCCTGATACTACGAATTTTCCCTGCCTGTGACGCAAGGCAGGCCGCCAAGTCAAGCCACTTCAGCCCATGCCAATGGGCCTATCCCCGCGCGAGTGCCTGTTCCGAAAGGCTTTTTGGCGATCACACCTGATGAAAACCGCTCACGAATCGTTCGCTGGCTCTTCTTATTTCCGCCACAGGCGCTAGCTTTGCGTGACAATTATATGACAATCGAATGACGTGGGTTGTCTTTGGGCGGGAAGTTGAAGTGGCAAAGAGTTTCAAACGTGCCGGCAACGCGGCGCCGCAGTTCCTGGAAGACGATCCGTCCACCGGCTATCTGCCGGGCCGTAGATGGCCTGTTGTCCGCTACGGGCTGATCAGCCTGGCGATCTCGGCCGTCTTGGTGTTCGCCATCGAACTGATCGTGCGCGGTGATGTCGCCGGCACCGTTTCCTTCTTCCTGCAGCCGTTCAAGCCGGGCTGGACAACCATCGTCGTCTTCGCGCTGGTCCTGATCGGTCTCGACGCGGTGCTCGGCCGCAGCCATCAGAGCCTGATGATCGTCGCGCCGCTGACCTTGTCGCTGGCCTTTGTCGGCCACCAGAAGTCGCATTATCTCGGCGATCCGCTCTACCCGACGGATTTCCTCTACGCCCGCCAGATCTTCGCCCTGCTGCCGCTCTTGGTGCGCGAGCGGCCAATGACAGCGCTGGCCATGGTCGCGGGCATCGTCGCCGGCCTGTCCCTGCTCGTCTACGGCTGGCGGCTATGGCGCCGCAAGGTTCCGGCCCTCAGCCGCAAGGGCCGCCTTGCCCGGCTGACGCTGGCGGTGCCGCTGCTCGCCTTCTTCGTCTCGATCATGGATTACGCCACCTTCTCGTGGACCAGGGACCGGCTGCAGATCATCCCGATCATGTGGGACCAGAAGGAAAACTACGCCTCCAACGGCTTCGCGCTCGCCTTCGCGCTCAACGTGCCGATGGCGCATGTCTCGGCACCGCCGGGCTATTCCGACAAGGCGATCGCGGCGATCGAGCGGCCCGAGGTGACCGCCTCGGTGCCGGCCCAGAAGCCGGACATCATCATCGTCATGAGCGAATCCTTCTGGGATCCAACCAAGCTGCCCGGAGTCACCATCACTCCCGATCCGATGCCCAATGTGCGGGCGCTCCGCTCGGGCTCGATGTTCTCGCCCGAATTCGGCGGCATGACCGCCAACATCGAGTTCGAAGCGCTGACCGGCTTTTCCAATGCTTTCCTGCCGGCCGGCAGCATCCCCTACCAGCAATATGTCCGGACCCCGACGCCGTCGATGGCGACCTTCCTGAAGAGCGAAGGCTATAGGGCACGCGCCATCCATCCAGGCACGAACTGGTTCTGGAACCGCGGCGCGGTCTATGCCGATTTCGGTTTCAACGACTTCAAATCGGAAGAGACGCTGCCGCCCATGGAAAAGCGCGGACCGCTGGCATCCGACGCGGCGATGACCGACGAGATTATTCGCGAAGCGGACGCCAGCGAGGACCCGGTGTTCTTCTTCGCCGTCAGTCTGCAGAACCACGGCCCCTATGAACCGAACCGTTATTCGAATCCGACCCATTCGGTGCAAGCGCCGATCAGCCAGTGGGCGCGCGACTCGCTGCTCTCCTACGCCGAAGGTTCAGCCGACGCGGACCGCGGCCTTGAACGGCTGATCGAATGGGCCAAGAGGCGCGAGCGGCCCACGATTGTCGCCTTTTTCGGTGACCACCTGCCGCCGCTCGGACCGGTCTATGTCGAGACCGGCTTCCTGAAGGACAACGTCGCGCCGCGCAAGGAACCGACGCCGGAAGCCGCCCTCGAACATCACGCGACACCGCTGATCATCTGGTCGAACCGCTCCGGCCCGGTCGAGAATCTGGGCACGGTCAGCCCCGCGTTCCTGCCCTATCATATCCTCACCGCCGCCGGCATCACCCACCCTTACTACACCGGTTTCCTGGGCGAGATGCGGGAGCGCTATCGCGTCGTCGACCGCAACCTGCTGCTCACGCCGGCCGGGGCGGCCACGCCAGACTGGTCGCGTCAGAAAGAGATTGACCCGGCGATCCGCGACTTCCGGCTGATCCAGTACGACATGATGTTCGGCAAGCGCCATGCCGCGCCCGACTTCTTCCCCGAAACGGTCGACAAGATCGTCGCCCATACGAGTTGAGCCGATCGGCGGGCGCTTAATTTCCCCTGCCGCCCGCCTTCGGAGCAGCCGCTCAGTTCGTCAATTGCAGCTTCGAAAATTTGTTGGCGATCTGCAGAAACACGTTCGGCAGCTTGGCCGGATCATTGATGGCATAATAGTCGCTGGGATTCGAGGCGGAGGCGCTGTAATGGGTGCGGTTGGCGACCGTTGACGGCATGGCTCAACCCTGTGCGACCTGACATTGCGGTTAAGGGCCGGTTGCCGGGAAAATCGCCGGCCTTGCCGGGCGCTGCCACGTGGGTTCCTGCGGCCTGCGACATCAGGGATGCCGCTTGGCCTTGCTTTATCAGCGGATTGCTTTATAGACGCCGCCAATCTGCCGGTCCCAGCTGGGGGCTGAACGGAGGGCCGGAGGTTTTTTCGAGAACCTTCGTGTGAAGCCAGAAGCGTTTCCGCCTCCCGTGTCTCCGCTCTCGACCGTCTCGTCATGCTCCTTTCTTCCCCGCGCCTTTCGAGGCACATGCGGGTCAGAGAAGTTGCAGAGGCTTTTGCCGCCGGGAACCGGGAGAGAAACGAAGAAAGGCACCAAGACATAATGGCTCTTTACGAACATGTGTTTCTTGCCCGGCAGGACCTCTCGCAGCAGCAGGTCGATGCGCTTGTCGAACAGTACAAGGGCGTCATCTCAGCGAATGGCGGGTCTGTCGGCCGGGTCGAGAACTGGGGACTGAAGTCCCTCACCTACCGGGTCAACAAGAACCGGAAGGCATACTACACGCTGATGGACCTCACCTGCCCGCCGGCAGCGCTCAACGAGATGGAGCGCCAGATGGGTCTGTCCGAGGACGTGCTGCGCTTCCTGACCATCAAGGTCGAGGCGCATGAGGAAGGCCCTTCGGCCATGATGCAGAAGCGCGAAGAGCGCTCCGAGCGCGGTGGCTTCGGCGATCGCGACCGTGGCGATCGGCCGGCCCGCAGCTTCGGCGACCGCGGCGATCGTGGCCCGCGTTCGTTCGGCGATCGCGAAGGCGGCGACCGTGGTCCGCGCCGTCCGCGCGAAGGTTTTGAAGGGGGTGCAGAATAATGGTCGACATCAACCAGATCCCGACCCGGCGCCCTTTCCATCGCCGCCGCAAGACCTGCCCGTTCTCCGGCGCCAACGCCCCGAAGATCGACTACAAGGACGTGCGTCTCTTGCAGCGCTACATTTCCGAGCGCGGCAAGATCGTGCCGTCGCGCATCACCGCCGTCAGCCAGAAGAAGCAGCGCGAGCTCGCCAAGGCGATCAAGCGCGCCCGTTTCCTCGGCCTGCTGCCCTACGTGGTTCGCTAATTCTTCCGAACGGGCGGTTCGCCGCCCGTTCCTGTCACCGGCCATGACGGGCATGACCGGTTAGCGTCAAATCCCGAGTTGAGGTCAAAACCTCTAACTGCCGCGACAGGCAGGACAGCGACACCGGCGGCAACGCCCTTTTGCTTCCTGACCTGTTCCAAAGAATTCGGCGTCGGCCTTGTGGACGGACGCCCAACCAAAAGGAACATAATCATGGACGTCATCCTTCTCGAACGCGTCTCCCGCCTCGGCCAGATGGGTGATACCGTCAAGGTCAAGGACGGTTTTGCCCGCAACTTCCTGCTGCCGCAGGGCAAGGCGTTGCGCGCCAACGAAGCCAATAAGAAGAAGTTCGAAGGCCAGCGCGCCCAGCTCGAAGCCCGCAACCTCGAGCGCAAGTCGGAAGCCGCAGAGGTTGCCGAAAAGCTGGACGGCAAGAGCTTCATCGCCGTTCGCTCGGCCGGTGAGACCGGTCAGCTCTACGGTTCGGTGTCGACGCGCGATATCGCCGACCTGCTGACCGCGGAAGGCTTCACGGTCAACCGCAACCAGATCCAGCTCAACCAGCCAATCAAGACCATCGGCGTCACCAATGTGGCGATCGCGCTGCATCCGGAAGTCGAAGTCACCATCACGCTCAACATCGCCCGCACGGCTGACGAAGCCGAGCGCCAGGCCAAGGGCGAGACGCTGACCACCGCCGAAGCCATTTATGGCGACGACATCAACGACAATGCGCGGCCGGAAAACTTCTTCGATCCGAATGCCGAGTTCGAAGGCGGCGAAGAAAACGCCTGATCACATACGCTCCGAGCGCCGGACCGGCGCTCCGATCGTGCTGTCGATTTCCAGTCATTTCTGGACCAATGCCCGGGCCTCTCGCCCGGGCATTTTTGTGCCAAAAGGAACTTTTCGAAACCCTATATATTGATGCAGAGTAGGACAGCCTGTCTGACCGTGAGGGGACACCGGACCATGAATATTCTGTTGAAGCGCGTTCTCGACCGCCTGGTGCGCACGGGCAGCCTCAAGGTAACCGGGCCGAAGGGCACGACGTTCATCTTCGGCGACGGCAGCGGCGAGCCGGTGCACATGCACATCAAGACCAGGCATGCCGAGCGCGCCATCACCTTCGATCCGATGCTGGCGGTGCCTGAATCCTACATGGACGGCGAGCTGGACATTCTCGAAGGCGGCGTTCTCGGACTGATGCGCATTGCCTTCCAGAACATGGGCAGCGGCGGCATCGACGCGACGTGGTCGAAAGCCATCGAGGGCCTGCGCCACGCCTTCCGCCGCCTGCAGCAGATCAACACCACCTCGCGCTCGCGCCGCAACGTGCAGCGCCACTACGATCTGTCGGGCGAGCTTTACCGGCTCTTCCTCGATGAGGACATGCAGTATTCCTGTGCCTATTTCGAGCAGCCGGACATGACGCTCGACGAGGCGCAGGCCGCCAAGAAACGTCACATCGCCGCCAAGCTCAGGCTGAAGGCCGGCCAGACAGTGCTCGACATCGGCTCCGGCTGGGGCGGGCTCGGCCTCTATCTGGCCAAGGCCTTCGATGTCGACGTGCAAGGCGTGACGCTGTCGACGGAACAGCATGGCGTCGCCACCGACCGGGCTCATGCGCAAGGGCTGGAAAACCACGTCCATTTCGAACTGAAGGACTATCGCGAGCTCAACGAACGCTTCGACCGCATTGTCTCGGTCGGCATGTTCGAGCATGTCGGGGTCAACCATTACCGCACCTTCTTCGACAAGGCGGCAACATTGCTGAAGCCTGATGGCGTCATGCTTTTGCACACGATCGGCCGCTCCGGCGTGCCGTGGGCGACCAGCGCCTTCATCCGCAAGTATATTTTCCCGGGCGGCTACATCCCGGCAATGTCCGAGGTGCTGCCGGCGATCGAGAAGTCCGGCCTCGTGGTCACCGACGTCGAAATCCTGCGGCTCCATTATGCCGACACGCTGAAGCATTGGGGCCAGCGCTTCGCAGCCAACCGCGACAAGGCAAAGGCGATCTATGACGAACGCTTCTGCCGCATGTGGGAGTTCTATCTGGCCGCCTCGGAAGCTGCCTTCCGTTGGCAGGACTTGGTGATTTTCCAGTTCCAGATCGCCAAGAAGAACGACACGCTGCCGATGACGCGCGACTATATGGCCAAATGCGAGAAGGCGCTGGAGTTGCGCGACATGGGCCGCCGCGAGGCGGCTCCTGTCGAGAAGTCCGCCAAGCCCGCCCGCCGACGCAAGGTGGCGGAATAGGGACAGCGCTGACGGGACGCATTATTGGCGCTTGCCATTATAGGCTCCTGCCCCGAAAAAGGCCTCGTGATCGTCGCGAGGCCTTTTTTCATGACCTATCTCCTCTACACAGCCGCGGCGCTTGCCGAGATCGCCGGCTGCTTTTCGGTGTGGGCGTGGTGGCGGCTGGAGAAATCGCCGCTCTGGCTGCTGCCTGGCTTTGCCTCTCTGATTGTGTTCGCCTGGCTTCTGGCGTTGGTCGACACCAATGCAGCCGGCCGCGCCTATGCCGCGTATGGCGGTATCTACATCGCTGCCTCGCTCGCCTGGTTGTGGCTGGCCGATGGCGTGCGGCCCGATCGCTGGGACCTTGCCGGCGCGGCGCTCTGCATGGCCGGCGCCTCGATTATCCTGCTTGCACCCAGGGGGGCATAGGCCATGGAGCTGCCGGCCGCTCTTCGACAGGGCGTCGATCGCCTTTTGGAAAAGGTGGCGCTGCCGGACCTGAAGCAGGCGGCGAAAACCCTGTCCGACCGCTACCGCGCCGAATTGCGCGACGGTCGGCTGCATATGGCGCAGGACATGGCGGTCAAGGCCTATCTGGCGACGCGCATGCCGGCGACCTACGCCGCGGTCCGCGCCAGCCTCGATGCGCTCGCCGAAGCCCGGCCGGATTTCACACCCGCGACCTTGCTCGACGTCGGCGCCGGCCCCGGCACCGTGCTTTGGGCCACCAGCGATCTCTGGCCTGACCTGGAACTGGCCACGCTGCTTGAGGCGAGTGCCGCGGTGCGCAAGGTCGGTGAGACGCTTGCCGCCAATGCGATCACGGCCCAGACCGTCTGGCGGGCCGGCGATGTCACGACCGACATTGCCGACCTCCAGTCCGCCGACCTCGTCACATGTGCCTATGTGCTGGACGAGATCGCGCCGACGTCCCTGCCCAAAATGGTCGACCGGCTATGGCAACTCACCAAGGACACGCTGTTGATCGTCGAGCCGGGCACGCCGGCGGGCTGGCTGCGCATTCTAGCTGTACGCGCACAATTGATCGCGGCCGGCGCGCATGTGCTGGCGCCCTGTCCGCACGAGGCGCCCTGCCCGCTCAACCCGCCGGACTGGTGCCACTTTTCCCGCCGCGTCGCCCGCTCGCGCCTGCACCGCCTGGCCAAAGAGGCGGAAGTACCGTGGGAAGATGAGAAATTCATCTATGTAGCCGCTTCGCGCCAGCCGGCTGCCTTCCGCGCCGCGCGGGTCGTCGCGCCGCCGAAATCCGGTTCCGGCAAGGTCGTGCTCAAGCTTTGCGAGGCAAATGGCAGCGCCGGCGAAAGGCTCTTCACCAAGCGCGACGGTGACGCGTTCAAGGTGGCGCGGCGGGCGGATTGGGGCGATGCACTGGCATGAGGATGAAAGAGACACGACAGCCTCGCAATCCGGTGTCGCCAGCGCTCACCTTCCTGTTTTGTTCTCCTGCGAAAAACGCTAAGTTGCCAACTCTCGATTCGAGTCAATTGCGATTCTTTCCACGGAAAAATTTTGGCTGTGAATCGCGAGTACCAAAGCCGCTTCTTCACGGGCTGTTGCAGATAAGTCAGCACTGACTTGTCCAGTTCTGATATCGACAGACGGGGATCGAAATCGGGGACATCATGGCAGAGGCAGCACGAAAATTCGGCGTGGCGGAGCAACCGCTCTATCGCGAATCGCCCAACAACATCGAGGCCGAGCAGGCGCTGCTTGGCGCTATACTTGTCAATAACGATGCCTTCTACCGGGTGTCCGACTTCCTGAAGTCCGGCCATTTCTACGAACCCCTGCACCGCAAGATCTTCGATGTCGCGGCCGAACTGATCCGCATGGGTAAGGCGGCGACGCCGATCACGCTGAAGACCTTCCTGCCCGCCGACGAAAAGGTCGGCGACATGACGGTGGCGCAGTATGTGGTGCGGCTGGCGGTGGAAGCCGTCACCGTCGTAAACGCCACCGACTACGGCCGCGCCATTTATGATCTGGCGACGCGCCGGGCGTTGATCACCGTCGGCGAGGACATGGTCAACATCGCTTATGACGCCCCTGTCGACATGTCGCCTTCCGAACAGATCGAGGACGCGGAGCGCCGCCTGTTCGAGCTGGCCGAGACCGGGCGCTATGACGGCGGCTTCGAGAGCTTCACCGACGCGGTCAAGACCGCGGTCGACATGGCCAACGCCGCCTATATGCGTGACGGCGGTCTGTCGGGCCTCGCCACCGGCATGCGCGATCTCGACCGCCGCATGGGCGGCCTGCAGTCGTCCGATCTGATCATCATCGCCGGCCGTCCGGGCATGGGCAAGACATCGCTCGCCACCAACATCGCCTTCAACATTGCCGAGATGTATGAGCCGGCGCAGCAGGCCGATGGCTCATTCAAGGCGGCCAATGGCGGCGTGGTCGGTTTTTTCTCGCTCGAAATGTCGTCCGAACAGCTCGCAACCCGCATCATTTCCGAACAGACGGAAATTTCGTCCTCCAAGATCCGCCGTGGCGAAATCAGCGAAATGGACTTCGAAAAGCTGGTCGCCTGTTCGCAGACCATGCAGAAGATCCCGCTGTTCATCGACCAGACCGGCGGTATTTCCATTGCCCAGTTGTCTGCCCGCGCGCGTCGTCTGAAGCGCCAGCGCGGCCTGGACCTGATCGTCATCGACTATATTCAGCTGATGCAGGGCTCATCCGCCAAGTCTTCGCAGAACCGCGTGCAGGAAATCACCGAGATCACCACGGGCCTGAAGGCGCTGGCCAAGGAACTGGCCGTGCCGATCATCGCGCTGTCGCAGCTGTCGCGTCAGGTCGAAAGCCGCGACGACAAGCGTCCGCAGCTCTCCGACCTGCGCGAATCCGGTTCGATCGAGCAGGACGCCGACGTCGTCATCTTCGTCTATCGCGAGGAATATTACCTCAAGAACCGCGAGCCGAAGCTCGGCACCGAGGAATACGTCAAGTGGGAAAACGAGATGAACGAGATGCGCGGCAAGGCCGAGGTGATCGTGGCCAAGCAGCGCCATGGGCCGACGGGCTCTGTCACGCTTGCCTTCCACGGCGAATTCACCCGCTTCTCCGATCTCGCGGAAGAGCACCATATCGCGGAAAGGTTTGAGTAGCCTCTTGCCAGCGATCTCACCAATAGCAACGGGTCTCTGCGCTCTGCGCCGCCCTCTGTCCTGCCGGACATCTCCCCCGCACGGGGGGAGATTGGCTGTCGCGTGCGGCGCCCGCCAGAGGGCGGGAAGGTAAAGCGTGGTCAAATCCCGCGTCCAGTTCATCTGCCAGAATTGCGGTTCGGTGCATCAGCGCTGGGCCGGCAAATGCGATGCCTGCGGCGAGTGGAACACGCTGGTCGAGGAAGGCACATCTGGCGGCATCGGCTCGGGTCCTGCCAACACGCGCAACGCCCGCAAGGGCCGCGCGGTGGTGCTGACCACACTTTCAGGCGATATCGAGGACGCGCCGCGCATCATCTCGGGTATCGGCGAACTCGACCGCGCCACCGGTGGCGGTTTCGTTCGGGGCTCTGCACTTCTGGTCGGCGGCGATCCCGGTATCGGCAAATCGACACTGCTCACCCAGGCCGCGGCCGCACTTGCCTCCAAGGGCCATCGCATCGTCTATGTCTCGGGCGAAGAGGCAGTTGCCCAGATAAGGCTGCGTGCGCAGAGGCTCGGCGTCGCCTCGGCGCCGGTGGAACTCGCGGCCGAAACCAATGTCGAGGATATCCTTGCCACGATCGCCGACGGCAAGCGGCCCGATCTGGTCATCCTCGATTCGATCCAGACACTGTGGACCGACTTGGCCGATTCGGCGCCAGGCACCGTCACACAAGTGCGCGCCGCGGCGCAGGCGATGATCCGCTACGCGAAATCCACGGGTGCCGCGATCGTGCTGGTCGGCCATGTCACCAAGGAAGGCCAGATCGCCGGTCCGCGCGTGGTCGAGCACATGGTCGACGGCGTGCTCTATTTCGAGGGCGAAGGCGGCCACCACTTCCGTATCCTGCGCACGGTGAAGAACCGCTTCGGACCGACCGACGAGATCGGGGTCTTCGAAATGTCGGACAAAGGTCTGCGCGAGGTCTCCAATCCATCCGAGCTTTTCCTTGGCGAACGGCACGCGAAATCACCGGGAGCAGCGGTTTTCGCCGGCATGGAAGGCACCAGGCCGGTTCTGGTCGAAATCCAGGCGCTGGTCGCGGCCTCCTCGCTCGGCACGCCGCGCCGGGCGGTGGTCGGCTGGGACGGCGCGCGGCTGTCGATGATCCTGGCAGTGCTGGAGGCGCATTGCGGTGTGCGTTTCGGGCAGCATGACGTTTACCTCAACGTCGCCGGCGGCTACCGCATCAGCGAGCCGGCGGCCGATCTCGCGGTCGCAGCCGCACTGGTTTCCTCGCTCACTGGTCTTGCCCTCCCCGCCGATTGCGTCTATTTCGGCGAAATCAGCCTTTCGGGCGCGGTGAGGCCGGTTGCGCATGCGCAGCAGCGTCTCAAGGAAGCCGAAAAACTGGGTTTTGGTAGCGCGGTTCTGCCCTTGGGCAGCGAGGAACTTGCTGGGGGGATTGGGGCCGGCGCTTTCCAGCCCACCGAGCTTGCCGACCTCGTGGCGCGCATAGCCGGCTCACGGCGCAGCCGTGCCGACGATGAAGAATGACGCGGCTCGTCGAGTCGTGAACAAGAGATCGGAGTGGGGCCAAAGACATGCCGATTACGCTGCTTGACGGAATTCTCGTCGGCTTCACCCTGGTCTCGGCGATGCTCGCCATGGTTCGCGGCTTTTCGCGCGAGGTGCTTTCGGTCGTCTCCTGGGCGGCGGCGGCGGCGGCGGCCTTCTTCTTCTACAAACCGGTCCTGCCCTACCTGAAGCCCTATATCGACAATGAGAAGATCGCCATGGCGGCGGCCGCAGGCGTGGTCTTCATCATCGCGCTGATCGTCGTCTCGGTCATCACCATGAAGCTTGCCGACTGGATCATCGATTCGCGCATCGGCGCCCTCGACCGCACGCTCGGCTTCCTTTACGGCGCCGCGCGCGGCGTCCTGGTCGTCGCTGTCGCGCTGCTGTTCTTCAACTGGCTGGCCGGCGCCAAGGCCCCGGCCTGGGTCACGGAAGCCAAGTCGCGGCCGCTGCTTGAACAGATCGGCGCCAAGCTCGAGAGCCTGCTTCCAGAGGACCCGGAAAACGCCATCCTCAAGAAGCTCAATCCGAATCAGCCGGCCACCGAGACGCCCGTCGCGCCCGACGCACCGGCGGCGGATGCACCAGCCGGTGGCGACGACGCCAATGCGCCGGCGCCTGACGACAACGACGCCGGTCCTGCCGACAACACCGCCAAGCCGGCGCCAGCGCCGGCGAACTGAGGTCCGAACGGGGCGTCTGGCGATCGATCCATGTGAACGATCGCATGCAGTGCGTTGCTTTCGACGTGCGACCGCCTTATATGGCGATTTTAGCGGAGCTTAAGATGGCAGACGCAGACGACGTGCTTTCCGCCGAGGCTGACGATCATTTCCATGACGAGTGCGGCGTGTTCGGCATCTTTGGCCGGCAGGACGCGGCGGCCATCGTCACACTCGGTCTGCATGCGCTGCAGCATCGAGGTCAGGAAGCGGCCGGCATCGTCTCCTATGACGGCACCCAGTTCCATGTCGAACGCCATGTCGGCCTGATCGGCGACACCTTCACCAAGCAGCGCGTCATCGACAGCCTGCAAGGCAACCGCGCCATCGGCCACACGCGCTACGCGACCACCGGCGGCGCCGGCATGCGCAACATCCAACCCTTCTTCGCCGAATTGGCCGATGGCGGCTTTGCCGTCGCCCATAACGGCAACCTCACCAACGCCATGACGGTGCAGCGCGCGCTGCAGAAGCAAGGCGCGATCTTCTCCTCCACCTCCGACACCGAGACGCTTTTGCATCTGGTCGCGACCAGCAAGGAGCGCGACCTCAATTCGCGCTTCATCGACGCGGTGCGCCAGGTCGAGGGCGCCTTCTCGCTGGTGGCGATGACGGCCAAGAAGATGATCGGCTGCCGCGATCCGCTCGGCATCCGCCCGCTGGTGCTGGGCGATCTCGACGGCGCCTGGATCCTGGCCTCCGAGACCTGTGCGCTCGACATCATCGGCGCGCGTTTCGTGCGCGACCTGAAGCCCGGCGAGATGGTCGTCGTCACCTCCAAGGGCATTGAGAGCCTGTTCCCGTTCGAACCGCAGAAGACCCGCTTCTGCATCTTCGAATATGTCTATTTCGCCCGACCCGACTCCTCGGTCGAGGGCCGTAACGTCTATGAGGTACGCAAGCGCATCGGCGCGGAACTGGCGCAGGAAAATCCGGTCGACGCCGATATCGTCGTACCGGTGCCGGATTCCGGCACGCCGGCGGCAATCGGCTTCAGCCAGGCGGCGGGCATTCCCTTCGAACTCGGCATCATCCGCAACCACTATGTCGGCCGCACCTTCATCCAGCCTGGCGATTCGATCCGCCATATGGGCGTCAAGCTCAAGCACAACGCCAATCGCCGCATGATCGAGGGCAAGCGCGTGGTGCTGGTCGACGACAGCATCGTGCGCGGCACCACCAGCCAGAAGATCGTGCAGATGGTGCGCGATGCCGGCGCCAAGGAAGTGCACATGCGCATCGCCTCGCCGCCGACCAGCGCATCGTGCTTCTATGGCGTCGACACGCCGGAGAAGTCGAAGCTGCTGGCTTCGCGCATGTCGGTGGAAGAGATGGCCGAGTTCATCCGGGTCGATTCGCTCGGTTTCCTCAGTATCAACGGTCTCTACCGCGCCGTCGGCGAGGCCAGCCGCGACGACGAGCAGCCGCAGTTCTGCGATGCATGCTTCACCGGCCAGTACCCGACCCGCCTGCTCGACTTCGAAGGCCACGACAATGTGCGCACGCTGTCGCTGCTGGCGACAAGCGGGTCGTAGAATTGGCGGATCCTCATCAGCCTTAGCCAGAGTTCCGGAAGCCATCGCATGACCCTCGACCTTACCGGCCGCGTCGCGGTCGTCACCGGCGCCTCGCGCGGCATCGGCTATTTCATCGCCAGGGAATTGGCTGCGGCCGGCGCGCATGTCATCGCGGTTGCCCGCACCGTCGGCGGGCTGGAAGAACTCGACGACCAGATCAAGGCGGCCGGCGGCCAGGCGACATTGGTGCCGCTCGATCTCGCCGACATGGCCGGTATCGACCGGCTGGGCGGCGCCATCCACGAGCGCTGGGGCAAGCTCGACATCCTCGTCGCCAATGCCGGCGTGCTTGGCGTCATCTCGCCGATCGGCCATGTCGAGGCCAAGACCTTCGAAAAGGTGATGACCATCAACGTCACCTCGACCTGGCGGCTGATCCGCTCGGTCGACCCGCTGCTGCGGCTTTCGGATGCCGGCCGGGCGATTATCCTGTCGTCCAACGCGGCGCATTCGGCGCGCGCCTTCTGGGCGCCTTACGCGGCATCGAAGGCGGCGGTGGAGACCATGATGCGCTCCTGGGCGCATGAGACGCAAAGTCTGCCGCTGCGCGTCAATGCAGCCGACCCCGGCGCCACCCGCACCGCGATGCGCGCACAAGCCGTGCCCGGTGAGGATCCCGAGACATTGCCGCACCCCTCCGAGATCGCCAAACGCATCGTGCCGCTGGCCAGCCCGGATCTCAAAGAGACCGGCCTGATCTTCCAGGCCAAGCACAACCGCTTCGTCGCCTACCGGCAACCGGAATAAAACGCGGGTTCGAAACGGATTAAAACAGCCTTCGGCTACGTTCTTCTGACGTAGGACATTCGAAACCGGAGGACCGACATGCCAAGACTCGCCACCGTTGCCGCCACCGCCCTTGCCGCCGCTCTTGGAGCTACGGTCGGCGTGGCCGTTTCCCAAGATACCAAGATGAGTTTCTTCGTCACCAGCGTCGGCTCCGGCAAGGGGGGCGATCTCGGCGGCCTGAAGGGCGCGGATGCCCATTGCGCGTCGCTGGCGGAAGCCGCCGGCGTCACCGGCAAGACCTGGCACGCATATCTCTCGACCAGCGCGGAGGATGCGCGCGATCGCATCGGCAAGGGTCCCTGGTTCAACGCCAAGGGCGCCAAGATCGCCGATGATGTCGCCTCGCTGCACAGCGACGCCAACGGCATCACCAAGCAGACCGCGCTGAACGAGAAGGGTGAGACGGTCAACGGCCGCGGCGATACGCCCAACCGACACGACATGCTGACCGGCTCCAAGCCCGACGGCACCAGGATCGCCGACCAGACCTGCGGCGACTGGACGATGAGCGGCTCCGAAGGGGCGGCGATGATGGGCCATCACGACCGCACCGGTCTCGACGATTCGGCGGCGGCGAAGTCGTGGAATTCTTCGCATGCCTCGCGTGGCGGCTGCAGCCAGGAGGCGCTGAAAGGCACAGGCGGCGACGGCCTGTTCTATTGCTTTGCGACCGACTGAACCACGGCGGAGGGCAATACCGCAGCTAGGAACCCGACGGATCATCACGCGGCTGTGATCTGAGGGGAGAAGCCGCTGGGCGGTCATGCTTTCGTCATTTCCGAGGAGTTGTTAGGATCGAGCGAATCCCGCAACGAGAGCCCGATCTGGGCAGAACAAGGAAAACTCCATGGCTACGACCGCAGCATTGGTCTGGTATCTGGTAATCGCCGGCCCGCAGGGCGGCATGGTCGTGCTGCCCAGCACCTTCGACAAGCGCGAACAGTGCACCGCCGCCATCACCGAGTATCAGAAGCAGCCGACACCCGCCGGCTGGTCCGTGCAGTGCGTGCCGAGCGCCTCGCCCTTCACCGACGAAGGCGACGCCGAAGAGCCGGCAGCTCAGTAAGCATCAGATATCACAAGGCCCGCGACCGCTGCCGCGGGCCTTGTGATTCATCACCGCGCGCTCACCGTCAGTTCCGGCTTCTGGTTGATGGTCTGGAACACCACGCAATAGCGCTCGGTCAGCTTCAGCAGCGAATCAATGCGCTCCGGAGGCTCCGCCGTGTCGAGATTGAAATTGAGCCGAATGGCGCGAAAGCCGACCGGCGCATCCTTGGCGATACCAAGCGTGCCGCGAAAATCAAGGTCGCCTTCGGCTTCAACGGTAGCGGCGCCGAGCTTGAATTCGAGCGCCGTCGCGACCGCCTTCAGCGTCACCCCGGCGCACGCCACCAGCGCCTCGAGCAGCATGTCGCCGGAGCACAGTTCGAGCCCCGAGCCGCCTGTTGCCGGATGAAGGCCGGCGATTGCCAACGCCCTGCCCGTCTCCACCTTGCAGGCCACCGACTGTTCGTCGATCGAGCCCTTTGCCCTTAGAGTGATCAGTGCTTGCGTGGCGTCGTCGCGGTAGGCCTGCTTCAGCGGCGCCTGCATGGCCTTCAGCTCGGTTGCGTCCATTTTCGTTCCTCCGACAGGCTTTCTGCCTTGATAGCATGGTCCTGCGAGACGTGTGAGGCAATCCAAACATGACGACCCAAGCTGTCAGGAACTGGTTTCGGCGGAAACAACAGCAGTGGGCGCGCCATCGTCTGATCCCTTTGACTTCATCCGCCTCGGCCATAGCTATGCGGGAGTCTTTTCCGCGGAGGTCTCATGCGTTCCAAGCTGAAACTCGTCTCCCTTGTCCTCTTCATGCTTGCCGGTTTCGCGCAGCCTCTCCTGGCCGAAACGGCGGAGCGGCCGGCACCCGCGGGCGGCGTGCTTTCACTGCTGCCGTCACCTGAGATCACCGACCATTCGATCACCATTGGCGGACGCAGCCTGCGGTATCAGGCAAAGGCCGGCACGCTTCCGCTGCTCTCCGGCAAGGGCGAGATCACGGCGGAGATCTTCTATGTTGCCTATACGCTGAAGCCGCGGGAGAGCGTGGCGACGGAAGCACCGCGGCCAATCACCTTCGTGTTCAACGGCGGCCCGGGCGCCGCTTCAGCCTATCTGCATCTCGGCGCGCTCGGACCGCGCGTCGTGGCGACCGGAGCCGGCGGGGAATTCCTCCCCTCGCCGCAAAAGCTCATCGACAATCCCGACAGTTGGCTCGACATGACCGACCTCGTCTTCGTCGACCCGGTGGGAACCGGCTACAGCCGCGAGGCGCCCGGCCAGGATACGCACGACTTCTGGGGCGTCAGCCAGGATGCCAGTTCGATCGGCGCCTTCATCAGGCTCTATCTCGCCCAAAACAGCCGCATGGGATCTCCGCTGTTCCTCGCCGGTGAGAGCTATGGCGGGTTCCGCGCGGCACTGCTTGCCAGGACGCTGCAGGAAGATGTCGGCATCAGCCCGAGCGGCATCGTGCTGATCTCGCCGGCGCTGGAATTCACCCTGGTGCAGCCCGACGAATTCGAGCCGCTGCATTGGGCTCTCGAACTACCCTCCCTCGCCGCGGTTCGCCTGCGCAGTGAAGGTGTCAACGGCGACACATTGCGGAAAAAGCTCGCCGAGGTCGAGCATTATGCACTTGGCGAGTACCTCAGTGCGCTCACCAGTGGGCTGGAGCAAGGCGGACGGCTGGCGGGCGACCGCGTGGCCGAGATCACCGGCCTGCCGCTCGACCTCGTTCACCGCAACTTCGCCCGCGTCCCGACCTCGCTCTTCGCAAGGGAGTTTGGCCGGGCCATGGGTAAGGTGCTCAGCCCCTATGACGGCATGATCGCGACGGCGGACATCGCTCCCCAGAGCGCCCGTATCGCTGGCCCCGATCCGGTGCTGGACCGTAGCGTGCCGGCGCTGACCTCGGCCTTTGTCGCTTACGCGCGCGACGAGCTGAACTTTCGCACGGATGTCAGCTACCGCTTGCTGAACGGCGATATCAGCCACAACTGGGACTATGGGACGAGCGCCTCGCGCCAGGGCTATGCCGGCGTGATGGATGACCTGCAACGGGCGCGGTCCTTGAATCCCGCGCTGGGCGTCGTCATCGTCAACGGCTACACCGATCTCGTCACTCCCTATCTGGCGTCGCGTTATCTGGTCAGCCAGATCCCGTCGCTCGCCGGCGCCAGGCAGATCCGCCTCGACGTCGTTGAAGGTGGGCACATGATGTATCTCGAACCGGACGGACGGCGCGCGCTGAAGCAGGCCGCTTCAGAGGTTTACCAGGCAACCCAGTAGACAACGGGACATCGAGTCTCCGGGCAACCAAGGCCCGGCGCCGATGCAGGACCGGTGGCCGGTGCAGTGATCAAGCTGTCCCAAATGGGACATTGACGGACAAGGTCCCAAAACCGTCTGATCGGGCGAGGTTTCGTCATTCCATTTCCCGGTGGTCCCACAATGTCACATACGCTCTCGACCACACCGAGGCAGGATGGGTTTCGCGCCCCTGGCGAATTCGAGCCCAAATCGGGCTGTTGGCTGATCTGGCCAGAACGGCCGGACACCTGGCGGCTGGGCGCCAAGCCCGCGCAGAGGCTGTTCGCCAATGTCGCTGCGGCGATCGCGCAAAGCGAGCCGGTGACGGTGGCGGCGTCCAGCCGCCAGTGGCAGAACGCAAGAGCGCGATTGCCCAGCCATGTGCGCGTCGTGGAAATGTCCACCAATGATTCCTGGCTGCGCGACAGTGGCCCCAATTTCGTCGTCAATGATCGAGGCGAAGTGCGCGGCGTCGATTGGATCTTCAACGCTTATGGCGGTTTCGACGGCGGCCTCTACTCGCCTTGGGATCTCGACGACCTCGTGGCGCAAAAGGTCCTCGAGATCGAGAGGATGGACCGTTATCGCGCACCGCTGATCGCCGAGGGCGGCGGGCTGCAATGCGACGGCCAAGGCACGCTCATCACAACCGAGCAGTGCCTGCTCAATCGCAACCGTAATGCCCATCTCGGAAAGGCGAAGGTGGAACAACAGCTTGGCGACTATCTCAGCGTCGACAAAATCATCTGGCTGCCGCGCGGTTTTGCTTTCGACGAGACGGATGGCCATGTCGACGACCTCTGCTGCTTCGTTCGTCCGGGCGTCGTGGCGCTGAGCTGGACCGACGAGCGGGACGATCCGCAATATGAGATCGTACGCGAAGCCGAAGAGGTGCTGCGCTCGGCCCGCGACGCGCGTGGCCGTCGCCTGGAGGTTCATCGGCTGCACCATCCCCTGCCGATCGAGATGACGATGGAAGAAAGCGAGAGCGTGGACCGGGTCGATTCGACCTGGGCACGGCCGACCGGCAACCGGATCGCGGCGAGTTACATCAACTATTATCCGGGCAACAGCGTCGTGGTCGTGCCGGAATTCGGCAGCGATCTCGACGGGAAGGCAAAGCAACAGCTGGCCACGCTGTTTCCCGATCACAAGCTCGTCGGCATCGAGAACTCCCGCGAAATTCTGCTCGGAGGCGGCAATGTCGCCTGTATCACGTTACCCGTTTATGCGCCCCACCGGCGTTGAGCGGCAAGCGTGCCGAAGTGAAATCAGAACGGTGCGCCGCGTCGGCCCGCCAGGCAAAAGGAGATACCCATGCGCGCTCTGCTCTTCCCAATCCTGACCGCCGCGCTTGCCTGCGGCATCAGTTTCGGCGTCGCCCGGGCGGACGATGAGAAGGTGGTCAACGTCTACAACTGGTCCGACTACATCGCCCCGGACACGGCTGAGAAATTCGAGAAGGAGACGGGCATCAAGGTCCGCTACGATGTCTATGACGGCAACGAGGTCCTTGAGACGAAACTGCTCACCGGCGGCTCGGGATATGACGTGGTCTATCCCTCGGCCTTTCCGTTCCTGAAGAACCAGGTGAAGGCAGGCGCTTTCCTGCGGCTCGACAGATCGAAGCTTTCAAACCACTCGAAAATCGATCCGCAAGCCTTGTCGCTGATCGCGGGCGCGGATCCGCAGAACCTGTACGCCGTGCCTTATATGGCCGTCACAGACGGGATCGGCTACAATGTCGCTGCCGTCAAGCAACGGATGCCGGATGCGCCGACAGGTTCCTTCGCCATGGTCTTCGACGTCGACGTCGTCAAGAAATTCTCCGATTGCGGCGTCGCCATGATCGATGCTCCGGCGGAGATCATTCCTATGGCTATGAACTATCTCCACATCGATCCCAGGTCGACCAGTCCGGACGACCTCGCCAAGGTCGAAGAGCTGATGGGCAAGGTGCGTCCCTATATCCGTTACTTCCACTCGTCGAAATACATCAACGACCTGGCGAATGGCGACATCTGTGTCGTGCTGGGCTGGTCGGGCGACATATTGCAGGCCAAGACCCGTGCGGCGGAATCCGCGAAGAAGCTGGAGATTGCATATTCCATTCCAAGGGAAGGCACGCTGATAAACTTCGATACGATGGCCGTGCCGAAGGATGCGCCGCATCCGGAGAATGCCCAGGCCTGGATCGATTTCAACTTGCGGCCCGATATCGCAGCGGCCAATTCCAGTTATGTTTCCTATGCCAATGCGATCCCGGAATCCCTGCCGCTGATGGATCAGGCCGTCGCAAAGGATCCCGGCGTTTTCCCATCCGACGATGTAAAGGCCAAGCTGTTCGTGGTCGAAAACAACGACGCAAAGCTGCTGCGACTGCAAAACCGCATGTGGACACGCGTCGTGACGGGACAGTGAAGCTGGCGAACCGTCAGTTGGGCGCGGCCTTCCAGCCTATGGCCAACAACTCGACCTGGGAGTGCACACCGAGCTTGCGGTAGACCTGCTTGATGTGGTTGCGCACGGTGCCGGGTGAAATCGACAGGTTTCGCGAAATCGTCTTGGCGCTGCCGCCCTCGATCAGGAGCCGCGCGATCTGCCTTTCCCGGGCGCTGAGTTGCGACCCCGCGGCTTCGATTGCGGAACCCTTGTCGCGAAGACGGCACAAATGAAGCAGCCTTTGCAGAATGAGCTTTGTCGCGCTGCTCGCCGCGCCGGCCACAGCCAGATCATGCTCGCCAAAACGCGGCGCGCCGTCGCGGCGCAGAAAAGTTACATAGCCGGCGGTCAATCCGTCGAGGTTGAACACGCCGGTTATTTCATCGAAGCTGCCGGAGGGCCCGTAGAATTCGCGATAATACGGCGTGCGCTGGAAATCGCCTTGGCTGAGAGCCGACAACGGCAGCAGGAAATCCTGTCTGGTGCTGGCGAACCTCTGGAAGAACGGATCCTGGCGATAGACGCGCGCGTCATAGTCGCGGTTCCAGCGATCGGGTCCGGCGTCGTCTATGGTCAGGGATGTTATGTCGCGACGATAGAAGCCAACATAGACACGATCCGAGCCAAGCAGCACCCTTGCCGCCGCGCTGAAGCGGGCCGACAAGTCTTCGGGCGTTGCCGCCAGGGCCGCGGCGGCCACGCCACCACTCCAGCGTTCAAGCCGGTCGAGAGAAAAATTCGACTGCATCCGCGCCCAGAGTAAAGCAAGCCCCGCCAACTTCAAGCTGGCGGGGAACCGCGAGGTCGCCGGTGAGATCAGTCCCGCGGCTGCTTCCGCAGCTCATCGCACCATCGACTGGTTGGACTCACGCCTTGGCCTGCGACCTCACATGGGCGATGTAGCCGCGCACGTCGCCGGCCGGACCAGCATAGGCCTTGCCGAGCTTCTTCTCCATCGCAGCCATGTATTCCTTCGCCCATTTGGGCAGGGCGTAGTCGATGACGGCGAGGAATTCGAGCGTCGCCGCAAGACGGATGTCGGCGATCGACGGGCTCTTGCCGCCGATGAACGGCTTGCCGTCGCGGAAGAAGGAGTGGAAGACCTCGAGCGGCTCGGCAATGGCGGCGACCGCGGCCTTCTGTGCCTCCGATTTCCTGTCCGGGTGGGCGTCGCTGTGACCGACTTCGCCGGCATATTGCGGGAAGCCGAGCGCCGGATAGGTGGCGCGCGCGACATAGGGATAGAGCGTGCCGATCAGATAGAACATGGCGCTGTCTATCATCGCCCGCTTGGCTGGCGCCTTCGGGTAGAATTTCTCCAGCCCATGCTTGTTGGAAAGATATTGCATGATGGCGCAGCTCTGCCACAGCACGCCGCGCGGCAGGCCCTTGTCCTCGATCATCGGCGTCAGGTGGGCCGGATTACGCGCCATGTATTCGGGCGAGCGCGTCTGCCCCCACGCATCGGTCTCCGCATGGTCGAGCCCGGCGGCGCGGGCAAAGACGCGAACGGTCATGTTGTTGACGCTCGGCTTCAGCATGCTGATGGTCAGTGCCGATTTCCTTGCCGGTTTCGCCTTGGCCTTGGCCGCCGTCTTGCCGGCGGCCTTTGGCGCCGTCTTGGTCGCAGCTTTTGCTGCCGCTTTTGCCGCTGGTTTGGCGGCCGGTTTCCCTGCGCTTTTCGCCACTGCTTTTGCCACGTGTTCCTCCCTTGCCTGTTCAGCCTTCAGTATGGATTTTTGGGCGCCCGGTCCGCCGACAATGTCGCGCGCGCGCGTTCCACCAGCGCCTGGATCGCATCAGCCAGATGCACCTCGGCGATGTTGTAGTCGCCACGCGTGACGCGAAGCTTATGCGCCTCCATCAGCACATCGGCATGGGTGAAGCCTGCAGGCGGTTCGAAACGATAAGAGGCAAGCTCGATCAGAAGGCCGAGCGGATCCTCGAAATAGATTGAATCCATGAAGCCGCGATCCTTGACGCCACTGTGTTTGATGGCGCGCTCGTCGAGCCGGGCGACCGCCTGCAGGAAAGTGACGCGGGACACCGAAAAGGCGATGTGATGCACGCAGCCCGGGTCGGTCGGGGTGCGGCGCTGCACAGCCGTGCGGGTCTCGTCGGTGAAGATGGTGATCAGCCGGCCGTCGCCCGGATCGAAATAAAGATGGCTTTCGCTCGGCTTGTCGAGATTGGGCTGCTCGAAGATGAAAGGCATGCCCAGCACCCCTTCCCAGAAATCGATCGAGGTCTGGCGACCGGCACCGACCAGCGTGATGTGATGGACGCCTTGCGACTGCAGTTTCTGCATCGGCCTTCTCCCCGCAATATCCGCTCTGGCAGAGGCGGCCCGTCACGCCGCGCCCGCACATGCTACATCTGGCATGAGCTGAGCGCCAATTCGCTGTCCGTCCCCCGGCGTTCTGCGCGCCTGCCTTCGTCTCCGGCTTTATGAGATGATGCTAAACCAATCGGCCGTGCCGCGCCAGAAGCCGCAGCCGGGACAGGCTGCATTTCGCGCCACTGCCGCCTGCCCCAAAAGCAAGCGCGGTGCTGGAGCAGCGCCGTGCGGGATTTCGCCCGTATAGCTGGCTGGTGCGGAGCCGACAGGGGCTGGGGCCGCCTTCACTCAAGCAGGCGCACGCCTTATGGCCGATATCGCCATTCTCGATACACGCGAAAGGGTCTTCGCCGGAATCCTGCTGACGGGCGCCGCCTATTTGCTGTTTTCGACGCAGGACGCCTCGATCAAACTGCTGGTCACCAGCATGACCGTCTGGCAGATCATGTTCTTCCGCAGCATCACCATTCTTGGCGCCTGCGCGGTGATCGGCGGGCGGCCGCTGTTCGCCGACACGGTGCGCTCGCCGATCGTGCGGCCGATGCTGGTGCGCAGCGCCTTCACGCTCGCCGCCTGGCTCTGTTACTACAACGCCGCCCGCAGCCTGCAACTCGCCGAACTGACCACCGTCTATTACGCGGCTCCGATCATCGTCACCGTGCTATCGGTGGTCCTGCTCGGCGAAACGGTGCCTGTTGTGCGCTGGCTGGCGGTTCTGATCGGCTTTGCCGGCGTCTTTGTCGCCTGCGATCCCGCCCATCTTGGCCTGTCCGTGCCCGTGTTGCTGGTGCTGACGGCGGCCTGCCTTTGGGGCATCGCCATCGTGCTTCTGCGCAAGACGGCGCTTACCGAGCGCTCGACGATCCAGCTCCTCCTCAACAATTTCTATTTCCTGGTTTTTTCGGCGGTGCCGGCGCTGTCGTGGTGGCATACGCCGGACCCGGCACAATTGCTGCTTCTTGCCAGCGTCGGTGCGCTCGGCGGCCTGGCGCAATACCTTCTCTTCGAGGGCATGAAGCGCACGCCGGCATCGGTCCTGGCGCCGCTCGAATACACCTCGCTGTTGTGGGCGTTCGCCCTCGGCTTCGCGATCTGGGGAGACGTACCACGCCGCGAAGTGTTCCTGGGTGCCGCCCTTATCGTCGCCGCCGGCCTGCTGATCGTCGGCGGCGAACATTTCCGCAAGCGGCTTTGACGTGGATGGCCATTACTCCCGACACGACGATGTCAGGACGAGGCAAGGTAAGCTACCGGCATGACTGAGATCACGGCCACCGCGGAAACCACCGAACGCACGCTGGGTATCCTGCTGGTCTCATCCTCGGCGGCGGTATTCGGGCTGACCGGCGTTCTCACCAAGTCGATCCATGCCGATCCGCTGACGATCACCTGCTGGCGCGGCTTTGTCGGCGCGATCCTGATCAGCCTCTACGTATTGTGGCGCCGCCGCCGTGCCGGCAAGCGTGAACCGCTGCGGCTTGGCTGGCGCGGCTGGCTGCTGGCCATCGAAGGCGCACTGGCCAGCATCGCCTTCATTTCCGCTTTCAAGTTCACTTTCGTCGCCAATGTCGCGGTCATCTACGCGACGTCGCCCTTCATTGCCGCCGTACTGGCTTGGATGCTGGTGCGCGAGCCTTTCCGGCTGCAGACGATGGTGGCGGCGGCGGTGTCGCTGTGCGGGGTCGCCATCATGGTGTGGTCGGGTTTTGCCACCGGCAATTTGTTCGGCGACGGGCTGGCGCTGCTGATGACGGCCGGCAGTGCGCTGTACATGATCATGGTTCGCGCGTTCCGTGATACGCCCGTGGTGTGGGCCGGCGCGGTTTCGGCCTTCCTGCTGTTCATACTCGGATGGTTCGTCACCGATCCCCTGGCGGTCTCATCAAGGGACGCTATCCTGCTTGCCACCTTCGGCGCGTCCTTTGCGCTGGCTTCCATTCTGTGGACGGAAGGCTCGCGGCTGATCCCGGCGCCTGAATCGGGCCTGCTCGGTTCGGCGGAAGTGCCGTTCGCGATCCTGTTTGCATTTCTGTTCCTGGCCGAAATCCCGCCGCTGGCCAGCATGGTCGGCGGTGCCATCGTGCTCGGCGCCGTCTTTGCCCATGCCGGCCGTGACTGGCTGAAGGCACGCTCGCGACAGGCGTCTTCAGATATTTCTTAAAAAATTTTTGGAAGTCACGGAACAATCACCGTGCCCGGGCATTATTAGTGCGACGGGCCACCCCCCAAGTCCCCCCAAACCCCTCGGCCCGTCCTACTCCAGCCGACCGCAAGGTCGGCTTTTTCTTTGCAACAGCTTTTTCTTTGCAGCAGACGGGCCGACCGCAAGTCGGCTTTCCATGCCGATAGACCGACGACGAAACTTCGCGCCTCGTCAAATCAACCAGGCGGTCCGGACAAAGCGAGGCTACCGCCGAGCAGCGTCGCCAGATCGCCTGCGGGCGCATCGGCACCGGCGCGCAGCCGGATCGCGAACTCTGCCATCGGAACCTGCGGCAAGCCAAGTTCGCGGGGCGCTTCGACAATGCCGGAATGGGCAAAGCGCGGGGTTCGCAAGGTCAGCGCAACACCGGCATTTACCGCAGTGCGCAGCCCGGCCAGGCTGGCGCTGCCGGCAGCGATGCGATAGCGGCGGCCGGCCGCGTCGAGGGCGGCGAGCGCCGCCTCGCGAAATCCGCAATAGGGGTCGAGCAGCGCCAGCGGCAATTCTTCCTGCCGCGAGGCCAGTCCCTTGTTCGAACACAGCCATGTCATCGGCTCGCGCAGCACGCCGACCTCGTCCGGCACGGCAGCCTGGCGCATGACGATCGCCAGATCGAGGCTGCCAGCTTGTAACGCCTGCGCCAGTTCGGCGGAGCGGCCGACACGCAGTTCGATCCTGACGCGGGGATGGCTGGAGGCGAAGGCACGCAGCAGGTCCGGCAGGCCGCTATCGGCGAAATCCTGTGTCGTACCGATGGCGACGCGCCCGGCAGCGCGTGCGCCCTTCAGCGCCAGCCAAGCCTCGCGATGCACGGCAAGAATGCGCCTGGCGTGCCCGACAAGATCCTCGCCTGCCGGCGTCAGGCCGCGCCCCCTGCCCTGCGGCGCCAGAAGTGGCTCACCGACGATCTCTTCCAAGCGCTGCATCTGCGCCGTCACCGCCGAGGGTGAGCGGCCGACATTGGCCGCCGCCTGCGCCAGCGAACCGCTGTCGACGAAAGCAAGGAAGGTTCTGAGCAGGTCGGGATCGAGCGTTTCCATAATTCGATTTTATCAAATCATCAGTTGCAAACAATTCAGTTTTTTCGATCAAAAGATGATGGCATGGTCTTTCAACGGCGCCCACGCCGCTAAAAACCAAGGAGAAAAAAATGCCCATCATCAATGTCAGCGTCACCGGCAAGCCTGACGCCACCCTGTCGGCCAGCATCGCCAGGGAAATAACCGAGATCACCGCCACGCATCTGCGCAAGGATCCGACGATCACCGCAGTTGCCGTGTCCTATCTCGATCCGCAGCACTGGTTCGCCGGCGGCAAGTCGCTCGCCGAGCACGGCACCAACACATTCTGGCTCGACATCAAGGTGGTCGACGGCACCAACACAAAGCTCGAACTGGAGGCCTATCTCAAGGCGATCTTCGATGCCTTTGGCCGCCTGCTAGGCGGCGCGCACCAGGAGAGCTATGCTTTCGTGCATGAGGTTCCGGCAGCGGCCTATGGCTACGGCGGCAAGACGCAGGAGTTCCGTTTCATCAGCGGGCGGCTGAACGCGGCGTGCGGGCGCCCCTTCCGCATTGACCTTGCCTCGACTTCCGCTAGGCTCTGCCCCGAAGCGGCCGCACAAGAGCCGCAATGACAAAATCGTTGGGAGAGACGCGGCATGATCCTGACACTGGCGCTGCTTGCGGGTCTGGTTGTGGCCTGGTTGCTGATCGGCGTGGTGGAAAAATTCCGCCTCGGCCTGCGCTTCACCCAAGCGCTGCTCTACGCACCGTTCAAGCTCGCCTACCGGATCAGCGACAATCGCATTAAGATCGCTCGCAAGGCGCAGGTGCCGGTCATCTATGTCATCTCGCACCAGTCGCGCTTCGAGCCGGCGCTGATGCTGTCGCTGCTGCCCGACGACACGCTGCATATACTCGACGAGGTCTCGGCGCGTTCGCCTTGGCTCGAACCGTGGCGCGAACTCGGCCGCACCATTGCCTTCAACGCCGAACATGTCTTCGTCAGCCGCCGGCTGGTGCGCGTGCTGAAGGGCAAGGGCCGGCTGGCCGTCTATCTGCCGGACGCGGTCGAGCCCGACGTCAAGACGTTTCGGCTGTTCCGCGCCGTCACCCGCATCGCCATGCAGGCCGACGCCCGCATCGTGCCGATCTTCGTCGCCGGCGCCCGCAACCTGCCGGTGTCGCTGACGCCGGCGGACAAGGCACCGCGTCACTGGTTTCCACGGCTGTCGGTCAGTGTCCTGGAGCCGATGACGATCGCCGAGCTGGTGGCGCGCAATCCGGACCAGGCTTCCAACACCAATGCGCTGTTCGACCGCGTCGCGGAGGCCCGGCTTTTTGGCACCGACCTCGACCGCGGCCTGTTCCTTGCCATGCGCGACGCCGCAACCAGGATCGGCGCTTCGCATGCGATCATCGAGGACGTCATTTCCGGGGCGCTGAGCTACCGCAAGATGTTCATCGGCGCGCGGGTGCTGGGCAGGCGCTTCGAGGCGGTGACGGCGCCGGGCGAAGCTGTGGGGGTGATGCTGCCCAACGCCAACGGCGTCGTGCTGTCGCTCGTCGGCCTGCTCTCGGCGGGCCGTGTGGCGGCGATGATCAACTACACGGCCGGGCCGGCAAGCGTCACCGCGGCTGTCCGCACCGCCGTCATCCGCACCGTTGTCTCTTCGCGTGCCTTCGTCGAGAAGGCCGATCTCGCCGATATCGTCGCCGCGGTTGAAAAGGGCGGCGCCAGGCTGCTGTGGCTGGAAGATGTACGCGAAAGCGTCACCACGCTGGACAAGCTTGCAGCCGCCTTGCTGTGGCGCCTGCCGCTGCAGCGACAGGACGCGGCAAAGCCCGGCGTGATCCTGTTCACCTCGGGCTCCGAAGGCACGCCGAAGGCCGTTGTTCTGTCGCAAAAGAATCTCCTCGCCAATGCCATGCAGGCCGAGGCGCGGATCACCATTTCGCCGGCGGACATCCTGCTCAACGTGTTGCCGGTGTTCCATTCGTTCGGCCTGACGGGCGGCACCATCCTGCCACTGGTCACCGGGGTAAAGCTGTTCCTCTATCCCTCGCCTCTCCACTACAAGCTCATCCCCGAGATCGCGCGCAAGGTGAAACCGACCATCATGTTCGGCACCGACACGTTCCTCGCCAACTATGCGCGCACCGCCAAGGACGGGGATTTCTCCAGTCTGCGCTTCGTCGTCGCCGGCGCCGAGGCGGTGAAGCCGGATACCCGCCGCGTTTATCGCGAACGCTTCCAGGCCGAGATCATCGAGGGCTTCGGACTGACCGAGGCGGCGCCCGTGGTTGCCGTCAACACCGCGATCCACGGCCGCGACGGCACGGTCGGCCGGCTTCTGCCGGCCATTCGCATGAAACTGGAGCCGGTCGAAGGCATCAACGATGCCGGCCAGTTGTGGCTCGACGGGCCGAACATGATGATGGGCTACATGACCGCGGACCGCCCCGGCGAGCTCCAGCCCCTGACCGGCTGGCACGACACGGGCGATATCGTCGCCGTCGACCGCGAAGGCTTCATCAGCATTCGCGGCCGCGCCAAGCGCTTCGCCAAGATCGCTGGCGAGATGGTGTCGCTGGGTGCGGTCGAGATGCTGGTGCAGTCGCTTTGGCCGGAAGAACGCCATGCGGCGGTGGCGGTGCCGGACAAGAGGCGGGGCGAGCGCATCGTGCTGGTCACCACCGCCGACGATGCCAGCGCCGAGGAGTTGCGTCAGTTCGGCAAAAAGGCCGGAGCGGCCGAACTGATGGTGCCGAACGACATCGTCAAGGTCGAGGAGATCCCGGTGCTCGGTTCCGGCAAGACCGACTATGTGTCGACGAGAAAGCTGGCGATCGACCGGCTCGGACTTGGCGTGGCGGCCTGAGTCGGACCAAGGACTTCGGCCGACTTTCTAACCTATGTCCGAAGGCGGCACCTTCTCGCCTTCCAGCTTGGCTCGCTTGGAATAGGCGCGCACGCTGAATGGGAGAAAGATCAGGTAGCCCGCGACCGATGCCGTCAGTGTGTACCAGGGATAGGTCATCAGCAAGAGAATGTAGAGGACGACGGCGAGGATGACCGGCAGCACCCTGTCGCCGGGGATCTTGATGCTCTTGCCTGAATAGACTGGCAAGCGGCTGACCAGCAGGAAGGCCACCAGGATGGTGAAGCCGGTGGCGACGAAGGCGGCCAGCCGGCTGGGCTCCACCCCAAGCCGCAGGAAATAGAGATAGAGCGGCAGCATCACCAGAACGGCGCCCGCCGGCGCCGGCACACCGACGAAATATTCGGTCTGCCATATCGGGCGGTCGGCCTTCTCGTCGTCGAGCACGTTGAAACGCGCCAGCCGCAGCCCGCAAGCGATCGCGAACAGCAGTGCCGCGATCCAGCCCGGCGAGCCGGCGCGGTCGAGCAGGAAGGCATAGAGCACCAGAGCCGGCGCAACGCCGAAATTGACGATGTCGGCCAGGGAATCCATCTGCGCGCCGAATTTGGAGGTCGCCTTCAGCATCCGCGCCAGGCGGCCGTCAATGCCGTCGAGAAAAGCGGCCAGCAGCACCATTACCACCGCCGGCTCGAAACGCCCCTCGAAGCCGAAGCGGATGCCGGACAGGCCGGCGCAGATGGCAAGCACGGTGACCAGATTGGGCAGCACCATGCGCATGGGGATCTCGCGGATGCGCGGACCGCCGCTGGCATGGGCCTCGAATTTTTTATATTGCGTGCCCACCGTCAGGAAATCCGCACGAGGGGCGTGCCGGCGACACCGCCGAATTCGGCGAGCACGGTTTCGCCGCCGACCGCCGTCTGGCCAACGGCGACGCGCGGCGTGGCGGTCAAGGGCAGGAACACGTCGACGCGCGAGCCGAAGCGGATCAGGCCGAAACGCTCGCCGGTGCCGATCGAAGCGCCGGCCTCGGTCCAGCAGACAATGCGGCGCGCCACCAGGCCGGCGATCTGGACTGCCGCCACCGTGCCGTTGGGGCTCTCGATGACGAGGCCGTTGCGCTCGTTTTCCGTGCTCGCCTTGTCCAGCTCGGCATTGAGGAATTTTCCCGGCCGATGTTCGATCCTGGCGATGCGGCCGCGCACCGGAGAGCGGTTCACGTGACAGGAAAAGACGTTCATGAACACGGAGATGCGGGTCATCTCGACATTGCCGAGGCCAAGCTCGCGCGGTGGCACGGCCGGCCCGACCGCCGAGACGATGCCATCGGCGGGGCTTACCACCAGGCGATCGTCAACAGGCGTGACGCGCTCGGGGTCACGGAAGAAATAGACGCACCAGGCGGTCAGGATCAGGCCGATCCAGAACAGGATCGAGGAGAAATAGCCGAGGAACAGCGTCGCCGCGCCAAACGCCGCGATGAAGGGATAGCCTTCGCGATGGATCGGTACGAACGCGTTCTTGACCGTGTCGACAAGGCTCATGGGCTGGGGGCGGTCCCTGTTTCAGGTCCGGCCTCAATAGCCGAAACACCCCCTGCCCGCAACGCGACAATCGCCGGCGCGGATGAACGGGCAAGTGCGGGCCTGTGACCGCGGATAGCCTGGCGCTCCGTGTGTCGTGAAATGGATACCGGGTCGCATGCCTGTCGTGCCGTCAAAAGCCATCCCTTGACTGCGCCAAGGCAGCCAGAATGGCCGAAAAACCTATCTGCGCCGACGCCGCCCTTGCGCAGACCGGCACCTGTGGCGTCAACGTCACACCGATGCGGCGTTCTTCCTGCGCGAAAATACAGCGGTCCCGCTGTCGGGAGACTCTCATCTCGCCCGTCCTTGGTGGGAAGCGCTTCATCGCAAGGGCCGATGACGCGCGCAACGGAGGCTCCTGATCATGCGAATATCGTCCGGCGACAAACCGCATATCGTCATGGAAGGTCTCGCCTTCGGGGAATCGCCACGCTGGCATGACGGACGCCTGTGGGTCTGCAATTGGGGCACCGGCGAGATCATCGCCGTCGATGCCGGCGGCAGCCGCAAGATCATGCTCACGATTCCGGCTGTCCTGCCCTACTCCATCGACTGGCTGCCGGACGGTCGTCTGCTGGTTGTCTCAGGCCGCGAGGGCCTGCTGTTGCGGCAGGAAGCCGATGGCTCGCTCGTCACCCACGCCGACCTGCGCGGCCTGTCGAAAAGCCCATGGAATGAGATCGTCGTCGACGGGCGCGGCAACATCTACGTCAATGGTGGCGGGCCGGCGCCGGCGGCCGGCCAGCATTTCGGTCCCGGCACCATCGTGCTGGTCACACCGGATGGCGCGGTCAGGCAAGTGGCGGACACTATCGCCTTTGCGAACGGCATGGCGGTGACCCCGGACAACAAGACGCTGATCATTGCCGAATCCCATGCCAACCGGCTGACCGCGTTTGACATTGCCGCCGACGGTTCCTTGTCCAACAGACGCACCTGGGCCGATCTCGACGGATATCCCGACGGCATCTGCCTCGATGCCGAAGGGGCGGTCTGGTATGCCGACGTTCCCAACAAGCATTGCGTGCGGGTGCGCGAAGGCGGTGACGTCTTGCAGACCATCACCGCCGATCGCGGCTGCTTTGCCTGCATGCTGGGCGCTGCGGACAGGAAAACGCTGTTCATCACCGCCGCCGAGTGGCGCGGCTTCGAACATATGACAAGCGACGCCCGCACCGGCAAGGTGCTCGGCATTGAAGCGCCGGCACCGGGTGTGGGGTGGCCTGGCTAGAGTCCCGGCACGCGCTGATAATTGGCGATATCAGCTCGCACTCCGAGCCGGGCGATCGTCTCCTGCGGGTTGAAGGCGATGCGCTCGTGAGCAGCCTTGACGATCGGTACCACATTGTCGACGGCAGCCTGGCTTTCCCATTCGACGATGGTGACCAGGTTGAATTCGCCCGGTCCGGAGAATTGCTCGAGCAGAAAGTCCTGGACGAAGCCTTGCTGCAGACGCAGCAACTCATGCGTCATCTTCACCTTTGCGAGGATTTCATCGCGGGCATTGGCGGGCACCACGAACTTGTCGACCCTGAACACGCTGCCGCCGTTAACATCCTGATCCGTAAAGCTCATATCCATTTGATTCCGTCCTCGACGATGCTGTTTTGCGGCTCTCGGGCGACGGTCTACAATCTCAACCTAAGTTGAGGTCAAGAGCTTTTTTGAGCTACGACATCTCCGATGTGCGCCGGCGTACGACGACACCCAGTTCGTCGCTTTCGCGGGCAATGCGCAGCCGCTCCTCGGCTTCGGTCGCCTCGCGCTGGCGGTCCCACATCGAGGCATAGAGGCCGTGCTTTCGCATCAGCTCGACATGAGTGCCGCGCTCGGCGATCTGGCCGTCCTTCAGCACGATGATCTCGTCGGCGGCAATCACCGTCGACAGGCGGTGGGCGATGACGATGGTGGTGCGGCCCTTGCTGACGAGGTCGAGCGCGGCCTGGATCTCCTGTTCTGTATGACTGTCCAGTGCGGAGGTCGCTTCGTCGAGCATCAGGATCGGCGGTGCCTTCAGGATGGTGCGGGCGATCGCCACGCGCTGCTTCTCGCCGCCGGAAAGTTTCAGCCCGCGCTCGCCAACCATCGACTTATAGCCGTCAGGCAGCTTCTCGATGAACGGCCCGATCTGGGCGAGTTCGGCGGCCTTGCGCACCTCCTCCTCGCCGGCGCCGACACGGCCGTAGCGGATGTTGTAGGCGATGGTGTCGTTGAACAGCACCGTGTCCTGCGGCACCATGCCGAGCACCGCGCGCAGGCTGTCCTGTGTGACATCCCTCACGTCCTGGCCGTCGATCAGAACCTGGCCACCCTGCACGTCGTAGAAGCGGAACAGCAACCGCGAGATGGTCGACTTGCCCGCGCCCGACGGCCCGACAATGGCAACGGTCTTGCCGGCCGGCACCTCGAAGGAGACGCCCTTCAGGATCTTGCGGTTCGGATCATAGGAAAAGTGGACGTCGCGGAACTCGACCTTGCCGGCGCTGACGGCCAACGGCTTGGCGTTGGGCTTGTCGACGATCTCCTGCGGCACGTCGAGGAGGTCGAACATGTGCTCGATGTCGGTGAGGCCCTGGCGGATTTCGCGATAGATGAAGCCGATAAAGTTGAGCGGCACGGAGAGCTGTACCAGCATGGCATTGATGAAAACGAAATCGCCGACGCTCTGGGTGCCGGCCTGCACCTCCAGCGCCGACATGCACATGACGACGACCGTGCCGACGCCGAAGATGAAGCCCTGACCGAAGTTTAGCCAGCCGAGCGAGGTCCATGTCTTGGTTGCGGCGATCTCGTAACGCGCCATCGAGCGGTCGAAGCGCTCGGCCTCCATGCGCTCATTGGTGAAATACTTGACCGTCTCGAAGTTGAGGAGCGAGTCGATCGCCTTGGTGTTGGCGTCGGTGTCGCTGTCGTTCATGTCGCGGCGGATCGAGATGCGCCAGTCGCTGGCCTTGACCGTGAACCAGACGTAGAGGCAGACGGTGACCGCCACCACGGCCACATATTTCCAGCCATAGGTGAAACCGAATATGCCCGCGGTCAGCGCGAATTCGAGGATCGTCGGCGCGGTGTTGAGCATGATGAAGCGGACGATCGTTTCGATGCCCTTGGTGCCGCGCTCGATGATGCGCGACAGGCCGCCGGTGCGGCGCTCCAGGTGGAAGCGCAGCGACAGCTGATGCATGTGCACGAAGGTGCGGAAGGCAAGCTGGCGAACCGCATGCTGGCCGACCCGGGCAAACAGCGCATCGCGCAGCTGGTTGAAGCCGAGCTGGACGAGCCTCAGCACATTGTAGGCAATGACCAGCATCACCGGGGCAAGCATGAACGATGGCAGCGGCGGTGGCGTTTTGAAGCCGCCCGCCAGCGCATCGGTCGCCCATTTGAAGAAATAGGGACCGGCGACCAGCGTCACCTTGGCGACGACCAGCAGCAGCGTCGCCCAGGTCACCCGCGCCCTGAGATCGGCGCGGTCGGCCGGCCACATATAGGGCCAGAGATTGCGCAGTGTCGTGAGTGTCGAGGTGTCGGAGGAGACGGTTTTTTCGGCCACTTTTCTTGCCTTTTGGGTGAGAGGGTCAGCGGCCGGAGCAGCAGGAATTGATGAGCGCGCCCAGCGATGCCGATACGTCGGCAAGTGCCGCGCGATCGACCGCATAGCGCGATCGCTGACGGTCGGGCTCAAACCGGACGAGGCCCGCCTCGACCAATATTTTCAGATGCTGGGAGATCGTCGACTGGGCCAGAGCGAAACGGTCGACGACCTCACGGCAGCAGCAGGAATTGCTGGCCGACAGATGCCTCAGTATCTCGATCCGCGCCGGATGCGAAAGTGCTGCGAACCGCGCCGCGACAGCGCGGCTGTCCGGCATGCAGCCAGGCAGTGCCGAGGCGGCATGATCTGGTAAGGGAACGCATTCTGTCATCGTTCATCGGCGATAGACGATGAACGATGACAGGGCAAGCTAGGCCGATGGGTAGATCGCCGGAATTGCCGGTCTATCCCTATTCCGTCTTCATCGGTGCGGTCGTCGCCTGCTCGCCCATTGCCTTGAGGTCGGCGGCTTCGCCTTCCTTCGACTTTTCCGGAACCTTGAACACCTGCCCCGGCCAGATGCGGTTCGGATTCCTGATCTGGTCCTGGTTGGCGAGGTATATGGTGGAGTAGCGCACGCCGTGACCATAGACGCGCCGTGAGATCCGCCACAGTGTGTCGTTGCGCCGAATGATGACCGCGCTGTCGGCATGTTCGAGCTTGGGCGACACGATTTCGGGCACGTCGCTTGGCGGCGTGGCTGCTGCGACGTTAGCCGGAGCCTCGGTGGCTGGCGCGGCGGGAGCCGGCGCGGTCTCGCCCGGAGCAGCGGCGGCAACAGCGGGCGCCGCGGGCTTGGCCTCGGCGGGCTTGGTCTCGGTGGGCTTGGTCTCGGCGGGGGCAACGGCGGCGACCGCCTCGCCCGGTTCGCGCTCGAAGGGCACCGCGGCGCGGGCCACCACCTTCACGCCATCGGCATCGAGGCCGTCGACATGGATGGTATAGCTGCCGACCGGAATATCGCGCGTCGCCTCGACCAGGAAATGGCCGTCCGACGAGGTCTGCGCGTCGCCGAGCAGGATGTCGTTGGCGTAGGCGCGCACCTTGCGGCCCGGATCGGCGAGGCCGGCGACAAAGATCTTGTTGCCGTCGATCTCAACTGCCTCGACCACGATCTTTGGTTCGGCCACGGCTGCCGCGGGCGCGGCCGGTGCCGCCGGAGTGGGTTTTGCTTCAACCACGGCTGGCGTGGCCGTCGCCGGCGCGGCGGGCGCTTCAGCAGCAGGAGCGGCAGCCTGGTCGCCGGTTGCCGGCGCCGGCTTTGGCTCAGATGCCGGAACCGTCAGCAGTTCGGCCGGCTTGCCCGGCTCCTCGACCATGGCCAGCACCTGGCCAGCCGCATTCGTGGGCACCGAGACGACTGCGGTCTGCGCCGAGGCGGTCACGACCGCGCCAACCGTCGAACGCAGGGCGATCGTATAGTCGCCGGGCTTCAGCGGGTCTTCGAGCACGATGACAAAGGCGCCATCGGGACCAGCAACCGTGGAGCCGATCACCGTCGCGCCGTTGAGAATTTCGACCTTCGAGTTGGGCGCCGCGTTGCCGGCAACGACGATCGAGCCGTTGCTCTCGACCCGTACGACATCGAAAGTCGGCGCGATCGGATCCGCCGTCGCGGGCGCCGCAGGCGCCGCAGCGTCGGTTGCAGGTGCTGCCGGGGCCGTCGCCTGAGGTGCCGCGCCCGGCGCGGCCGGCATCGCCGGAGCCGGCAGGCGCCCTTCCGTGCCAGGATCGGCCGGCTTCGGCGCCGCGGGCGGCGTCAACGCCGCGACTTCCGCCGGCGGTGTGCGATGAAGATACGGGTCGAGTGCGCCCGACACATAGGCGGTTCCCGCGGCCGCGACGGTCCCACCCGCCGCGAACAAGAACGCCTTCAATGGATTGATTGCCATGTATTTCCCTGCCCCTTAGCCACCTAACGCCGGTCTAGCGTGTTTTGCCATGACCGACAAGAAAAAGCCCGGCCTTCTCAACCCTAGGGCTTGACCGCGCTTTCAGACCCAATCACCAATCATCGGCATGAACACGATTCGATCCGTTTGCGTCTATTGCGGCTCATCTCCGGGCCGCGATGAAATCTATGTCAAGGCCGGCCACCTGCTTGGACGCTCAATTGCAAAGGCAGGCCTGCGGCTGGTCTATGGCGGCGGCACCAAAGGCATTATGGGCGCCGTCGCCGAAGGCGCGCTCAAGGCCGGCGGCAAGGTGACGGGCATCATTCCGCGCTTCCTGATCAACAAGGAAGCAACCGAAACCGCGCTTGACCGGCTCGACGAGTTGTCGATCACCGACAACATGCACGAGCGCAAACACAAGATGTTCGAGAAATCCGACGCCTTTGTGGCGCTGCCTGGTGGCATCGGCACAGTCGAGGAGATCGTCGAGATCATGACCTGGGCGCAGCTTGGCCATCACCGCAAACCGATCGTCTTCGGCAACGTCAACGGATTCTGGGATCCGATGACGGCGTTGCTTGATCACATGGCGGCGGAAGGCTTCATTCATACCGCGCAGCGTGTGAAGCCGCTGGTCGTCAACGACCCCGAGGCCATCGTCGCCGCTATCATGGTCGCGGGCTCCTCGGTCGACGCACCGACCGAGGGCGTCCAGTCGGTGATCGACAAGATGTAAGGTTACGGGAGTAGAGCAGTAGGTTTGCAGTGTCGGAGCGTACACTTCCCCCTACTGCCTGCTCCCTACTCCCTCCGAGCAGCTTGCCCCAGATCGGCGACATTCCCGGCAGCGGCATGATGTTCGAAGTCGGCAGCGATGCCGATGTGCGCGGCCATCTGGCCACCTTGCCACTGGTCAAGGCTGGCATGATGGACATTGCCGCGATCGTGCCACTCAACCCCTATCCGGGGTTTGGGCCGAAGCGCTGAGGCCGGACGGCCGCGACAATCGAGGTCGTCAGCCAGACCGCCAGGCCGACAAGCGCCCTTGCATCTCATCAAGCCAAGCGGCACGCTGGCGCTGCCGCTTGCCAAGGGCCGAACGAGCCTTCGACTGACGGGCGACAAATCGCAACCGATGAAGGTGCAAATTGCATTCTACCGACTATCTCGGCCAACTGTTCGGCCTCGAAGGCAAGCATGCCTTCATCACCGGCGCCAGCCGTGGCCTGGGCCTCGCCTTCGCGGAGGCGCTTGCTAGCGCCGGCGCGCGCGTCACGATCGGCGGCCGCAAGGCCGACGATCTGAAAGCGGCCGCGGACAAGTTGCGCGCCGCGGGCCATTCGATCACGGAAGCGGTGATCGACGTGACCGACACCCAGTCGGTCGACCAGGCAATTGCGGCGGCGGAAACCGGCACCGCACCGATCGACATCCTGGTCAACAATGCCGGCATCCAGCGACGGGCGCCGTTGGAGACCTTCAGCGACGCCGACTGGGACGCGCTGATGGCCACCAACCTGGACGGCGTGTTCAAGGTGAGCCGGGCCGTCGTAAAGGGCATGATCGCGCGCCAAAGGGGGGCGATCATCAATGTCTCCTCAGTGCAGAGCGTGCTCGCCCGCCCCTCGATCGCGCCCTACGCGGCGAGCAAGGGCGCCATCACCATGCTGACCAAGTCGATGGCCGGCGAATGGGGCCAGCACGGCGTGCGTATCAACGCCATCGCGCCGGGCTATTTCAAGACCGAGCTCAACGCCGCGCTGGTCGCCGACGAGACATTCTCCGCCTGGCTGACCGCTCGCACGCCGATGCGGCGCTGGGGCGAAGTGAGGGAACTCGCGGGCGCTGCCGTGTTCCTGGCGTCCGACGCCGCCAGTTTCGTGAACGGACAGACGCTGCTGGTGGATGGCGGGATCACCAGCGTCCTGTAAGGGGGCACGCCGTCACGAAACAGTCACACGAAATCGGGGATGCCATGCTAGAAATCGCGCTTGGCCGCCCCCGCGACCCCGACCGCATCAGAGACCGGCGAAGCCGCCATGAACATCGCCATCCCCTCCGAAGGCACTGACCTGTCGCCTTACCTGCCCGATGAGCACGGTCTGTTCTTCATCTACCACTTTACCACCGAGGGGGTGCGGACCAGGGATACCGCCGCAGCGCATTGGACATGGCGCAGCTACCAGCTTTCCGACATGCGCGCCCGCCACGAGATCGGCGCCGATCAGGCCTTGCCGGCACCGGTGCGCGAAGCCTTCCTGACCGCCAGTCATGGCTGCCACATCGACCTCGAGGATGACTGGCTCTATGGCGATCTGCCGGACCTGCGCCATGATTATTCGGCGGAAGCCGGCGGGCTTGGTCATTTCCGCTTCGCCCTCAACGACAGGATGCTGGTCGGCGCTCGCAAACAGCCGCTGCAATCGGTCGACAACATCCGCAAGGCGATCGAGAACGGATCGCGCAAGTTCCGCTCTCCGGCCGAGCTGATCGAGGCTGTCGTCGGCCAGTCGTTCGACGGGATGGCGACGGAACTCGCGGCACTCAGCGACAGTCTCGACGGCATTGAGGACCGCATCGTCTGCGACGCATGGCACAATGAGCGGCAGGCGCTGGTCGATGCACGCCGGCACCTGGTGGTCATCCACCGGCAGATGGCGACGCTGACCAACCTGTTTCGCCATCTCGACCATTCGCACCGCAACGACCTGCCGGATTCGATCAACGACATGGCGGCGCGGCTTTCGCACCGCGCACAGACACTGCACTATGACGGCGAGCAGTTGCAGGCGCGCACGCGGCTGCTGCAGGACGAGCTGATGGCCAAGCTGACGACGCAGTCGAACCGGCTGCTTTACGTGCTCTCGGTGATGACGGCGGTGCTGTTGCCGATGACCATCATCTCAGGCCTGTTCGGCATGAATGTCGGCGGTTTGCCGCTGGTCAACACCCCGTTGGGTTTTTGGGTGATCACGGGCGCGTCGCTGCTGATCGCGGGCGTGACCTATCTTTTCGTCAGGCGGCTCGGACAGCTGTAGCCCGGCGCGCCGTCGCCAGCATGGACCAGGAATAGACCGCAAGGGCCGCCCAGATCAGGGCAAAGGCGATGGCTTGCGTGGTGCCGAACGGCTCGTCGAAGATCAGCACGGCAATCAGAAACACCATGGTCGGCGCTATGTACTGCATGATGCCGATGGTCGAGAGGCGCAGCAGCTTGGCGCCAAAGGCGAACAGCAGCAGCGGCACGGCCGTCACCGGCCCGCAGCCGATGAGCAGCGCGGTGTCGGTGCCATTGCTGGAGACGAAATGGTCCTGTCCGGTGGCGATAAGGAAGACGATGTAGCCCAGCGCCGGCACCGACAGCAAAAGCACTTCGAGCAGGAAGCCCTGGCTGGGACCGATCGGCAGCGTCTTGCGGAAGAAGCCGTAGGCGGCGAAGGAAAACGCCAATGCCAGCGACACCCAGGGCAGTTTGCCGCCGTCGATTGTCAGCACGGCGACGGCGACCGCCGCAAGCACCACCGCCGCGATCTGCAACCGGTCGAGCCGCTCGCCGAGCAGCAGTGCGCCGACCACGACGTTCACCAGTGGGTTGATGTAATAGCCCAATGCCGTCTCGACGGTGCGGTCGACCGCGATCGCCCAGACATAGATGCCCCAGTTGACCGAGATCAGCGCCGCCGTCAGCCCCGCCATGGCGATGGTGCGAGGCGAGCGGATCGCCACCTTGAAGTCGGCCGTGCGGCCGGCCCAGACCAGGACCGCCGCGGCAATCGGCACCGACCAGACGATGCGGTGTGCAATCACCTCGGCAAGCGGCAGATGCGCCACCGCCTTCATGTAGAAGGGCAGCAACCCCCACAAGAGATAGGCACCCAGCGCCAGCAAGAAGCCGCGGCGGGCTTTCGATTCTGCATCGGGAGTAATTGCTTCAGCGGCCATGGCCCAACGCTATGGCCCAGTAATCTTGGCAAGACCATCGCAAAGTTCTGATGGATCAATGGACTTTCGCTGATGGTTCAAACTTACTCCGCCGCCACCAGCCCCGCCATCTCGCGATTCTTCATCAGCTTGTAGACGATCGAATCCATTAGCGCCTGAAACGACGCGTCGATGATGTTTTCCGAGACCCCGACCGTCCACCAGCGCGCGCCGGTACCGTCATGCGATTCGATGAGCACGCGGGTGATGGCCTCGGTGCCGCCATTGAGGATCCGCACCTTGAAGTCGGCAAGCTCGAGATCCGCGATCTCGTTCTGGTATCTGCCGAGATCCTTGCGCAGCGCAATGTCGAGCGCGTTGACGGGGCCATGGCCCTCGGCCACCGACATCTTCTCCTCGCCCTCGACCAGCACCTTGACCACTGCTTCCGACACCGTCTTCAACTGGCCATTGGCATCGAAGCGGCGTTCAATCATGCAGCGGAACGAAGTGACGTGGAAGAATTCGGGCAGGCCATGCAGCATCTTGCGCGCCAGGAGTTCGAATGAGGCGTCGGCGCCCTCATAGGCGTAGCCCGAGGCCTCACGCTCCTTGACCACCGATATCAGGGCGTCGAGCCGATGGTCGTCCTTCGGCACATCGATGCCGCGCCGCTTCAACTCTGCGAGGAAATTGGCCTTGCCGCCTTGGTCGGAGACCATGACGCGGCGGCGGTTGCCCACGGCTTGCGGCTCCACATGCTCATAGGTCGCCGGCTCCTTGGCCAGCGCCGAAGCGTGGATACCCGCCTTGGTGGCAAAGGCGGACGAGCCGACATAGGGCGCCTGCGCTTCCGGAGCGCGGTTCAACAATTCGTCGAAGGCGCGCGACAGGCGCGAAATGCCGGTCAGCGCTCCGGCTGAGATTCCCGTCTCGAAGCGGTCGGCGAAAGCCGGCTTCAGCGCCAGTGTCGGCACGATCGAAATCAGATTGGCGTTGCCGCAACGTTCGCCGATGCCATTCAGCGTGCCCTGGATCTGGCGCACGCCGGCCTCGACGGCGGCAAGGGAATTGGCCACCGCCTGGCCGGTGTCGTCATGGGCATGGATGCCGAGATGCTCTCCCGGAATGCCCGCGGCGATAACCTTCTCGACGATTGCCCGCACTTCCGAGGGCTGCGTGCCGCCATTCGTGTCGCATAGCACCACCCAGCGCGCACCAGCGTTATAGGCCGTCTTTGCGCAGGCCAGCGCATAGTCCGGATTGGCCTTGAAGCCATCGAAGAAATGCTCGCAATCGACCATCGCTTCCTTGTCCGAAGCGACCGATGCCTCGACGGACACTTTTATGGAGTCGAGGTTCTCCTCGTTGGTGCAACCCAGCGCCACGCGAACATGGTAGTCCCAGCTCTTGGCGACGAAGCAGATGGCGTCCGATTTCGATTGGACAAGCGCCGCCAGCCCCGGATCGTTAGAGGCTGAGACCCCAGCCCGCTTGGTCATTCCGAACGCAACGAATTTTGCGCGTGCCGTGCGCTTCTGCTGGAAGAATGCAGTGTCGGTCGGATTGGCGCCGGGATAACCACCTTCAACATAGTCGAAGCCGAACTCGTCGAGCAGTTTGGCAATCGCGATTTTGTCCTCGACCGAAAAGTCGATGCCCGGCGTCTGCTGGCCGTCGCGGAGCGTGGTGTCGAAGAGATAGAGGCGCTCGCGGCTCATCGTCATTTGCCCGCAAACTTGTCCGTCGTGCGGATCAGCCGGTCGAGGATGCCGGGCTCCGAATAGGCATGGCCGGCGCCTTCGATCAGATGAAAGTCCGCCTTCGGCCAGGCCTTGTGCAGCGCCCAGGCGTATCGCGCCGGGCACGGCATGTCGTAGCGGCCGTGGACGATGGTGCCGGGGATGTCCTTGAGCTTCCCGGCATCGCGCAGCAACTGTCCCTCCTCGAGCCAGCCGGCATGGACGAAATAGTGGTTTTCGATGCGGGCGAAGGCGACGGCATAGTCGTCCTCGCCAAACGGACCGCTGGTTTCGAGTTCAGGAAGCAGCGTGATCGTCTCGCCTTCCCACAGGCTCCAGGCGCGGGCGGCCTCGATCTGCACCTTTCGGTCGGACCCGACCAGCCGCTTGCGGTAGGCTGCCATCATGTCGCCGCGCTCGGCCTGTGGGATCGGCGCCAGGAAACGCTCCCATTTGTCGGGGAACATCTCCGAGACGCCGAATTGATAGTACCATTCGAGCTCGGCGCGGGTCAGCGTGTAGATGCCGCGCACCACCAGTTCGCTGACGCGATCAGGGTGTGTCTCGGCATAGGCGAGCGCCAGCGTCGAGCCCCAGGAACCGCCGAACACCAGCCAATTATCGAAGCCGGCCATTTCGCGCAGTCGCTCGATGTCGGCAACGAGATGCCATGTCGTGTTGGCCTCCAGCGAGGCGTTTGGCGTCGATTTTCCGCAGCCGCGCTGATCGAAAAGGATGACGTCGTAGAGCTTGGGGTCGAACAGCCGCCGGTGTTTTGGCGAAATGGTGCCGCCCGGCCCACCATGCAGGAACACGGCCGGCTTGGCGCCCTCAGTGCCCGACCGCTCCCAATAGACCATATGGCCGTCGCCGACATCGAGCATCCCCGAGTCGAACGGTTCGATTTCCGGGTAGAGGGTGCGCAAGCTCATATTTTCAGGCCCTGTTGCGGCCAGTTGGCCGTTTCGTAATCGGGGTGTTGGAAGGAGATGATCTGCTCCTGCCGCGCGTAATAATCGGGATCCTGGTGGACAGGCTGGTCGAAGATCGTCTCGACCCAAGGCAGCCGTGCCGCATAGTTGACCTGGATCCGCGGCGCCAGATCCGAGCGGTCGTCGAAGGCGCCGATGGCGATCTCGAGCCCGCCGGGCTGCCGGTAGGTCAGCGGCGTGCCGCAACGGGCGCAGAAGCCGCGATCGATGTTGACCGAAGACTGGAAATAACTTGGTTCTTCATGGGTCCATTCGACGCCATCCTTGGGTACCGTCACCAGCGCGCCGAAGAAGGAGCCGAACTGTTTCTGGCACATGCGGCAATGGCAGATGGACGCACGTCCCAGCGCCCCCTTGATGCGGAAGCGCACGGCGCCGCATTGGCAGCCGCCGGTTCGGACAGTTTCGGTCATGGTCTTTCCTCCGGCGGCCATTGGTCGGTGTCGTGGTCGGGATGCTGATAGGAGACGAGCTCGGCGAGATAAGGAGCCGAGCCGATATCCGCCATCGTGTCCTCGCCCGGCAATCGCGGAATGGAATCCACATAGGGCAGTTTTGCTTCCGTGCCCCACTGGATGGTCGGCGCGATACCAGCCGGATCGTCGAAGGCGGCGATCGCCAGAGCCATGCCGTCGGGCGCCTCGAAGGTCAGCGGCGTGCCGCATTCGGCGCAGAAACCGCGCCATACGACATTGGAGGAACTGAACCGCTTGGGTTCGCCGCGCGTCCAGTCGACCTTGGCGCCGCGCACCGAGACCAGCGGCAGATAGAAATTGCCGCTGGCCTTCTGGCACATGCGGCAGTGGCAGACCGAGGCGTCGCCGAGCGCGCCTTCGACGCGGAAGCGCACCGCACCGCACTGGCAGCCGCCTGTGTAGACAGGCCGGTTGTCGAGGCTCATTGGTTTTCACTCCGGATCATGGCAGACCGCCTCGACATTGTTGCCGTCGGGATCGAGGACGAAGGCGCCGTAATAGTTGGGGTGATAGTGCGGACGCAGGCCCGGTCCGCCATTGTCCTTGCCGCCGGCTGCAAGGGCGGCGGCGTGAAAGGCGTCGACCTCGGCGCGGCTGCGCGCGGTGAAGGCGACGTGCTGATGATCTCGGGGCTTTTCCCTGGCCGCGCTCAACCAGAACACCGGCCGGTCGCGGCCATAGCCGCCGACCTTGGCGCCACCAGTGTATTCCTGCGGCACCATATAAAGCAGCGAGCCACCCAGCGGCGCCATCGCCTTGTCGTAGAAGGCCTTGGAGGCATCGAAATCGGAAACGGTGATGCCGAGATGGTCGATCATGAAACGAGCTCCTCCGTTGCTGGCTCCGGCACTTCGGCGCCGGCCAGACCGGCCGCGATAACGATGTGCTGGCAGACATTGTCGATATTGCGGATCACGTCGTCATTCCAGAAGCGCAGGATAGTCCAGCCGCTGGCGCTCAGATAAGCGCTTCTTGCCTGATCACGTCTTGAATGTTCCGCGCCGGCATGCTGGCTGCCGTCAACTTCAACTATCAAACGATGGGCCGAGCAAGCAGAGTCAACGATATAAGGCCCAATCAGCACCTGCCGCCGAAAGCTCATTCCCATCAGCCGGTGAGCACGCAACTCATTCCAAAGCTTCAGCTCGGCATCGGTCATCACGCGCCGCATGGATTTTGCGTTTTTGCGCTGACGGGACGGAACGAGATCGTGCCCCATCAAACACCCCTTCGCCGGCAATTAGCGAAATCGGCGACGAGAGCTGATCTCCCCCCTTGCGGGGGAGATGCCCGGCAGGGCAGAGGGGGGTGTCCCGCCGACCTATCAGCTTGCGACCACTGCCTTCTCAATAAATGTTTGCAGCGAGGGTGAACAAACGGAAACGCCGGTGTTCCGTCACACCCCCCTCTGTCCTGCCGGACATCTCCCCCGCAAGGGGGGAGATCGGCTGTCACCGGCGCCCCCGCCAAAACCGCAAAGGTGCCTGGCGCCACCCTCACCGCTTCACCTCCCACGTCGTCACGCGCTCGCCGGTGACCGGATCCTTGCCATCCTTCAACTGCACGCCTTGCGCCAGGAGTTCATCGCGGATGCGGTCGGCCTCGGCCCAGTTCTTGGCAGCGATGAACTGCAGGCGCCTGGCGATGGTTTCCGCAATCGCGGCCTCGTCGACCTTGGCCGCGCCGACGTCGAAACCGAGGAACGCGAGCGAGGTTTTCAAGGAAGCCGCGGCGCCATTCTCGCCAGCGCCGCTGAAGTCGGTCGCCTCGCCGGCAAGCTGGGTCAGTTGCTGGAAGGCCGCGTAGGTCGCAAGATCATCCGACAGCGCCTCCACGACTTCCGCCGGCACCTGGCTTCCCGCAGCCGGCGCCAGGTCCGACGCGCGTTTCCATTTGCGGAGCGTGTTCTCCGCCTCCTCAAGCTTGCGCACGGAAAAGTCGATCGGCTCCCGGTAGTGCGTCATCAGCATCGCCAGCCGCAGCACCTCGCCAGGCCATTTGCGGCCGCCGAAGGTCTCGGTCTCGAGCAATTCTTGGATCGAATAGAAATTGCCGAGGCTCTTCGACATCTTCTGGCCCTCGACCTGCAGGAAACCATTGTGCATCCACACATTGGCCATGACATCGGTGCCGTGGGCGCAGCGCGACTGGGCGATCTCGTTCTCATGATGCGGGAAGATCAGATCGAGGCCGCCGCCATGGATGTCGAAGACCTCGCCGAGATAGGCGGCCGACATGGCCGAGCATTCGATATGCCAGCCGGGCCGGCCCCTGCCCCATGGACTTTGCCAGCCGGGCTCTTCCGGCGATGACAGTTTCCACAGCACGAAATCGCCGGGGTTCTTCTTGTGGGCGTCGACGGCGATGCGGGCGCCGGCCTGCTGCTCGTCGAGATTGCGCTTCGACAATTGACCGTAGTCGGGCATCGAGGCCGTATCGAACAGAACTTCGCCTGCCGCGACATAGGCATGGCCGCGTTCGATCAGGCGCTTAATCAAGGTGATCATATCAGCCTTGCCGTCGGCGCGCGGTTCGACGAATTCGGTGGCGCGCGGTTCGACCGTCGGCTCCAGGCAGCCAAGCGTCGCGACATCCCTGTGGAACTGGTCGGCCGTTTTTTCGGTCACCCGTCGGATCGCTTCGTTGAGCGAAAGGGTTCCCGAAGCGATCTCGCCGCCGAAATCGCGCAGCGCCCGCGCGTTGATCTTGTCGTCGACGTCGGTGATGTTGCGCACATAGGTCACGTGCGTCTCGCCGTAGAGGTGGCGCAATAAGCGGAACAGCACGTCGAACACGATCACCGGCCTGGCGTTGCCGATATGGGCGAAGTCGTAAACGGTCGGGCCGCAGACATACATGCGCACGTCAAGCGGATCGATCGGCACGAAGCCCTCTTTCGTGCGCGTCAGCGTGTTGTAGAGGCGCAGGCCCTTTGATGCGTCAGACATTCGATGCTTCCCGTTCAGAACTTCTTGTCTGGATGGAGCCAGCCCAGCGCCGAGGCGCAAATCAGGTTCCAGCCTGCTGGCCGGGGCGTTTGTCCACTCTGGGGAAGATGAGGCGAAAACGTCCGGACCAGCGCGAGGCTAGCCAATAATGCAAATGCCACAAATGGCGAAAGACGTTTTCATCGGCGGCTTTATCGCCCTGACCAGTGTTGCCGTCAAGTCGCGGATCCCGGGAAAAAGGTAGCGAGGGCTGGCAAACGCATCGCCCGGTCACGCGGAATCAGTCAGTGAAACATTTTATTAAACATGTCGGCACAGTCATGAAACATTCGCCGGCTAGATCACCACGCGTCACGATTTGGTCGGAATCAACCAGCAAACGCAGACACGGAAATGTTACCAGGGAAGAGAAACATGCCTCGAAGCAAGCAGGAAGCCAACCGCGCCAAGCAACCGGCGCTGGCCAACCACTATCGCGCAATCGGCCCGGCCGCCATCGTCGCCGCCCTTCTTCACACCGCCAAGAAGAAGAAGCCGGCGCAGAAGATCGTGTCGCCTCGCGCTGCCTGAGATGACGCGGCTGGCGCAATCGCCGGCGATGAGGGCGAGAACAGGCGTCCTGAACTTAGACTTCGACCGGCTTCGCTAGAACAGCCTCATCTGACTGTCGTCCGCGCCAGGTTTCTGGCGCCTGACCTTCTCGGGTTCCGGCCCGATTTCGCCCCTCTCTTGAATCTCCGGTCCAGTGTTGGCAACCTTGTTGACGAGGTCGGAGACAGGGATCGCCTCGAAGAAATCGGGCTGCGCCGGCCGCAGCAAATCGACGACATCGCGTGGTTCGAGCGTGCGGCAATCCAGCCAACGGGCAAAGTCAGAAATATCGACCACCACCGGCATGCGGTCATGGATATGGGCAATATCGGCGTTGGCGTTGACGGTCAGGATAGCGCCGGTGTCCATCTCCGAGCCACCGGGCTCGGCATAGGTTTCGATCAGACCTGCAAAGGCGATCAACCCGCCATGCCTGGGCCGGATCCAATAGGGTTGCCCCTTCTTGCCTCCGGTCTGCCGCCATTCGTAGAAACCGGACGCCGGCACCAGCGCGCGGCGATGGCGCATGGCGGCCTTGAACGAGGCCTTCTCGATCGCACCTTCGGAGCGCGCGTTGAACAGCAGCGGAAACTCCCTGGTGTCCTTCACCCAAGCTGGGATCAGGCCCCAGCGCACCAGCATCGGCTGTCGGTCCGGCAGATTGGAGCCTGGGGCTCGCGGCACGCCAGCGGTCACCATCAGGACCGGCTGTGTCGGTGCGATGTTGTAGCGGGCCGGGAAATCCTCCAGCTCCGCAAGGCCCAGCAAGGCAGCGGTCTGGTCCGGCGTGGCGGTCAAGGCAAAACGTCCGCACATGATCGATTGTGTCTTTCGAATAGTTCGGTGTTGAAAGTGGCGATCGAACCGGCGTTGCGCAACCGCTAAAGCTTGCCCATGCTGTCGGTCCACAAAAGACCTGTCTCTCAAATGAGTTGATCAAGGATCGATGGACACAGCACGCAAGGTACTTCCGGCCGTTTCCGTAGCCGTCGTGCGCGGCGACACCGCACTCTTGGTCAAGCGGGCGCGTTCGCCCTCGCAAGGGCTCTACGCCTTTCCCGGCGGTAAGGTCGAAGCCGGCGAGACGCTGGAGGACGCGGCACGGCGTGAACTGATGGAAGAGACCGGCTTGCGCGCCGCCGGCTTTCGCCCGCTTCGGGAAATCCACATCGACGGCAGGCAAGACAGCCACCCGGTCGATTATCTCCTCACGGTCTTCGGCGCCATCTATGCCGGTGGCGAGGCCGAGGCCCGCGACGACGCCGAGACAGCTGCCTTCTACACACTCAAGGAGATGACCCTGCTGCCGCTCGCCGGCTCGGTGTTCGCGGTCGCCGAGGAACTCCTCGGTCCCGTTCAAGCCCGCTGACGCGGCACTGAAAAACTGCCTTGCAGGCGACAAATTGTTTCGTCACAAGGCTTATGTTGTCTCGCCAGCCACGACGTCTCAGGCCATCAGGCAGACCACAAGGCCTAAGCCGTCAGGCAGAGGAGGTTTATGAATCGTCCGTCAATGCTCGTTGCCATTTGCCTTGCCGTCAGCGCGGTCGTCCCGGTGCGGCCTGCCTTCAGTGCCGAGTCGCCGTTCGAGCCGGGGCTGATGCGATTGGCAGAAGTTCTTGGGTCGCTGCATTTCCTGCGCAATCTGTGCGGGGAGAAGGGCGACCAGTGGCGTGGCGAGATGGAAAAACTGCTCGATTCGGAAAACCCGGACCCAGAGCGCCGCGCCCGCTTCATCGCCAGCTTCAATCGCGGCTACCGTTCCTTCGGCGGCACTTACACCCAGTGCACCGCTTCGGCCACTGAAGCCATCAGCCGTTACATGAAAGAAGGCGAGACGCTGTCGCGCGATATCGCCTCCCGGTATGGCAACTGAGCATTCATCAACAGATATCAGGCCCGCCGCCAGGGATCTCGATATATCCGGCTTGTCGCCGCCCACATCTTGGTGCAATTCTGATGTTGCACTTCTGCAACAGCGTTAATCAAACGTTATCACGCGAAGGCGCAATTAACTCAAACTGAAGGTTTTCGCCCCGCAGGCCAGGCTAATCGGCTAAGTTTGATCCGGGTTGAAACGCAGCTTCGCCAAACACAGTTGGCCCCTGTAAATGACGATCAAAAAAATGTCGTATTTACAGATACTTACTTGAAGCTGCCTATGAATGGAACAGATCAAGCCTGATCCACACTGATGGGTTGCCGCTTGGAAGGGTGGACATCGCTTATGGAACATGCTGCCAACGACATCGACGCGCTGGTCAGGGAAGAGAAGCGCCTGACGGCGGTTGAGAGCCACAGCGAAGCCTGGGCGGAAGGCCTCTCGGCCGGCATTGAGCCAGAAATCATCGCCGAGGCGGCCCTTGAGACGGCATTCGGTGAAATGTTGCGCGCCAACGGCGAAACCTCGGCCCTTGCCCTGCTCGACCGCATGCGCGAGAAGGTGATCGCAGGCGCCTTCGAACCTGAGCGGCTGCGGCACTGAACCGATATCAGGTTCTCTGACGATCGAATGCCGTTCGGGTGTCATGCCCGGAAGTAGGGAGATACGGGCAGTGAATTTTCCGATGTCAGGCAAGCCGAAGGGCTTGGGCCTCTACATCCGCCTCGCTGCTTGCTGTGCCGCGGTTGCCTTCACGGCTTGCCTGGCCAGCAGTCCGGCTCAAGCGCTGAGCGAGATCAAACGCGAAGAGCTCCCCGCGCCAGCCACACCGTCGGAGGACGATGTTTCGCCGCCCGGAAGCGCGATTCCCATGCCTGACCCGGTGGGAACGCCGCCTTCGACAAGCCAGCCGGCCGCTCCCGACGCCGCTGAGCCGGACGGCCCATCGGATGGCGGCAGCAACAGGCCGCGTGTCGATCCCGAGGCACCTCTGCCGGAAGTCGTCTATGATCTCGGCAAGCTGCCCGAGCCCGTGCGGCGCATGCATGACTTGATCATCGAGGCCTGCAAGAGCGGCGACATCGAGAAGCTCAGGCCTTTGATCGGCAAGGGCGACAGCATGACCCAGCTGTCGCTGACCGACATCGACGGCGACGCCATCACCTTCCTCAAGGGGCTGTCCGGCGACCCTGACGGCCAGGAGATCCTGGCCATTCTGGAGGAGGTGCTTTCCGCAGGCTACGTCCATGTCGATGCAGGCACGCCACAGGACCTCTATGTCTGGCCGTATTTCTTCGCGCTGCCGCTGGACAAGCTCGACGCCAAGCAACGGGTCGAGCTGTTCAAGATCGTCACCGCCGGCGATTTCGACGACATGAAGCAGTTCGGAGCCTACATCTTCTATCGCGTCGGCATTACGCCAGCCGGGCAATGGACCTTCTTCGTCGCCGGCGACTGAAGGCCCCCTGGTTGCGCCAGGATGCGAACAGCATCGTGGACGATGTTGCTATTTGAGCGGGCCGGCAGGTTTTGCACTGACGTCGGCATCCGGGCAAATGCGAATGCTTTCGTTTCGAAGAATCGAAATAGCACCGCTAGCGCACGCGACGTGTCCGGATTGATGTTGCAGATACGATGCAAAAAACAGCCCGGGAGGACAATTCAGCCGGCAGTCAGAAGGATACCTGACCGAATTCCCTGGCGAGATTCTGGATAAGCAATTTCTCGCGCGTCGTAAGCCGTGTCTGATCGACAAAGCGCCAATTGCGCCCGTACAACGCAAATGCTTCGTTGGCCGGGATCAGTCGCGCGACATCGCGATTCCACAAGAGCGCTTGCAGCTCTGGAAACTCGGCGGGGTCAATCATAGGCGCGACATGTGTCCGAATGATGCCTTGAACATAATGCGGAATGCTTAAAAATCAAAGACGTGACGCACAGCCACAGGTGGCTAACCCGGCAGCGCCTCGGAAAACTCCACCGCCGTGCCCTGGCCTGGCGTTACGATTTCGCCGTCCCACATAATGCGCTGACCGCGAATGACCGTGCCGACCGGCCATCCCGTGACCTGCTTGCCGTCATAGGGGGTCCAGCCGGCTTTCGTGCCGGCCTGCGCGTTGGTGATGGTCTCGCGCCGCTTCATGTCGACAATGGTGAAGTCGGCGTCATAGCCGGCGGCGATGCGGCCTTTTCTGGCCATGCCGAAGATGCGCTGCGGGCCATGGCTGGAGAGATCGACGAAGCGCTGCAGGCTCAGCCGGCCGGCGTTGACATGGTCGAGCATGATCGGCACCAGCGTCTGCACGCCGGTCATGCCCGACGGCGAGGCCGGATAGGGTTTTGCCTTCTCGGCCAGCGTGTGCGGCGCGTGGTCGGAGCCGAGCACGTCGACGATGCCTTGCGCTATGCCAAGCCAGACGCCGTCGCGATGGCGTTTGTCCCGCACCGGCGGGTTCATCTGGATCAGCGTGCCAAGCCGCGCATAGTCGTCGGCGCTCAGCGTCAGATGGTGCGGCGTGGCTTCACAGGTCGCAACATCCTTGTGCTGTTCGAGGAACAGGATCTCCTCGGCGGTCGAGATGTGCAGGACATGGATGCGGGCACGAACGGCGCGCGCGATGCGCACCAGCCGCTCGGTGCAGCGCAAGGCGGCGATCTCGTCACGCCAGACCGGATGCGATGACGGATCGCCCTCGACGCGCTCGTCCAGGCGCTCGCGCAGCCGGAACTCGTCTTCCGAATGAAAAGCGGCGCGACGGCGGGTATTCCTCAGGATCGAGGCGACGCCTTCATCGTTCTCGACCAGCAGGTCACCGGTGGACGATCCCATGAAGACCTTTATTCCCGCAGCCCCCGGCAAACGTTCGAGCTCGCCGACGTCCCTGGCATTGTCGCGAGTACCGCCAACCCAGAAAGCAAAATCGCAATGCATGCGGCCGCTGCCGCGCCGGACCTTGTCGGCAAGCGTTGCCTCGCTGGTGGTCAGCGGATTGGTGTTGGGCATTTCGAACACGGCGGTGACGCCGCCCAGCACCGCGGCCCGCGAACCCGTTTCCAGGTCTTCCTTGTGTTCCAGTCCCGGCTCACGGAAATGCACCTGGCTGTCGACGACACCGGGCAGGATATGCAGGCCCCGGCAGTCGATCGTCTCGCCAGCCGATGCCTGGCGCAGATCGCCGATCGCGGCGATGCGCCCGCCCTTCACGCCGATGTCGCGTGGCCCCTCGCCGTCATGATTGACCACTATGCCGCCTGTCAGGATGAGGTCGTAGGTCATGGTGATGCTCTCTTGCGGGGGGAGTGTCAGCGGCTTACGTAATGGCCAACCGTTTTGCAAGATCAGGCTTTTAATCCGCCCCATGCCCTTTGCCCTGCTGAAAGACCGCGCGCTCATCACCGTCTCCGGCCCGGATGCCGAGCATTTTCTGCAGAACATCCTGACCACCGATCTCGATACGCTTGGCAATGGCGAGGCAAAGCCGGGCGCGCTTTTGACGCCGCAAGGCAAGATCCTGTTCGACTTCCTGATCTCACGGGCAGGCGAAAACGCCTTCCGCATCGAATGCCGTGCCGATATTTCAGACGATTTCATTCGCCGGCTGATGCTCTACAAGCTTCGCGCCAAGGTCGAGATTGCGAAGTCGGGACAGGCACTTGTCACTGTCGCCTGGGGAAAAGAGTCAATCGCCTCAGAAAGTGATTCAACCGCGCTTGCCGACAGGCGCTTAGGCGACGAAGGCGTCACGCGCTTCCATGCCGGCACCGCAGACGCTGGCGACATTGGCGCGTGGCAGGCCTTTCGCATTGCCCACGGCGTCGCCGAGAGCGGGGCCGACTATGCACTTGGCGATGCGTTCCCGCATGACGTGCTGCTCGACGAAATGGGCGGCGTCGGCTTCAAGAAGGGCTGCTATGTCGGCCAGGAGGTCGTCTCGCGCATGCAGCATCGAGGCACCGCCCGGCGGCGCGTTCTGATTGTCCAGGCTGGGCTTCCCCTGCCCTCTGCGGGTGCCGAGCTAACCGCCGGTGGGCGGCCGGTCGGCACGCTCGGCTCGAGTGCTACCGTGACAGGGCTCGCTATCGCCCGTATCGACAGGGTGAAGGCGGCGCTCGATGCCGGGCAGCCGATCCTGGCGGGTGACGTACCGGTGACGCTCATCATCCCCAGTTGGGCCAAATTCAGCTATCCGCAGGAAATCGCCGGCGCGGAGGAAGCCTGATGGCGGCAGACCGCGCCGGTGCGCCGCCACGGGCATGGCAGCGTATGCTGTCCGGCCGCCGGCTCGACCTTCTCGACCCTTCGCCGCTCGACATCGAGATCTCGGACATCGCCCATGGGCTTGCCCGCGTCGCCCGCTGGAACGGCCAGACCAGCGGCGAGCACGCCTTTTCGGTTGCCCAGCATTCACTGCTGGTCGAGGCACTGTTCAACGAGCTGGTGCCCAAGGCTTCGGCCGACGACCAATTGGCGGCACTGCTGCACGATGCGCCCGAATATGTCATCGGCGACATGATCTCGCCATTCAAGTCGGTGATGGGCGGCAGCTACAAGGACTGCGAAGTGCGCCTGCAGCGCGCCATCCATCTGCGCTTCTCGCTGCCGCCGGAACCGGGTGCGATCCTGCGCAAGGAGATCAAGCGCGCCGACCAGATCGCCGCCTATTTCGAGGCGACGCTGCTTGCCGGGTTTTCGACCGCCGAGGCGACCGAGTTCTTCGGCCGGCCGCGCGGTTTTTCCGCCGAGCGCTTCGACTTCGCGCCACGCTCGGTGACCTCAGCGCAGAATGCGTTCCTGAAGCGGTTTTCGGCGATCGAGAAGTCGCGGCATCACGTTCCGACGTCCGCGCTAGGATAGAAAACGCTAAATTAACCGGAAGCGTCAACAGTGTGGTGTTCGATCAAGCATCGCAGGGGCGCCTCATGCCCGTCGTGGATGTCAAGGGTGGTTCGGTCGTCCCGGAACGGGCGGCCGGAGGCATGGAACACCCGCGCCGCATGCAAGATGAGCTGCGCGAGCAGAACGAACGCTTTTCAGCTGCTGCCGAAAACATGTCGCATGGCCTGTGCATGTTCGACGACGAGCGCATGATCATCTGCAACGGCAATTATATCAACATTTTCCGCCTCGACGCCAAAGTGGTACGGCCAGGCATTCGCTTCGTCGATATCCTGCGGCACAGCGTCGATATCGGGGTTGCCTCGCAAAGCGCCGAAGAACTCTACGCCATCCGCAAGCCCTATATCGACCAGGCAAAACCCTCAACTTACGAGGAGACGCTGTCTGACGGCCGCATCATCAACATCTCGCACCGTCCGCTTGCCCTGGGTGGATGGGTTTCGATCTACGAGGACATCACCGAAAAGCGGCGCGCCGAGCAGGATCTCAAGGAGCAGCATCGCCGTTTCGACGCGGCACTCGCCAACATGTCGCAAGGCCTGCTGATGTACGACGCCGACGGCAAGATGATTGTGCGCAACAGGCGTTTTCTGGAGCTCTATAACGTCACTGCGGAGGACTTCCCGCTTGGAACGACGCACCGCAACGCACTCGAACGATTGCTGGAACTCGGCATCTACATGAAGATCGACGTCGACAGCGAAGTCGCCAAAACCGAAGCCTGTCTGGCGGCGGCAAAGACGCATTCGGCCTACCGGCATCTGACCGACGGCAGGACGGTTCTGGTCACACGCCGGCCGATGAGCGGCGGCGGCTGGGTGGTGACTTTCGACGACGTGACCGAGCGCCGCCGAACCGAAGAGCGCATGACCCATCTTGCGCATCACGACACGCTGACCGGACTGCCCAACCGCTCGAAGTTTCGCGAACGGCTCGATCTTGCGCTGGAGGACGCGGCAGCCAAGCCGTTGGCGATCTTCTCGCTCGATCTCGACCGCTTCAAGGCGGTCAACGACACCTGGGGACACCCCGCAGGCGACTGGCTGCTGAGAAGCGTAGCCGAGAGGCTGCGGCATTGCGTCCGCAACGAAACAGACATCGTCGCCCGCTTCGGCGGCGACGAGTTCGTCGTCATGCAGTTCCATTTCAAGGGCATTGGCGATGCCGAAAAACTGGCAAAGCGCATCGTCGAAGCAATCGCAAAACCATTTAGAGACAAGAGCCGGGACATGCATGTCGGCATCAGCATGGGCATTGCCGTTTTCCCCAACGACGGCAGGGACGCCGACACGCTGCTGAAAAACGCGGATACGGCGCTCTACCGGGCGAAGAGCGAAGGACGAAACCTGTATCGCTTCTTCGAGCCCGGAATGGATGCTGTCGTGCAGGCCCGCAGGGCGCTTGAAGTGGACCTCGAGGCAGCACTGCCGCGCCAGGAGTTCGATCTCCATTTCCAGCCCATCATGAACATCACGTCCGGCGAGATCACCGGCGCGGAAGCCTTGATGCGCTGGCATTCACCAGGGCGTGGCACTGTCGCGCCGGACGACTTCATCCCGGTCGCCGAAGAGACCGGGCTGATCGTGCCGCTCGGCGAGTGGGCGCTGAGGAAAGCCTGCGCAGAGGCCGCAAGCTGGCCACCCGGCCTACGCATTGCGGTCAATGTCTCGGCCGTGCAGCTTAAAAGCAACGGGTTTGCCCGCGGCGTGATCTCGGCGCTGGCTTTTTCCGGCGTTCCGGCTGGACGCCTCGAGCTGGAGATCACCGAAACCGTGCTGATGGACGAAAGCAAGGCCGTGCTGAAAACGCTGCGCCAGTTGCGTGAGCTCGGCATCCGCATCGCCCTGGACGATTTCGGCACCGGCTATTCCTCGCTCGGCTACCTCAGGCGTTTTCCGGTCGACAAGATCAAGATCGACCGATCATTCATTCGCGACATGGGCAACCGCGACACGGCGGCGATCGTTCGGACCATCATCGGGCTGGGTGCCGAGCTTGGCATCGTCGTTACGGCCGAAGGCGTCGAGACGGAGGCGCAACTCGACATGCTGCGCGACAATGGCTGTGTCGAGGCGCAAGGCTATCTGATCGGCGTGCCGTCGAAGCCGGTCGACATCCAGCGCCTGCTGGAGTCGCGTGCGACACGCAGCCAGACCGGCTGATGGCGTCAGCGCAAGTCAGCGCAGCGTTTCCAGGTATTTCTCATGGAAGCTGACATAGCCGGGCTCGACCACCTTCAGATGCCGCTCGATCAGCGCATGAAACCGCGGCAATTGGTGAAACGGAACGCCGGGATAGGCATGATGCTCGGCATGGAACGGCATGTTCCAGGCGAGCTTGCGCACCCCCCAGCTGGTCAGCGTCGTCCTGGTGTTTTCCAGCATGTTGGCCACGAACGGGCAACGACCGTGCTCGGCCAGCAGATAGAGGCGCAGGAATGGCTGTCCGAGCAGAGCGGGAATGATCCAGACATAGAAAAGCACGGTGAGACGGAAATGAACGGCGAGCAGAATGAGGACAGCGTAGAAGGCAATCATGGCGCGCGCCTCGGCCCGCACCTTGCGTCGGCCTTTCGGCGGTACATAGCTCTCCTGACTACCGCCAATCGCATTGGCGTAGAGTGTCTTGAGATGGCCCCACCACACCGGAAGCCCAGAGACGTGGACAATGTACTGCCGCAGGGTTTCGGGCTTCGGAAAGGCAAGCTCGGGGTCGTTTTCGGGATCCTGCGTGTACCGGTGGTGAGCGAAATGGAAGTAGCGGAACCAGTCGGCCGGCAGCGCGATGGCCAGGCTGCACAGCCGCGCCACGCCGTCGTTCAGCCACTGTGTTTCGAAAGCCGTGCGGTGCGCCGTCTCATGCAGCAGCGTGAACAGGAACACGATCAGGATGCCTTGCGGCAGCATCAGCAACGGCCAGAATGGGACCTCGGCCGCGATCAGCGATCCAATGAAGATAATCGCACCCAAGTGAGTGCCGAGCTGGAACAGGCCCGCAACATCGGACTTGGCCGTCAGGCGGTTGCGCTCTTCCGGTGTCAATGAGGCGATAATGTCGCGATGGTCCATCGGCTTCGATCCATGCTGAAGAATGATGAAGCCATTCTAGTCGACGAAAAAGCTTTCCAGAAACGACGATTTCTGCGATTTAGATAAGCTTACCTTACCTATTTAGCGATCATGGCCACATCCCCATCCCTGAAAGGACTTCAGGCTTTCGAGGCCGCGGCGCGCACGGGCAGCTTTGCCGCGGCGGCGGAAGAGCTTTCGGTTTCGGCCGCCGCCGTCAGCCAGCTTATCCGCACCGTGGAGGTGCAGATGGAACGCAAGCTGTTTCATCGGATCAACCGCCGCGTTGTCCTCACCGAGGCCGGCGTGGAAATGCTGCCTCGGCTGACCGTGGCCTTCCAGGAGATCGGCAGCGTCTCGCGCGAACTGGGCGCCGATGCATTCCGCCCGCGCCTGGTGGTGTCGGTGCCGCCATCCATGGCCATGGGCTGGCTCTCGCAGCGCCTCGCCGGCTTTGTCGCAAGCCACGGCGCCGCCGACATATCGCTCCGGGGCGATGACGACCCGGTGTCGTTCGACCGCGAGTTGATCGACATCAGGCTTTCCTATGGCCCGCATTATCGCGAGCACCCGACCGAGGAGATCGCCCGGGACGCCGTCTATCCCGTCTGCGCGCCGGGGCTTGCCGGCATCACCAAGGCGGGCGAGCCGCTCGCCGGGCTGCCGCTCATCCACACCGACTGGGGGCCGACAGGCGCATCGTTTCCGTCCTGGCCCAACTGGTTCGAGGCCGCGGGTGCTCACCCTGGCCGAGCGGCACGGCGCGGCCTTTCGGCCAATTCGTCGCGCGCGGCCCTCGACCTCGCCATTTCGGGGTTGGGCGTGGCGCTGGCGCAAGGGATTTATTGTGCCGAAGCCGTGGAGGACGGCAGGCTGGTCCGGCCGGCCGGCGGCGCGATTGCATTGCGCCAGCCCTATTGCCTGACGGCTCCAGAGCGAAGCGCAAGCCGCGATGTTGTGGCCGCGTTCCGCGATTGGCTGGTCAACCAATGCCAACGCGCGGTTGGCTCGCCGGCGCTGCGCTGACCGGGAGGGAGATGGTCAGAGGTGCCCGCTCAAGGCCGCCACCATGTCCTTGCTGGTCGCCACGGACACGATCTCGAACTCGACCAGATCAGCCCATTCGATGACCCAGCGCTGCAGCGACGTGACATCATCGGTCTCCACCAGCAGGAAACAGCGGCTCATGTCAGCCGCGATCCAGCTGTGATGCACGACAAGCTCCTCCGGCTTCAGGCGGCCCCGGTCGCGGAACCGGCGGTAGATTTCCTTGCGGTCGCAGCCGGTGAAATCCTCGATGACGATGAAATGCATATTCCCCTCGGATGAACTACCGCCCCGGCCGGTCGAGACGCTCCAGGAACCACTGCGTCAGCCGCACCCAGACCTCGTCCTTCTCGCCGGAATCCTCCCAGCCGTGATCGAGGTTTGGATTGTCGTTGACCTCGATGACGAAGACGCCGTCCTTGGTCTCCTTGAGGTCGACGCCGTAGAGGCCGTCGCCGATGCAGCGCGCCGCCTTGACGGCGGTCTCGACGACATGGGCCGGCGTCTCCTTCAGCGTGAAGGTCTTGATGCCGCCCTGGTCGGGCTTGCCATTGGCCTTGTGGTTGACGATCTGCCAATGTTTCTTGGCCATCAGATAGTGCACGGCAAACAGCGGCTGGCCACCGAGCACGCCGACACGCCAGTCATATTCGGTCGGGATGAACTTCTGCGCGATGAGAAGGTCGGAATCCTCCAGCCATTCGGTCGCGAGCCGCGTCAGTTCCTCCAGGGTCTCGCATTTCTTGACGCCGCGCGAGAAGGACGAATCCGGAATCTTCAACACGAGGGGAAAACCCAGCGTCTGTGCGGCCAGTTCGAGGTCAGAGGTGCCGGCGATCATCACCGTCGGCGGCACCGGCACCTTGTTGTAGGCCATCAGTTCGTTGAGATAGACCTTGTTGGTGCAGCGGATCATGGACAGCGGGTCGTCGATGACCGGCATGCCTTCCTGCTGGGCGCGGCGAGCGAAGCGGTAAGTGTGGTTGGAGATCGAGGTGGTCTCGCGGATGAACAGTGCATCGTAATTCGCGAGCTTGGCCAGATCCTTTCTGGTGATCGGCTCGATTTCGACCCCCATCTTCTCGGCGATCTTGGCCCAGTAGCGCAGCGAAGAGATTTCCGAAGGCGGCAATTCCTCATGCGGATCGACCAGCGTGGCGAAGGTGTAGCGCGCCGGCGTGCGGCCCTTGGTGTCGCGCCACTCGCGGTTGGTGTAGGTCTCCAGGCACTGGATGAAGCTTTTTTCCTCGTCCTCCGTCATCCGAGCCAGGGGGTGGAAGCCGATCTTGCGGATCGAAGCCCATTCGGCGCTGTCCTTGATATGGACTTCGAGCGCCGGCGCCCGGAACCAGTCGAACAACAGCTTGGCGAAACGGTCCCAGACCTTGGACGGGCCGATGCCGAAGAAGATGCAGACCTTCGCCGGAAATACACCGCCGAGATCCTTGCGGCATTTGTTGAGCGCCAGTTCCAGTTCCGGCAAGGCGTGCTCGTAGAGCTTGCGCTCCGACAGGTCGATCATCGTCTCCACAGTCGGGATGACCTTGTGGCCGCGCGAACTCGCCAGCAGCGAGGCATAGTAGCCGCGGCTCTGATAGCCGTAGTTGTTCGACAGGTTGATGACCTTAGGCCGCTGACCGCGAAACAGCGAGGGATGCGCGAGATAGTCGCGATTGGTGATGATCTTGTGCGGCGTCGCCACCTGGTCGAGATCGCTCTGCCTGCCGGTAAGAATGACCCAGGTCATTATCTCTTTCCCAAAGTGATGGCGGCACGCAGTCCGTCGCGGCCGAACTGCGCCATGTTCATGAAGATGCCGTAAGGCACGGGAATGTTGGCGGCATCAAGGATGGTTTCCTGCCTTTCATCCTCGACCCACGGATCGTGGATCAGAATATGATCGCCATCATCGCCGATGGCCAGCACCCAGTGCGGCACCTTCTTGCCGAACATCAGGAAGCCGCTGATCAGCACCAGCACCAGTTTGCCCCCGGCGAGAGCCGCCCTGATATCGTCGATGGTGAATGGACGGTAATTCACCGGGATGCCGTAAAGTTCCGCGCGGCGGCGAAAGTCGACCTGTGCCAGTTCCATGACCCGGCGCTTGTCCTCGCTGCGCACCGATTGCAGGAACAATGCGCCGTAGAAGGAAACGTAAACCTCCGCCGCAAGCCCGCTTTCGTAGCCCGAGACAGCCAGGCCGAATGGTTCGCAGCCGCCCGGTCCTGACATCATGAAGACGGTCGTTGCCTCGCGCCAGAGTCGGATTTCCATCACCGGGTCGGGCACGAAGCCACGATCGAAATTGGCCATGGCCATCATCAGGCAGCATGGACCGCAGGTGAACTCGCAGGTCTGCTGATAGAATGGCACCCTGGTGGCGACCGGAAGTTCGCCGCGCAGGGTTTTTTCATAGCGCAGTGCCGTCGCGCCGTCCTCGTAATAACCGGGCTCGCGGCCAATCTTGCGGTAGCCGGCCTGTTCATAGATGCTGATGGCACGGCCATTGTCCTCGCGCACTTCGAGACGCAGCATCATGCGGTCGTGTTCGAAGGCTGCCTCTTCGGCCGCGGCCAGCAATTGCCGGCCTATGCCGAGCCCGCCGAAAAACGGTCCGACGGCGATCGAATAAAGCCGTGCTACCCCACTGCCCTTGCGAAACAGCACGATCGCATAACCGCCGACGCGGCCATCGATTTCGGCGACCAGCGTCTCGGCGGTCTCGCGCTCGATGAACAGGCGGAAGGAGCGGCGGGAAATGCGGTCGCTCGAGAATACAGCTTTCTCGATGGCGGCGAGGTCATCGACGTCAGACGCGCGGGCCGTGCGGATCTCGGCAGGCATGCGGCTTGAGAAAACCTCGATTGCGTTGCGGCAACGTCCCCGGTCGAAAAGCGTCGCAAACACCGGCCGAAGCGCCGGTATCCATCAAGCGCTATCGCTCCTTGATTAGGGCCGAATTGTGACACTTTCCGCGACGGCAGGGAAGCTGACAAGCTTTGAACGGAATCGCTGTTTTCATGCCAGCCGACCGCGCAAGATCGCAGCCGGCTCAGCTTGAGAGACCGGCCAGAAGCTGGCCATACGCGCTCTTGGCCACGGCCGCCAACTGCTCGCGCGGCAGCGAACCAACGACGGCACAGCCATAGCCTTTATCCAGCCAGTAGACGGCCTGCGGACCGTCCCGCGCCGAAGCATAGGTGCCCTTGGCATTCTCGGTCGATTCCGCCGTCACGAAGAGGGATATGCGCTCGCCCTTATCGTCTTCGTAGAGCAGCATCGCGGCCTTGCTTTCCCCCGCCGGCAGCAACCGGCCGCCAACCAGTTGGAAGCCGTTCGCGCTCAGGTCCGGTGCCACCAGTTTCAGGCCGACCCGACTGGACAGCCAGGTCTGCAGATGATCCTTGTCGCTGGCCGGCACTTCCACCGCGTGCCGCTTCTCGGCGGCATAGATGACATGGGCGGCGATCGCTTGTTCGGCGAGCCGATCCTCCGCCGGATCCTCCTGCCCGATCCCGCCGATACCCGCAAAGTAGCCGCCAAATCCGCCCGTGGCGAGAAGCACGGCCGCGGCGGCGGCAAGCCACCAGCGTGAGCGTGGCACTGCTGCCTTAACAGGCGCTTCACCGAGCACCACCTTGCGCAAGCGCACTGGCACCACCTCGTCCAGCACGCCGGCGAAGGCCGAGCGCAACGCCTCCCGGTCGGCGGTGAAGCGGGCGCTCCTGGCCTTCATCTCGGGATTGGCGTCGAGCCAGGCATCGTAGGCGGCGCGCTCATCGGCCGGCAGTTCGCCGTCGAGCGCCATATGGATGTCCCGTTCGGAAAAATCGCGGCGGATCATTTCTCGACGATCCTTATGGCGCGCCGGCGCGCTGTGTCGTCCAGCAGCCCGCGCAATTCCTCACGCCCCCGCGCGATGCGCGACATCAGCGTGCCGGCGGGAACACCCAGAATGTTGGCGGCCTCAGCATAGGAAAAGCCTTCTATGGCAACCATGACAATGGCCGCGCGGCGATCGGGGCTGATCGCCTGCAACGCGTCGATGATCTCGCGCGAAGCGATGCCCTCCAACTGTTCGGGCGGCTGAGCAACCGCCTCACCCGCTTCCAGCGGCAGCATCGCCGCTTCGCCGCGGCGGTTCACCTTGCGCATCTGGTCGATGAACAAATGATGCATGATCGTAAACAGCCACCTCCTGGGGCTTTCTCCCGTCTGCCAGTTGTCGAGCCGCAACAGCGCACGCTCGAGGCAGTCCTGAACGAGGTCGTCGGCAGCATCACGGCCGCGCAGAAGCGAGCGTGCGTAGCGGCGCAGGCGCGGTATTTCACCAAGGATTGCTGCCTTTTTTTCGTCCATGACCGCTGGTTCTGAGGTCGCCCTTGTTGATCCGATAGAACGCGCCTTCCCGGCACGGCGCAAGCAGCCAGCGCGAAGCGGTCCACCGCTCCGGTCACCCAAGCAATGAGATAACGCCGGCGGATGCCGGTTTATTCCCGCACAGCGTTGAATTCCGGCTATTATTGTTCGCCGGCCGACAATTTCTCCTTTGCCGCCCGCGTCAGCAGCCGCTGGTAGAACAGGCCGATGCCGATCAGAACGGCGCCGAGCCCGATAAAGGACAGCGCCCTGAGCACCCCTTCCAGTTCCGACATGTCGAACAGGAAGACCTTCAGGACGGCCACCGCGATCAGCGCGGCTGAGGCGATGCGCAGCACCTGCGATCTCAGCCAGACGCCGGCGGTGAGCAGCGCCACGCCGATAACCAGCCAGAGCGCCGAATAGGTATAGGTCTCCAACTGCCCAAGGCCGCTCCACATGCCGATGAACTCGCCCTTGAACAGGCGCCTGACCGAAAGCGTGGCATAGGCGAAGGCAAGCAGCGCCGCCATCAGCGCCAGCATGGCCGAATACCATTTCGGCCGCTTGCCCCTGCTATAGAGCGCCAGACCACCGGCGGCGACGGCCGGCAGGAGATAGGCGAGGAACAAGAGGTTGAAGACCGGGATCCGGCCGGTCGATTCGTCCGTGAACAACGGATTGAGCACCAGGAAATGCTGGATGACGATGAAGGCGGCCGAGAGCACGCCCACCGCCATCGAACCATAGCGCAGCACCGAGCTTGGCGAGCGCCTGTCGATGGCGATCAGGATGGCGCCGGCACCGACGGCGATCAGCGTGTAGATCGCCTGTTCGGCGAGCGTCGGCGCATCGCTGTTGATGACGCCGCCATGCATTGCGTGACGCACCAGCATGGCGAGCGTCAGCAGCGCAAACAGTGCCGCCGCCGCTTCCATGGCCAGGCGTGGACGGCCATCGGTGGTGCGGGCGAGTTGCCAGGCCGCGAAGCCGAAGGCGAGCGCCGGCACGCCGTAGCCCGGCAGCAACCAGTTGAAAACCGGTGTCGTCGACAGGAATTCGGCGCCGACGATCGTCGGATCGACGGCGGCGCGGCCAAGCACCGCGATGACAGCGGCGACCGAAATCCAGCCGAGCACAGGATAGGAGCGCCAGCGCGTGGCGAGCGCCGGCACGATCGCGGCGGCACCAAGCAGGATGGTGGTCCAACCGGAATCAAAAGCCATATGCAGCATCAGGAGGCCGGCGACTGCCGCGCCGCCCAAAACAAACGACACTGCGGCTCCCCCCTTGTGCGGCGGTTCCTCGGCCCGCGCGATCCACTCGCCGCCCGCGGCGAAGACCAGGACCAGCAGGGCCGCGACGGCGGCATAGACAAAGTCGCGGTCGAGATTGCCGAACGTGAACCAGAGCGCCAGCAGGACGATCAGCGGCACGATGACACCCCATGCAGCCCAAGAGGCTGCTCGGATCTGCGCCGTGGCGGCGAAGCGGCGCGCGGCCCACAAACCAGCGGCGACGAAAACAAGACCGAGACCAATACCGATACGCAAGCTCAGCGCGTCAGCGGTGGCCAAGGGCACCCCATCAACACCCAAAGCGCCGCCCGAAAAGTCGGAAGCGATAGACGTTGGCGGGATGATGCCGAGATAGATCAGCACCGTCACCAGTCCCGCGCCATAAAGCAGTGGCAGCGCCAGTGGGCGGTAGAGCGCGACCGCTATCATCACGACAAGCAGCACCGCGCCCGGCAAAGCATCACCGGCAGCGGCGAAGACCGGGTCAACCGAGAGGCCAAGCGCCGAGAAGGCGACGAACAGTCCAGGCACGATGGATGGCCAGTCGAAAGTCCCTGCTAGTCCGGTCTCGCCGCCACGACTGCTCAGCCAGACAAGGGCAAGCACAGCCAGCGTCACAGCATCGATGAACAGTATGGCGGAGAGGTTCGCGCCCGGTGCGTCGGTCATGTAGAGGATGGTCCAGACGCCGGTACCGAAAAAAGCGGCCGCCATCAGCGTCTTCCAGTCGCGCATGCGGGCGATCACGCCAGTGGCGGCGAGCACGATGGCGAGATAGCCGAACAACGCCCACGGATTGGGCGCCTGCGAAGCGATCAGCACCGGCGTCACCATGGCGCCGACGAGACCGATGCCGGCCAGCGCCTGGCCATGGACGAGAGCGGCGGCTATGGTCGCAACGCCGATCGCACCGAGCAGCGTGAAGGCAAGCGCCGGGCCGATAAAGCCGTAAATGCCATGGGCGGCATAGACGGTGCCGAACAGGATGAAGGCGCCGGCCGCGGTCAAGATCGCCGGAATATAAGCGCCGGCAATACCTTGCACCGGTACCTTGAAGCCGGTGCGGCGAATGAACTCGCCGCCGGCGACCAGCACCAACCCGAGCACCGCCGCCATGGTGAGCCGCACGCCGGGTCCGAAAATGCCGGCCTCGATGGTGTAGCGGATCAGGAACAAGCCGCCCAGAGCCAGCGCAATGCCGCCGACCCAGACCGCCCAACGCGTGCCGAGCGCGGTTTCAACGTCGGACTGGCGAGCGGCTTTGGCGACTGCGGCCGGCGCGACCTCTGGCGTTTTCGGTGTGATCTCGGGGGCGCTCCAAGGGCCGGGCCCTCCGGCCGGGATTTCCGCCTCCGTGGCCTGTAGCGCGGGGGCCGGCTCGCCGATTGGTGCCGGGGCGATGTCGGCAGGCCTGGCCACCGGAGCCGTGTCGGCCCTGCCCTGCGCCGCCTCCAGTTCCGACGGCTTGACCGTGGGCGATACCGCGCCCGAAAGCACGAGGCTGCGCAGTGCGCCAAGTTCGCGCTCGATCAGACCGATGCGGCCCTGCTGACGCGAAATGATGACGAACAAGGCAATGATGGCGACGAGGCCGATCAGGCTCTCAAACATGGCGGTTCCCCCAAACCAGGCCAGTTTTCACTGACGCTTCATCTCACTGACATTGAAATACGGCGGCTAAACGGCTGAAAATTCAACGTGCCGCCAGATTGGCGGCTGGAAATATCGAACATGTCTCGGTACCGAAAGCCAGCAGCTTGCCGCCGGCATCCTTCAGCGTCGCTTCCGAAACGGCAAGCGTGCGGCCCTTGTGAACCACCTTGCCTTCGCAGACAACCTCACCGGTCCTGGGCGTGATCGGCCGCGTCAGGTTCCACCTTGAACTCCGCAGTGGTGTAAGCCTCGCCCTTGTCGAGCAGGGTCTGCACCGCGCACGCCAACGCTGAATCGAGCAGCGTCGCCGCCCAGCCGCCGTGAACGCCGCCCAGCGGGTTGAGGTGGCGTTCGTTCGGCACGCCCCGGAACACGGCGCGACCTTCCGATACTTCGGTCAACGCGAAGCTGAGCTGGAAGGAGATCGGTGGTGCCGGGTATTTGCCGTCGACGATTCGCTGCAGCAATTCCAAGCCGGTGTATTTCAGGATGTCGGCATGAGGAATGGTGCCGAGGCCGAGCGGCGAGACCCGGCCCGGATAGAGTTCGACTTCGCTCATCGGATGATTTCTCCGGCCGCGCTCTCTCCGGCGATGGGCTTCTGCGCTGCGTGGTGCTTGCGCAGTGCGGCCAGAAAGCCGGCGCGCGCATCGGGCTGATCGATGCCGCGCGGCTCGTAGACGTGGCGGGTGAAGAAGTAGCCGGTCAGGCGGAATGCGTCCGCCATCGCCGCATGATTGGCGCGCTGGCCGGAGCCGCGCTGCAGGAAGGCGGGCAGCACCAGCATCTTGTCGTGCCACGGAGCGCCGGCCCCGCGCGACACCGCGCGTCCGGATTTAGGCGAGACATAGGCCAGATCCTGCCTCGTGCCGGTGGCGGCGCATTGGCTGAGATCGAGGCCAAAGCCGAGTTCATCGAGAATCAGGAGCTCGAAGCGCGCCACCAGTTCGCCGGCGGCATCTGCGTCGTCGAGATGAACGATCATCACCGAAAGCGCCTCGTAGAGGCCGCCATGGGCATCGCGCTCGGGCAGCAGGCGCAGATGCGCCGCCATCGTCTGAAGGCCGTAGACGGCAACGGCACTGTCCATCAGCCGGGCGGCGTTCATCTCGATGGCTTCGGCCTGGAATGTGCCCAGATGCTCGTCGAGGCGCGCACGCCACAAAAGATCGACGCGATTGCCTGGCTGGAGAACAGGCTGCTGCTTGCGCGAGCGGCCACCGCGCACGAGGCCGAGATGGCGGCCATGGGCGCGCGTCATCACCTCGAGAATGGCGCTGGTTTCGCCATGCCTGCGGGTGCCGAGAATGATTCCCTCGTCGCGCCATTCCATATCAGGAGCTTTTCACCGATCGGGTGGCGAAATCAAGGTATGGGTCTGGCGCCTGTGCCGGCTCTCGCAACGAGGCATAAAAAAGCCGCCCGCAGCAATGTGCTGCGGGCGGTTGGTGAGGTCAGTCGATCCGTTAGAAGTTGCGCTGGAAGCGGACGATGCCGCCGACGCTGTCCTTCTTGTCGGCCTTGGACCAGTTGCCGTAGATGGATGGATTGCCGAAATTGCCGTAGTGATCCCAGTCGACTTCGGTCGTGACCGTGAAGCCCGGGACGATGGTGTATGCGACGTTCGCGGCGAGAGCATAGTTCTTGTCGTCGTCAGCCGAAGCCTGGACGTTGAACGAGGTCTTCTCGTTGAACTTGTAGGTACCGCCGCCCCAGACGGCCCAGTTGCCGCCCCACGGCTTGTACTGGCTGCGGCCATGTACGTCGATGGCATTGTGTGCGTCGTCTGTGAGGTTGTCGTCGGTGCCGTAGCCGCCCATGATGAACAGCGACAGTTCCTTGCTGACGTTGACATCCAGGCGAACCTTGCCGGCCACTTCCTCGTAGTTGCTGTCATAGGCGACAACACCGGTGATCGCGCCCCAGTCGCCCTTGTACTTCAAGCCGCCGACGACATGCGGAACATAGCTGTCGATGGTGTTGACGCCCGTGCCTTCTTCGAGCGAGACCACGCCCGTGAAGCCGCTGCCAGCGTCGAAATAGTACTGGACGACATTGGTGTCCTTGACGCCGTACGGGATGATCGTGTCCTGGATGACGTTGCCCGCGTAACCGATGAACTGGTCGTATGCAGTTTCATCCTTACCGACGCGCAGGCCACCGAGCTGTATCCAGGCGAAGTTGAGGCTGGTGGTTTTGTTGCCGGCCTGCCAGGAGGTCGAGGAGCTTCCATCATAGTCGCCCGAGGAGTTGCCGAACTGGAAGCGGGTCTCGGTGAAGGTCTTCAACGTGCCGAGTTCGGTTTCCTGGCCGGTATACGTCCTCAGCGTGAAGCGCATGTTCTTGTAGTAGGTGTCGTGGTTTCCACCGTCCATGTGATCGCCAACGTTGTTGACGCCATCCAGCGTGCCGGAATCGCCGACGCCGATGTCATAGCGGAGATAGCCGCCGATGCGCAGGCAGGTCTCGGTGCCCGGGATGTAGAAATAGCCGGCGCCGTAGACGTCGCAGATCTTGACGTATTCGGCCGGTTCCGGTTCGGCGACGACAACCGCGTCCGCGGCGCGCGCGCCGGACACCGCGATCAAAGCCGCGGCTGAGCCGAGAAGGAGGCTCTTGATGTTCATTTTCTGACCTCTCCAGTCAAGTTTGAAAAAATGGCTTCTGAATTGTGGCTGGCGGATATGTTTTCCCGCCTCACCCCCACAATGAAAAAGGCCCGCACCGCGTCCCCTTTTCGCGGCGAACATACCCACCAATCGTCCACCTTCAATGACAATTCCATAAATGCGCTGGATTCTCGCCACAGATTAAATACGTGTTGCACAAATAACACTAATGAGAGCTTGCTTGAATTTAAAATGGCACAAATGGAACATCGTCATATTTTTGTAATAATTAAGTGTATCCTTCTGCATATACCAGTTTACTCTATGAATTGCGGTCTTTTAAACTCTAAATCTAAAATAAATTGAGAAATTTGTGATTTCTGTCCTCGTATCGCTGTCGGCGCGAAAACAACACCATCAGCAGATCCAGATCACGGCGCGGAAAGCCGGCCTCAGCACGCGTCGCCGCTTCGTTGGCGGCTTGCCAAGAATCTGAGTTGGTCTCGCGCCAATCGCGGGCCGCATGGTGGAGCCGGCGTTTCGCTTTGGCCTGCTTTCCGCCACCCGGGAGCCGTTCGCGGTTCGCGTAAAACCGCGACGTGCTCTACAGCACGTCGCGGCGAATCGGATTCGCCGACCTGCTGTAAGCTTCTGATTTTATGCATGTCGTTGTCCCGGAACCGAGGACTCTTCCGGGCGACATGCATTAGCCTCACGCCCAATGCTTGTGGTCGGCCACCGTGCGATGACGCGCCAGGATTTTTTCGGCCTTAGCGGGGGAACTCCAGCCCCATCTCGCGGTAGCGCTCGGGATCATCGCCCCAGTTCTCGCGCACTTTCACGAACAGGAACAGGTGCACCTTCTGTTCCAGTATGCCTGATATTTCCATCCGCGCGGCCTGCCCGATGGCGCGGATGGTCTCGCCCTTGTGGCCGAGCACGATCTTCTTCTGGCTGTCGCGCTCGACAAAGATGGTCTGGTCGATGCGCACCGAGCCGTCCTTTTTCTCTTCCCATTTCTCCGTTTCGATGTGCGAGGAATAGGGCAGTTCCTGATGCAGCCTGAGATAGAGTTTTTCGCGGGTGATCTCGGCAGCCAGCTGGCGCATCGGCAGGTCCGAAATCTGGTCTTCCGGATAGTACCAGGGGCCGGCCGGCAGCGCCTGCGCCAGATAGTCGAGGAGGTCCTTGCAGCCGGAACCGGTCAGCGCGGAGACCATGAAGGTGCGCTGGAACGGCACTTTCTCGTTCGCTGCCGCAGACAGGGCCAGCAGCGCCTCGTGCTTGACCCGATCGACCTTGTTGAGAATCAGCACCATCGGTTGGCGCACGTCCTTCAGCCGTTCGAGGATGGCATCAGCATCGCCCCTGATGCCGCGCTCGGCATCGATCAGCAGCAGCACGATGTCGGCGTCCTTGGCGCCTCCCCAGGCGGTGGTCACCATCGCGGTGTCGAGCCGCCGCTTGGGCTTGAAGATGCCCGGTGTGTCGACAAAGACGATCTGCGCGTTGTCGTGCGTGGCGATGCCGCGCACGATGGCGCGTGTCGTCTGCACCTTATGGGTGACGATCGAGACCTTGGCGCCGACCAGCTGGTTGACCAGCGTCGACTTGCCCGCGTTAGGCGCGCCGATCAGCGCAACGAAGCCGGAGTGCGTGACGGGAGCGGCTGCAGTGTCTTCTGCGGTCATGCCGCGCTCCCTTTATTGGCCCACACGCCTTCGCGCACGAGAAATGCCGAAGCCGCCGCTTCTTCAGCCGCCCTGCGGGAGCCGCCGGTACCGACGGAAGGTGCAAAGCCGCTAACCTGCAAAGAAATAGTGAAGACCGGCTGATGGTCGGGCCCTTCGCGTTTTTCGATCACATATTCGGGTCGCGCGTCACTCGTCTTGGCAATCCATTCCTGCAAATCGGATTTCGGATTAAGTGGCTTCGTCACAACCGTGCTCGAACGTGGCTCCCAATAACGCAGAACGAACCGCCGCGCGGCGTCGATACCGCCATCGATATAAACTGCCGCGATTAGCGCTTCGACGGCATCAGCCAGATAATTTCCGCCAGAGCCGCGCGATCGCGCCTTCAAGGCGGCGTCGGCTCGAACCAGATTCTCCAGCTGCATCTCGATGCCGACTTCCGAGCATGTCTTTGCATCGACCAGCGCATTGAAACGGGGCGCGATTTCACCTTCCGGTGCATCGGGGAATTTCTCGAAAAGCATATCGGCGACGACAAGACCAAGCACCCGGTCGCCAAGGAATTCAAGACGCTGATTGTTGCTTGCCGCCTTGACCGCGCTGGAATGCGTCAAGGCGGTCTCAAGTAAGCGGATGTCCCTGAAAACATGGCCGGTCCTGGCCATCACCAAACCGGCCAGAGTCTCGCCTGTCGGGCGCTTCAAGGCCATCAGTTGACGAAGTGGAACAGGCGCGAAGCGCGCATCAGCGACGGCCACTTCCAGATTTCGAGCGGGCTAGCCTTGCCGGCGATCGAGAAGAAGACAAGGTTGGCGCGGCCGACCAGGTTCTCGGCCGGAACATAACCGACGGTGAAACGGCTGTCGGCGGAATTGTCCCTGTTGTCGCCCATCATGAAATAGTGGCCGGGGGGCACGTCGAATTCGCGGGTGTTGTCGCCAATCGAGTTCGGCGACAGGTCGAGCGTGTCATAGCTGACACCATCGGGCAGCGTCTCGCGATAGACGTCGATCGGATAATCCTTTTCCGTGATGTCGGGATTGTCGATCTGGCCGGTCTTGACGCGCGGCACGCCAACGCCATTGATGAAGACTTGGCCATCCTTCATCTGGATCTTGTCGCCGGGCAGGCCGATGACGCGCTTGATGTAGTCGACGGACGGATCAGGCGGGAACTTGAACACCACCACGTCGCCACGCTTGGGCTCGGAGCCCCAGATGCGGCCCGAGAAAATGTCCGGTCCAAAAGGCAGCGAATAGCGTGAATAGCCGTAGGACCATTTGGTGACGAACAGATAGTCGCCTTCCAGAAGCGTCGGCCGCATCGAGCCCGACGGGATCGAGAACGGCTGGAACAGCAGCGTGCGAATGACCAGGGCGAGCAAAAGCGCCTGGACGATGACGCTGACGGTTTCGCCAAGCCCGCCGGATTTCTTCTGAGATTTTTCAGCCACGCTCATGTCGTCCTCGATTGTGCGTTGGATGGTATAGAGTCTCGGCGCGCGCTGGGCAACGTCCATGCCGGTCGTCAGATGCAATCAATGTGGCGCTTCTTCGACCGGTAACGCCTCTATGATCACAAAGGCTTGAGCGAGCGGGAAATCATCCGTGATGGTGAGGTGGATCGCCGCCCGATGACCTTGAGGCAGGATCTTTTCCAGCCGCGCCAGCGCCCCGCCGGTCAGCGCCATCGTCGGCGCACCGCTGGGCAGGTTGACGACACCCATGTCACGCCAGAAGACCCCTTGTGCCAGACCAGTGCCCAGTGCCTTGGCGCACGCCTCCTTGGCGGCAAAGCGCTTGGCGTAGGAAGCTGCGCGGGCGCGCCGGTTCTCCGAACGCGCCTGTTCCACCTCGGTGTAGATCCTCTGGATGAAGCGCTGGCCGTGACGCTCAAGCGATTTCTCGATGCGTGTGATGTCGATCAGGTCGCTGCCGATGCCGATGATCATTGGGCGGCGGAACCGACGCTTCCGCCGGGATGAGGCGAATGCTCACGGCGTCTCGCGCGCTCGGCCAGCCGCTTGCGCCGCTGTTCGCGGAAGACATTCATGCCCCAGCGCGTGATGCCGTAGAACACCAGGCCGAACACCAGCCCGAGCGGCACCGCGCCGATCAGCATCGGCTCCAGGACGGGATGCCATAGTTTGGCGAAGGACAGCGTGTGCAGCATCTCGCCCAGATGCGCCGGCGGACCGTGTGTCGGCAGGCGATCGTGCAGGATGAGCTTGCCGGTTTCCCAGGATGCGCCCCACAAGAGCGGAAAAGTCAGCGGATTGCCGAAGAATACGGCTCCCAGAGCGGCGGCCACCAGATTGCCGGCGATCACCCAACACAGAACGGCGGCAATGATGAAGTGGAAACCGACGGGGAAGAACGAAGCAAAGACACCCGCGGCGACGCCGGCCGCCACCGCATGCGGGGTGGCCTTCAGCCGCAGAATGCGCTTGGAGAAATATTGAAGCGAGCGCGAAAACGAACGGCGCGGCCACAGATAGGTACGCACCCGCTCGAAAAGGCCATCAGGCTTGCGGCGACGAAAAAGCACTCTCTTCCTATTCCCGACAGTTCACAGCTTACACGCCGGCTGTTTCCAGCCAGGCTTCGACCGCCACATCTTGCGCTTTACGGTCGCCAGAAGGCAATCGCGACTTTGATATAGCCATCCGCAAGCCCAACAACAACCGAAGGCCGTACGCTCAGCGTCCGCAGCGCCAGATTTTTGGTCAGATCCATCTTCTCCACATCGGACAATCGCGGCGAATTTGAGAAGTGGTTTCGGCTAATTGTCGCAGCCGGATGACCGATATGCGGCCAGGGGTTCCGGCCGGCTTCGACAAGGTCACCATCCGGGGCCGAGACGATATCCTTCCGGCGCGGTGCCTACTTCAGATATTCGCTGACCTCGACCAGATTGTCGTCGGGATCGCGGAAATAGACCGACATCATAGGTCCTCGCGCGCCGATGCGCTCAACCGGACCGACTTCGATGGCAACGCCGTCGGCCGCGAGGCCGGCCTGGATTTCGGCGAGAGGCACCGCCGACACGAGGCAGAAATCGCCAGAACCCGGCGTCGGCGTCCTCGCCTTTGGCTCGAAAGTGCGGCCGACTTCGTGCAGGTTGATCTTCTGCGAACCGAACAGAAGCGCTGTCGGCCGGTTCGGCTGATCCAGGCGCCGCATGCCAAGCACGCGCCGGTAGAAGTCGCAGGTCGCTTCAACCGAGCGGACCGTCAGCACGAAATGGTCGATGCCGGCGATCATTTCGACCTCCTCGTCAGATGTTGCGGCTGCCCGGCTTGATGGCCGGGATGGCGGCAAGCTCCGGCGGCAACCTGTCCGGCGGGTAGGCTGGAACTTCATATTCGGCAAGCGCGATCAACGGCACACCGACATGGGTCTTGCCGGCCGAACGGTCGATGATGCAGGCGGCCGCGACCACCCCTGCGCCAACGTCGCGCAGGCAATCAATGGTTTCGCGGATCGACAGACCGGTGGTGACGATGTCCTCGACGATGACGACGCGGGCGCCTCGATCGATCTCGAAGCGGCGCAGGCGGAACTCGCCCCCTTCCCGCTCCACCCAGATCGCCGGCACGCCAAGGTGGCGCGAGGTTTCGTATGCCGGGATCAAGCCGCCGATCGCCGGCCCGACGACATAGTCGATCTTGCCTGGCACGGCGGCGCGGATCTTCTTGGCCAGCGCCTTGCACAGCCGCTCGGTCTTGTCGGCATGCATGAAGACGCGTGCCTTCTGCAGGAAAACTGGACTGCGCAGGCCCGACGTCAGGATAAAATGACCCTCGAGAACAGCGCCAGCCCCGCGGAATATGTCCAGCACTTCGTCGGTATTCATCTCGTCCCCCATGGTCGGCTATCGCTAGCCGTTGACGCGCCGCGCATCGCTGACGCTCGAATTGTCCTTGAGCTGCGACAGCAGCCGGTTGAGATGCTTCAGGTCCCAGACTTCGAGATCGATCAGCATTTCGGTGAAATCGGGCGCGGTGCGCACCATCGACAGCGTATGGATGTTGGCGTCGTTGGAGGCAACGACCTGGGCGATATCGGCAAGCGAACCCGGCGCGTTGATGGCGGTGACCGAGACGCGCGCGGGGAACCGTTCCTTGGTGCGCTCGTCGATGTCCCAGCGCACGTCGATCCAGCGCTCCGGCTGATCGTCGAAGGCCTGCAGCGCCGGAGACTGGATCGGGTAGATGGTGATGCCGGTGCCCGGCTGGACGATGCCGACGATACGATCGCCAGGGACCGCGCCTTCCGGCGCGAAGCGCACCGGCAGGTCGCCGCGCACGCCGCGGATCGGCACGGCGCCGGCGCCTGGCTGGTCCTTGTCCTTGCGCGCGGCCCGGCCAGGTATCTGGAACAGCATGCCTGCGGCGTTGCGGATCTTCGACCAGCCCTCCTCGCGCTGCTTGGGCGCTGCCGGCGTGACGCGCTCGTCCTTGTAGTCGGGGAACACCGCCTTCATGACATCGGTTGAGGCCAGTTCGCCGCGCCCCACGGATGCCAGCACATCCTCGATGTCCTTGCGTGCCAGCCTGTGCAGCACGGGCTTCAGGCTTTCCCTGGTGAAGGTCTTGCCGGCTCGTTCGAAGGCACGCTCCAGGATACGCGCGCCAAGGCCAGAATACTGCTTGCGGATCGCATTCTTGGTGGCGCGGCGGATGGCGGCGCGCGCCTTGCCGGTGACGACGACCGATTCCCATGCGGCTGGCGGCACCTGCGCCTTGGAGCGGATGATCTCGACCTCGTCGCCATTCTTCAGTTCCGTCATCAGCGGCATGATGCGGCCATTGACCTTGGCGCCGACGCAGGTGTCGCCGACATCGGTGTGGACCGCATAGGCGAAATCGATCGGCGTGGCGCCGCGCGGCAAGGCAATCAGCATGCCTTTCGGCGTGAAGCAGAACACCTGGTCCTGGAACAGCTCCAGCTTGGTGTTCTCGAGAAAATCCTCGGGATTGTCGCCCTCGGCCAACTGCTCGATGGTACGGCGCAGCCAAGCGTAGGCGTTGGTCTCCTTCGAGATCGCATGGCCGGCGCCGTTCGTCTTGCCGCCGGTGTCCTTGTAGATCGAATGGGCGGCGACGCCGTATTCGGCGATCTTGTTCATCTCGCGGGTGCGGATCTGCAGTTCGACGCGCTGGCGCGAAGGCCCGACGATGGTGGTGTGGATCGAACGGTAGTCGTTCTGCTTCGGGGTCGAGATGTAATCCTTGAAACGGCCGGGCACCATCGACCAAGTGGTGTGGATGGCACCCAGCGCGCGATAGCAGTCCTCGACGCTGTCAACGACAACACGGAAGCCGAAAATGTCGGACAGCTGCTCGAAGGACAGCGCCTTGGCCTCCATCTTGCGGAACACCGACCATGGCTTCTTCTGCCGGCTCTTCACGCCGGCGTTGATGGCGTGCTTTTCAAACAGGGCCGACAGCGCCTTTTCAATGTCGGTCAGCACGCCCTTGTTGCGCTCGAATATCTCGGCGAGCCGCGCGGTGACGGCCCGGTAGGCTTCCGGATTGATGAAGCGGAAGGCGATCTCTTCCAGCTCCTCGCGCATGCCTTGCATGCCCATGCGCCCGGCCAGCGGCGCGTAGATATCCATCGTCTCCTCGGCGATGCGCAGGCGTTTGGCCTCGGGCATGTGATCGAGGGTGCGCATGTTGTGCAAACGGTCGGCGAGCTTGACCAGCAGCACGCGAACATCTTCCGAGATCGCCAGCAAAAGCTTGCGCAGGTTCTCCGCCTGCTCGGCCTTCTTGGAGACGAGGTCGAGCTTCTTGAGCTTGGTCAGGCCCTCGACCAGCTTGCCCATTTCGGGGCCGAACAGATCGTCGATCTCGGCCCGCGTCGCCGTCGTGTCCTCGATGGTATCGTGCAGCAGGGCGACGGCGATGGTCGCCTCGTCCATGTGCATCTCGGTGAGGATAGCGGCGACTTCGAGCGGATGCGAGAAATAGGGATCGCCGGAAGCGCGCTTCTGGTGACCATGCTTCTGCATGGCGTAGACATAGGCCTTGTTGAGCAACGCCTCGTTGACGTCAGGCTTGTAGCGCTGGACGCGCTCGACAAGCTCATACTGACGCATCATGGGCTAAATCTCTCGGCGATGAAATGAATCATGCGCCGCACTGTTGTACGGCGCATGCCGGTACCAACTGTCGCAAATACCAGATTCACGCATTATGCCAAGTGCGGCCAAAGCTGCATCTGGTATTTGCGACAGTTGGTACTAGATAGCCACGAAACCGCCGGGACGGAAGTGCCGGAAGATTGTTCCAGCGACCGCCGGAACGGAGGGCTTAGTAGTCGTCGCTCTTTTCCGGGGGCACCAGGCCTTCGATGCCAGCCAGGAGATCTTCCTCGGTCATCCGGTCGAAGGTGACGTTCTCCTCGGCGTCGTCGGCTTCGGCGGCCGCAACAGCGCCGCCGGTCTGATCGGCGATCACTTCGCCATCGGCTTCGGGCTCGTCGACCTCGACATGCTTCTGCAGCGAATGGATCAGATCTTCCTTGAGATCATCGGGCGACAGCGTCTCGTCGGCGATCTCGCGCAGTGCGATGACGGGGTTCTTGTCGTTGTCGCGCGGGACGGTGATCTGCGCGCCCTGGCTGATCTGACGGGCGCGGTGGCCGGCCAGAAGCACCAGCTCGAAGCGGTTGTCGACCTTGTCGATGCAATCTTCAACGGTTACGCGGGCCATGGACTGCCCCTTTCATGCCTGGATTTAATGGAAAACAGGCGCGGTCCATAACCCGAACGGCGCCAAAATACAAGCATCATGGCAATGCGGGCCCACAGGGCACTCAATCTCAATATCGAACTCCCGATCTAGCAAAGCAGCCGGGTCCAGGGTTCGGCGCCACGATCACAATTGCTTGCAGTGCGCCACATGCCCTTGGATTGCCACCAAACTGGCGTTATCTCGATTGGTCCAAGGTCGGCCGGTTATTAGAGCCTGACCGATAGTCGCTACCGCATTTCGTTTAGACGGCCGTTTTTTCGAAAAGGATTATTTCCATGTTCGACCCTCGTGAAAAAATCGCCCTGTTCATCGACGGCGCCAATCTCTACGCCACATCGCGCGCGCTCGGGTTCGACATCGACTATCGCAAGCTCCTGGCGAGCTTCCACAAGCGCGGTTACCTGTTGCGCGCCTATTATTACACCGCGCTGGTGGAGGACCAGGAATACTCCTCGATCCGGCCACTGATCGACTGGCTCGACTATAACGGGTTCAAGGTGGTCACCAAGCCGGCCAAGGAATTCACCGACTCGACGGGCCGCCGCAAGATCAAGGGCAACATGGACATCGAGCTTACCGTCGATGCCCTGGAACTCGCCGATGTCGTCGACCACTATGTCATATTCTCCGGAGACGGTGATTTCCGAACGCTGGTCGAAGCGCTGCAACGGCGTGGCCGCAAGGTGTCGATCGTCTCGACCATGGCCTCGCAACCTCCGATGATCTCAGACGACCTGCGCCGGCAGGCCGACCATTTCATCGACCTGGCGACGCTGAAGAACGAAGTCGGCCGCGATCCCTCCGAACGACCGGCACGGCGGCCCGAACCGGCTGAAGTCGACGAGGACGACTACTGAGGCCGGTCGACTTGACCGCCCCTTCGCTTTCCGAACCCAGCCGCGATTGCCCGCTCTGCCCGCGGCTGCATGATTTCATCGCCGAATGGCGGCAGCGCGAGCCGTCATGGTTCAACGCGCCGGTGCCGACCTTCCTGCCATTGGGCGGCGAAGATACCGTCCAGCTTCTGATCGTTGGTCTGGCGCCTGGCCTGCGCGGCGCCAACCGCACCGGGCGCCCCTTTACCGGCGACTATGCCGGCGACCTGCTCTATTCGACACTGATTGCCCACAACTTCGCACGCGGCGAGTTCAAGGCGCGGCCCGATGATGGGCTGGAACTCCTCGGCACGGCGATCACCAACGCGGTGCGCTGCGTGCCGCCGGAGAACAAGCCGGTCGGTGCCGAGATCGCTACCTGCCGGACATTCCTGGTGCCGACGATCGCTCGCTTTCCCAACCTGCGCGCCGTGCTGGCGCTGGGATCGATCGCGCACCAGTCGACCGTGCGGGCACTGGGCGGGCGCGTCGCCGCCTATCCGTTCAAACATGGCGGCCAGTTGGAAGCCGGCGGCATCATGCTGTTTTCGAGCTACCATTGCTCGCGCTACAACACCAATACCGGTGTGTTGACCGAAGACATGTTCGTCAGGGTATTTGGCGAGATCGCGGCATTCCTGAAGAACTGAGCTCTCGGATACCGTGCGGTCTGCGGTGCCTGCTCACACCGGCAGCAAGGCATCCGGCTTCACGTCGCCGATCGAGGCATAGGTATGTGTCTCCTTCACCCCCGGCAGCGGCAGGATGACGCGTTTGAGAAAGTCCTGATAGTCGGCCATCTCGGCAATGCGGGCCTTCACGAGATAGTCGAAGCCGCCGACGACCATGTGGCATTCCAGAACCTCGGGCGCCTTTGCCACCGCCTCGGCGAAGCGGTCAAAGATATGCGGGGCCGCATGATCGAGCCGCACCTCGATGAAGACAAGCATGCCGCGGCCAATCTTTGCCGGATTGAGCACCGCCCTGACGGCGGTGATGAACCCGTCGCGAAACAGGCGTTTCACGCGCTGGCTGGCGCCGGTTGGTGACAGGCCGACGCGCGCTGCCAGGTCGAGCGTGGTACGGCGTCCATCTTCCTGCAGCAGTCGCAGAAGACTGCGGTCGACGGCGTCCAGGTCGACTGGTTCAGGATTCACGTTCAAGCCCTCCTATTTGCGTGAATTACACTTCAAATTGTAAAAAACAGCGTATTTTGTCGCGACCATTTCGACCATAGGCTGCGCTTCATCGCAAGGTCGGGGCTGTCTCCTCCTGGCGGCATGAACATGCGGCGGAACTGACATGGCGGACGGACGAGACACGGGAGACACAAGACTGGCGGTGATCGCCGGCCTTGTCATGATCGCCATCTATGCGGCGCAGTTCGTCGCCGCCCGCTTCAGCCTCAGGGAGCATCTGACGGCCACCGACATGGCCAGCCTGCGCTTTGCAGGTGCCGGCGCGGTGTTCCTGCCGATCGTCTGGAGACGCGGCCTGGCGACCATGAAGGCGCTGGGCTGGCGGCGTGGACTGACGTTGGCTGCACTGGCCGGATTGCCCTATCCGCTGATCATCAACTGGGGTCTAACCCACGCGCCCGCCGCCCATGCCGCGGCGCTCTGCCCGGCCTCGATCGTGTTCTTCTCGTTCCTATTGTCGCTGTTCAGGGAAAGCGCGTCGCGTCGGCGGATCATCGGCGTCGTTACGATCATCGCCGGCTTGTTGCTGTTCATAGCGCCGGCGCGCACCGGCGCCAGCGATGTCCTGTTCGGGGACCTGCTGTTTATCGGATCGGGCGCGATGTTTTCCACATATGCCGTTCTTGTGCAGCGATGGCGTGTCGACCCGGTCACGGCGACCGCGAGCGTCGTGCTTTTGTCCTGCCTGCCGCTGCCACTTCTTTATGTCTTTGCGCCAAGCGGCCTCCATGCCGCCGCAGGCGCCGAAATCGCCAGCCAGATCGTCATTCAAGGTCTTCTCGCGGGCGCTGCGGCAATGTTCCTCTACACTTACATTGTCGACCGATTGGGCTCACAGGCTGCATCGCTGTTCCTGCCGGGTGTGCCGGTCGCCACCGTGATGGTCGGCATGGTCGTGCTTGGCGAGACCCCGCTGGCTATCCAATGCGTGGCCATCGCCATCATGGCCGCCGGGATGGGTTATTCGGCGATGGGTCGACGCAGCACCAGGGAAAGTCTGGCTGTCTCGACATCAGCTGGATCGTGAATGGTTTCAGGAGCATGGCAGGCTGCCGAAGAAGGGGACCGGCATCGGATCGGGCCTGTTCATCAAGGTGTGGAGGCGAGCAGCGCCGCCAACTTCTCCGGCCCGCCCTGCAAAACGTTCAGATCGACGTCCCCCTCGATGCCGTTCACGCGCCCCCTGTTGTGGTACTGCCAGTAGATCCAGTCACGACGGTCCGGTTCCATGAGCAGTGAGCGTAGCCAGAGTGGGCGAGCGGCGATTTGCCCGGCATAAGCGGCCTCGGCTTCATCCGTAAGATAGACGATCGCCGGCTTGCCGAATGCCGTCTCGACAGGTCCGAGGAAGGCCTGGAGTTCGGCATTCAACTGTTCGGGCGACGGACGCCGCGGACAGTTGCCGCCGAACTCGATGTCGACCACGGGCGGCAGCAGCGGCTGATCGTGCGGCACCACCGAGATGAAATTCCTCGCCTGGTCGGCGCCCGTCCGGCAGAAGGTGAAGAAATGATAGGCGCCGACGGCGAGTCCGGCGGCGCGGGCCTCGCGCAGATTGCCGGCGAAGGCGTCGTCGACATGGTCGCCGCCTTCAGTCGCCTTGATGACGACGAAAGCCACATCATCGGCGGCAACACGCCGCCAGTCGATCCGGCCCTGATGATGGGAGACGTCGATGCCCCTGACCGGATATCGGTCGCGGTCGGGAGAGTAGGTGCGGAAATAGGCCACTCCTCCCGCAGCAATGACACATGCCAGGGCAAGACTGGCCGCGCCCCAGAGAACAATCCGCTTCTTCAAGACCACCCCTGTTGGACTTGCCGGTTGTTCGGCGTTGAAAACCAGACCGTTGGCTTTGCAGGCTATCTCCCGATCACCCGCGTTCCTTCAGCAGCCGGCCTTTTTCGCGCGACCAGTCGCGTTGCTTTTCGGTCTCGCGCTTGTCGTGCAGTTTCTTGCCGCGGCCGACGGCAAGCAGCAGCTTGGCGCGTCCCTGGTCGTTGAAATAGATTTTCAGCGGCACCAGGGTCATGCCTTCGCGGTCCACGCTCTGCGACAGCTTGGCCATTTCGCGCTTGTTGAGCAGCAGTTTGCGGCGGCGGCGCGGCTCGTGGTTGAAGCGGTTGGCCTGCAGATATTCGGGCAGATAGGAATTGATCAGCCAGATCTCGCCGCCTTCGGCCGAGGCATAGCTGTCCTGGATGTTGGCCTGGCCCTGACGCAGCGACTTGACCTCGGTTCCGGTCAGCACAAGGCCGGCCTCGATCGTGTCGAGCACCTCATAGGAAAACCGCGCCTTGCGGTTTTCGGCAACGGTCTTGTTGTTGGGATCGGCTTTTCTGACTTGGTTCATGAGGTCTAGAGTCCGTTTCGAAACTCGCTCCCGCGAGTCAGATGATGGTGCTACCGAGAACCGGAGCGGAGCGTACATATAGTACGGGAACACCGGAAGCGCAGGTGGCGCCTTCAGATGACCGCGGGAGCAGACTTCCCAAACGGGCTCGCTAATTGATCAAGCCGGCGTGCTTCATGGCCGCATCGATCCTCTCGGCCGTTGCCGGCTCGACAGTCACCAGCGGCGAACGCAGCACGTTCTCGACCTTGCCCAGCTTCGACAGTGCATATTTCGCGCCGGATACGCCGGGCTCGATGAAGATCGCCTTGTGCAGCGGCAAGAGACGGTCCTGCAGCTCCAGCGCCTTCGCACTGTCGCCCGAAAGCGTTGCTTCCTGGAATTCGGCGCAGAGCCGTGGCGCGACGTTCGAGGTCACCGAGATGCAGCCGACACCACCATGCGCGTTGAAACCGAGCGCGGAAGCGTCCTCACCCGAAAGCTGGATAAAATCCTTGCCACAGGTCATGCGCTGCTCCGACACGCGCTCGACCTTGCCGGTGGCGTCCTTGACGCCGACGATGTTCTTGAAGTCTTGCGCCAGCCGGCCCATCGTCTCCGGCATCATGTCGATGACCGAGCGCGGCGGGATGTTGTAGATGATGATCGGCAGCTTGGTCGCCCGGGCGACAGCGGCGAAATGCTCGTAGAGGCCGCGCTGTGTCGGCTTGTTGTAATAGGGCGTTACGACCAGGGCAGCATCGGCGCCGGCCTTTTCGGCATACTGCACGAGCCCGACGGCTTCCTCGGTGTTGTTGGAGCCGGCGCCGGCAACCACCGGGGCGCGGCCCTTGGCCACCTCGATGCAGACCTTGACGACGTGGCGATGCTCGTCATGCGACAGCGTAGGCGACTCGCCCGTTGTGCCGACAGGAACCAGGCCTGTCGTGCCCTCGCCAAGCTGCCAGTCGACGAACGCGCGAAAGGCTTTCTCGTCGAAACGCCCGCTCTTTTCGAACGGTGTCACGAGCGCGGTAAGCGAGCCTCTCAGCATGTCGTCCAACTCCTTGGGACTTCTCGGTTCACGCATGTGGTTGTCCCAAAATCGGTATCCACTTTTGGGCGCCATGCACTTTGTTGGTTGTGCATGTCGTTACCCCAAAATCGGTATCCACTTTTGGGCGCCATGCATCGGTGTTTCGTGGTGCGCGCCTTCTAACCGAAAGCGAAGCCGCGCACCATAGTCTCGACATTGTTGCGCGGCAAGCATTGCCATGGTGCCAGCAAGCGTAATTCGAACGGCCTCGATAACCCTTTGTTTACGAGCCCTTCACGACCTAAGTTTAGGCTTCAAGGCTTCTTCGCCCGCTGGTAAAATGCTGGATTAAGGAAAGACACGCGATCATGCCGACCAGTCGGCCCCATCTCTTCGCGCTGCTTGGCGCCGTCGCCGCGCTGATGCCCGGCGTGGCGATCAGCGGCAGCGTCGATGTGCGGGTCACCTCGGCCATCCCGGTGCCTGGTGTACAGGACAAGGCGCAACAGGCCCCCTCACCCAGCGTCGCGCGGTTGAAAAGTGGGCTGGATGCGCTGGCGGCCGGCGATATTGCCGGCGCGCGCGGCGTGCGTGATGCACTGCCCGCACAATCGCTCGACCAGCACATATTGGCCTGGGCGATCGCGCTTTACGGCGGAGACAAGGTTCCGAGCGGCGACATCGCGGCGGCCGCGAAGATGCTGCCCAACTGGCCGGGCACCGTCGCCTTGCGCAAGAACAGCGAGCGCGCGCTCTACCGCGAAAACCCGGCGGCGGATGTCGTCGTCAAGGCATTCGACGGCAGCCAGCCGCAGACATTCGAAGGCGTGATGGTTCTCGCGCGCGCCTATGTGTCGTCCGGCAACGCCAAGGCGGCGCGATCGGTGCTGTCGCCGTTCTGGCGCACCGCGATCCTGGAGGCCAAGGACGAGACGGCTCTGATCAAGGAGTTCGGCAGCCTTGTTCCTGCCGCCGACCACCGTTTTCGCATGGAGCGCATGTTCTATGCCGACCGGGTGAGTTCCGCCTTGCGTGTCGCCGGCCTCGCCGGCGCCCAGCAGCTTGCCGACGCCTGGGCGGCGGCCGACAGGAGCGACAAGAATGCCGCCAAACTCCTAAAGGCGGTACCGGCGGCGCAGCGTTCGGCCGGCTATTTCTTCGCGCAGGCCGAGTATCTGCGCAAGCAGCAGGATTTTGCGGGCGCCGCGGCGGTTGTCATGAAGGCGCCGGCGGACCGTGACTCCCTGGTCGATCCGGATGCCTGGTGGGTCGAACGCCGGGTGCTGTCGCGCGAACTGGTCGACCAGGGCGACATGAAGACGGCATACAAGATAGTCGCCACGCATGCCGCCGAAAGCGCGGCCAATGCGGCGGAAGCCGAGTTCCATGCCGGCTGGTACGCGCTGCGTGGCCTGAACGATCCCAAGCTCGCGGCGACGCATTTCGCGCGCATCGCCGACCTTGCCCAGGGACCGATGACCCTGTCGCGCGCCTATTACTGGCTCGGCCGCGCGGCGGAAGTCGGAGGCCCCGGCAATGCCAAGGATTATTTTGGACGTGCGGCGACCTACGGCACCACGTTTTACGGCCAGCTCGCCGCCGAACGTGTCGTCCGGCAGGCGCTCAACATCGTCTATCCCCAGCCAAGTGCCGCCGACCGGCAGAGCTTTGCCGGCCGCGAGGCCGTCTCCGCCATCAAGCGACTGCAGGAGGCGGGCTACGACCGCTATGCCGAAACGCTCTACCGCGACCTTGCCGGCCAGTTGACCAGTCCGGGTGAACTGGCGCTGCTCGCCGTCCTGGCGGAAAAGCAGGACAACCATTTCATGGCGCTGAAAATCGGCAAGATCGCCGGAGCGCGGGGCATCGACGTCGGAGCGCTGTCCCATCCGCTCGGCGTCATCCCCGATTCGGCCAATATTTCCGGTTCCGGCAAGGCGCTGGCCTACGCGATCGCCCGCCAGGAAAGCGAATTCAATATCGGCGCCATATCCAGTGCCGGTGCGCGCGGGCTGCTGCAGCTGATGCCGGCAACCGCCAGGCAATTGGCGAAGAAGGCTGGATTGCAGTTTTCGCAGAACAGGCTGACAACCGATGCCGCCTATAACGCAACGCTTGGTTCGGCCTTCCTCGGCGAACAGCTCGATCGCTTCAACGGCTCGTACGTATTAACCTTCGCGGGCTACAATGCCGGCCCGGCCCGGGCCGGCCAGTGGGTGACGAAATATGGTGACCCACGCGGCAAGGACATCGATGCGGTGGTGGACTGGATCGAACGGATTCCCTACACGGAAACAAGAAGTTACGTGCAGCGCGTGATGGAGAATTACGAGGTCTACAAGATGCGTATCTCCGGCAAGTACGACATCGTCGGCGATCTCGTGAACGGGCGGAGGTGAAGTTTTTGCTCTTCCTTCGTGAGGAGAAGGAGGAGCCTTTCCCATTTGACCCTCCTGCGCTCCGTCTATAGCAGACGTGGACGATCCCTTCGGCTAAGGAGCCCGTCCCATGTCGAGCAACCCAGGTTTCTCCGACTTCTTCTATGCCGCGCCAGATGGGCTGAGACTTCACGCGCGCGTCTATGGCGAAGCGAATTCCGCACATTGGCCGGTCGTCTGCCTGCCTGGCCTGACACGTAATGCGCGGGATTTTCACGAGCTGGCGCTCTATCTCTCAACGCGATCCGCCCTGGCGCGCAAGGTCATCGCCTTCGACTATCGCGGACGCGGACAGTCGGCCTACGATCCCGATGTCAGTCACTATAATGTCGGCATCGAGGCGGGGGACATCCTTGTCGGGCTGACGGCGCTCGGCATCGAACAGGCGGCCTTCATCGGCACCTCGCGCGGCGGGCTGATCATCCATGTGCTTGGCGCGATGCAGCCGGCGGCGCTGAAAGCCATCGTGCTCAACGACATCGGGCCAGTGATCGAAGCCGCCGGCCTTGCCCATATCCTCACCTATCTTGATCCCACGCCAAAACCGAAGAGCCGTGCCAAGACTGTCGATGCCCAGCGCGACACGCATGGCGGCGACTTTCCCGCCCTCGCTTCGGCGGATTGGGAGCGGATGGCGTCAGCGCTCTATCGCGAGACGGATCAGGGGCTGATGCCGGATTTCGACCCGAGGCTGGTTGAAACGCTCGCCGCCCTCGACCTAAGCAAGAAACTGCCGGATTTGTGGGCGCAATTCGAGGCGCTGGCCGCCATGCCTATGCTGGTCATACGCGGCGCCAACTCGAGACTTTTGTCCGTCGAGACGCTTGAAGAAATGAAGAAGCGCCACCCAAACCTCGAGGCGATCACGGTCGAGGGCCAAGGCCACGCGCCTTTCCTCGAGACCGGCAGCCTGCCCGTCGCCGTTGCTGCTTTTCTCGATCGCGCCGAGAGGCAAATAAGCGGCAAATAAGCCCCAAGACCAGATCAGATCCCGGGGCTGTTACGGCGGCAAAGGCAAACTGTCGGAACTACTTGGCCTTGGAGCTTTTGCGGGTCGCCTTTGGCGGCGCCTTCGCCGAAGCGCCCTCATCCGTCTGCTTCCGCTTCGCCGACGGCGTCGTCACCGGCGACGAAAACAGCGAGCTTTCCGCGCTGCCGGCCGGTTGCTCGCCGCGAGGTTTCTCCAGCACGACAACGCAGCCATCGAGATCATTGGTGGCCAGATGCGCGTAGCGCATGGTCATCGACAAGGTCTGATGGCCAAGCCACATCTGCACGCGGCGGATGTCGATGCCGCCCTGGACAAGACGCGAAGCGCAGGTGTGGCGCAGGATGTGCGGCACGACCTGGTCGTCGGCGCCAAGCCCGACTTCCGCCTTGGCATCGTTCCAGATGGCGCGGAATTGTGCCTGGCTGAGCTTGGTGAACGGGCCCTTGGGTCGGCGTCCTTCGGCCGGAGGCAGCTTGATGACCTCCTTGACCCGTTCGGTCATCGGAATGGTCCGGCTGCGGCCGGATTTGGTGATCCAGAAGGAGACGCGATGTTCCTGGATATCGTTCCAGATCAGCCCGAGCGCCTCGCCGAGGCGGCATCCGGTGTCGACCAGGAAGACGGAAAGCCGGTAAGCATCCTCGCTGCGACTCTTGATAGCGGCAAACAGCCTTGCCTCTTCCTCCCTCTCGAGGAAACGAATTCGTCCCGCCCGCTCCTTCTGGCGGCGAAACTCGGGCAGGCTGTGGATATCTCCCATCTTGTAAGCCTTGCGCAGCAGTTTGCTGAGAGCAGCCATCTTTCGATTGATGGTCGCGTTGCTGTTGCCGCGCTGGCGCAAGGTGCCGATAAGGTTGTCCAGGGTACTCTGGTCAAAGGCGCTGAAACGCTCCCCAAGGAGGATCTCGTCTATCTCGCCGATGAAGGAGCTGACATTATATTTATGTCGCCCATCATCCCACAATATGTCTCGATAAGCTGAAAAAAGCTCTCCGACCCGGTATGACTTTACTTCTCTTATCTTGTTATATGTGTAGTTGATCTTCGAGTTCTGAGAAGAAAACGTCGAAAACTGATCAGAGGGGTATCCCTCTTGAATCGCTTCGTTGGTCATTATCCGTCACTCCCCCGAGTGGATTGGAATCAGCCCTATCCGCTTGGGAGCGTCCTTTCAAGAGATTAAATCACGCAGTTGTGATCTCACCCGCCCACCGCGGATCCCACGAGACCAAGCCTACGGATCTGTTCAGCTACCGATTCCCCCTTTTCCTTCGTTTGCGTTGACCCAGTCACGAAACAAAAACAGCCCGGGCGTTTGTGCGCCCGGGCTGGATTTCACCTGTAAGGAACCAGCCCTTAGAAGGAGCGCTGGAAGCGGAGGATACCCGCGATGTTGCTCTTCTTGTCGGCGCCGACCCAGCCCTGCGACAGGTCGTCAGCACCGCCGACGTTCTGGTAATCGACTTCGGCCGTGACCGTGAAGCCGGGAACCACGTCATAGGCGATGTTCGCCGCGATGCCGAGGTTCTTCCAGTCGTCATACGAGATCTGAGCGTTGAACGAGGTCTTCTCGTTGAACTTGTAGGTGCCACCGCCCCACACTGCCCAGTTGCCGCCCCACTGCTTGTAGAAGCCGCGGCCCGTACCAAAATCGTTGAGGTTATCGTCAGTGCCATAGCCGCCCATGATCCAGAGCGACAGTTCGTTGGAGACGTTGACGTCCAAACGAACCTTGCCGGCAACTTCTTCGTAGTTGCTGTCATAGGAGACGACGCCGGTCAGAGCGCCCCAGCCCTGGGTCCACTTCAGACCACCGACGACATGCGGAACGTAGCTGTCGATCGTGTCGTCGCCAGCGCCTTCTTCGAGCGAGACCACGGCCGAGAAGCCGTTGCCGGCGTCGAAGTAGTACTGAACGACGTTGGTGTCGAAATTGCCGTAGGGGACGATCGTATCCTGGATGACGTTGCCGGCGTAGCCGATGAACGTATCGAAGGCCGATTCGTCTTTACCGACGCGGAGACCACCGAGCTGGATCCAGGCGAAGTTCAGCGAAACCGGCTTGTTGTGTGCCTGCCAGCCGTCGCCGCCAGTCAGCGGGCCGGTACCATCCGGATCCGCGTAGTTGCCGTAGCTGTTGCCGAAGTTGAAACGGGTCTCGGTGTAGGTCTTCAAGGTGCCGAGTTCGGTTTCCTGGCCGGTCCAGGTCTTCAGCGTGAAGCGGGCGTTCTTCCAGTAGGTGTCGTGATCGCCATCGTCCATGTGGTCCGGAACGTTCTGGGCGCCACCGAACGCACCATGATCACCCACGCCGATGTCGTAACGGATATAGCCGCCGATGCGCAGGCAGGTTTCGGTGCCGGGGATGTAGAAGTAGCCAGCGCCGTAGACGTCGCAAATCTTGACGTATTCAGCGGGTTCCGGCTCGGCTACGACGACGGCGTCGGCGGCGCGCGCACCGGAAACTGCGATCAGGGCCGCAGCGGAGCCGAGAAGAAGGCTCTTGATGTTCATTTTCTGACCTCCAGTCAAAAGTTAAAAAACGGGTCTGGGTATTCTTTGCTGAAGGACAGCGTTCCCTGCCCCATCCCCACTACCGAAAAAGATGCGCACCGCGCCGCTTCCTCGAAACCGACATTACCCATGAGCCGGCGGCGTTCAACAACGATCGTACCGGCGAAAGGGCTGTTCGGCTGCTATCCCCCAGCGTTGTTGCACAAATGACACGATTTGGCCTCACTCAGAAAGCTCTCGTTAACCATCAGGCCCGCCATAGCCGGCTATTTCCGGCCGAATCCGGCACTCGGCCGACGGAATCATGGCGAGGCCGCGAGTCACCGGCCAGGGATTTGCCGCATAACCGCCGCATCGCGGAAAATCCGCGGCGCCGGCGCGCCGTTATTTTCCATATTAATGACGCGAGCTTGTTGATTGTGCCGGCGCTTTTCTTTATCCAGCGCCTCAACGGAGAGGTGGCCGAGTGGTCGAAGGCGCTCCCCTGCTAAGGGAGTAGAGGTCAAAAGCTTCTCGTGGGTTCGAATCCCATCCTCTCCGCCACCCTACGCCCTGCGGGGTTCGGGTGGCAGGCCACCCGGAACCGCATTTGGGCGTAGGAGTGTCGCCCGAAGCTACGAAGTAGCGTAGGGGGACCATGTGGTACGTCTATTTCCTGGAGCTCCGTAACGGCGATATCTATGTCGGATCGACAAACGACCTTCGACGCCGCACCGAATCGCACCGATTGGGCAATGTTCCATCGACAAAGGCCTACCTGCCCGTAGCCTTGAAGAGCTACATCGCGGTCGAAACCGAGGCCAACGCTCGCCAACTCGAGAGATATTTCAAGACCGGATCGGGCAAGGCTTTCGCGACCAAGCGTTTCTTGCAGACCGCGCCTCGCTGACCGCCACCATATTATCTACCTGAAATAAAAAGGAAAACGGCTCTCCTGGCAGCTTTTCGTCGGCCTTCGCTCGCGATTCTGACTGGAGGTCAGAAAATGAACATCAAGAGCCTTCTTCTCGGCTCCGCTGCGGCCCTGATCGCAGTTTCCGGTGCGCGCGCCGCCGACGCCGTCGTCGTCGCCGAGCCGGAGCCCGCTGAATACGTCAAGATCTGCGACGTCTACGGCGCTGGCTACTTCTACATCCCCGGCACCGAAACCTGCCTGCGCGTCGGCGGCTATATTCGTGAGGATATCGGTGTGGGCGACGGTGGCTCGTTCGATGGCGTCAATCACGTCACGGACCACCAGCACGGTGATGACGACTCGACCTACTGGAAGCAGACCCGCTTCACGCTGAAGACCTGGACTGGCCAGGAAACCGAACTCGGTACGTTGAAGACCTACACTGAGTACCGCATCAACTTCGGCAACAGCTACGGCGACTATGGCACCCCTGGTCTCGCAGGCAACACCGAAGCGAACCCTAACGCTGGCGGCGACGGCTGGCAGGCGCGCAACAAGACCAGCGCCTTGGAATTTGCCTGGATCCAGCTCGGCGGTCTGCGTGTCGGCGCTGACGAATCGGCCTTTGATACGTTCATCGGCTACGCCGGTAACGTCATCAACGACACGATCGTCCCTTACGGCAATTTCCAGACCAACGTCATCCAATACTACTTCGACGCTGGAAACGGCTTCTCGGCCGTGGTCTCGCTGGAAGAAGGCTCCGGTGAGGTTGGCACCATCGACAGCTATGTCCCGCATGTCGTCGGCGGTGTGAAGTGGACGCAGGGCTGGGGCGCCATCACCGGCGTCGTTGCCTATGACAGCAACTACGAAGAAGTCGCCGGCAAGGTTCGCCTGGATGTCAACGTATCCAACGAACTGTCGCTGTTCGCTATGGTCGGCTATGGTTCGGACAACAATCTCAACGACCCGACCAACAACATCGATGCGCTCGGCCGCGGCTTCTACAAGCAGTGGGGCGGCAACTGGGCAGCGTGGGGCGGCGGCACCTACAAGTTCAACGAAAAGACCGCGTTCAACCTCCAGGCGTCGTATGACGACTGGAAGGACATCGGTGTCGCGGCGAACGTTGCCTACACCGTCGTTCCCGGCCTTACGGTTACGGCCGAAGTCGACTGGCAGCGCGTCGGTCAGGGTGCCATCGACAACCAGTCCGTGTGGGTCAACGCGACCAAGAAGGACAATGTCGGCGGTCTCCTCCGCTTCCAGCGCGACTTCTAATCAGTTCGCCTAGGCGAAATCGAAAACCCGGCGGGCAACCGCCGGGTTCTTTTAAGCCGCTTGCAACTATCGCAGGTAGGGGGCCTGTTTGTCGCGCGCAGGAAGTCAGTTCGAGCAACTGAGAAAGGCTAGCCTTCAGCCAGATCCCCCAAGGCATCGATCAATGGCCGGAGCCTGCTTTCGTAGTGCTTCCAACGCTTGACCGATGATTTGTAAATCGGCTGACGAACCTGCCAGCGGCTGAGTGTTCTAACGGAGCCAGCCCTTTCAAAGAAACGGAGGCAGGCATCGTTCCACTCCAAACCAAGATGCTCCACAAGCCGACGTGACTGCCCCTCCTGGTCGGAAACAAGGTCTTCATAGCGATTCTCGAAAATGCGTCCCGGAAAAAGCGACTTCCAATGGCGCATGAGGCGATCGTACTCGCGGTAGTAGAGCCCAAGCACTGCAAGATTCGAACTATACTGATGCGCATCGTTGAGATTCGAGGTGAAGCAAGAAAAACAATTATCGACGGGATCGCGTACGCAATGAACAATCCGTGCGTTAGGGAAGAGAAGGGCGATGAGGCCCAAACGTTCGAAATTGTGAGGCATCTTATCGACGATACGCAATGCCTCGGGCGCGTTGAGACCCAAGCTGGATAGATATTCGCTGGCGAGCGCCATGGATTGCGGTCGCGTCATCGATATGACCGGCCGCCCCAACGGGCGCCCTGGCTGCAATTTGAAACCGTTGACAACCGCGATTCGCCTCAGCTTGGAGAGTTCCCCCGCGCCGTGGACATCGGGATGGCTCGAGCAGATCTGTTCCGTCAGCGTTGTGCCGGAACGCGGCATTCCAAGCACGAATACAGGCGTTTCGGATGGATCACCATATCCCGCCCTCGCCGCGAAGAACTCCGGATTGAAGAGCTCGATCCACGCATCCACCTGTCGACGATAGGATTCGATGTCAAAATCGAACCCCTTGTTCGTTGCGGCTCGAAGAAAATGGTCCATGGCCTCATCGTGGCGACCAAGATCATCCAAGACCTTACCCGCGGCCATATGAAGCTGATACGGCGCATCGGCGGGATTCGCCGTTTTTTGAAGCTCGTCCAGAATGGCTTTGAGTTCAGGCGGTTCGGCGGAGAATTTTCGAACCGCCACAAGCGTATTGTAGGAGGATGGCACGCTGATCCGCCTAGCTATGCTCTCCTTCAGGTAGACCGTAGCTTCGTCCATGCGGCCGAGGGCAACGAGAGTATCCGCAAGGGCCATCCGGACGAATGCGTTGTCGGGCTCTATTTCGAGCGCTTTTTCATAGAGCGGCACAGCCACGTCGGCCTTTTCGAACATGAAATATGCTTCGCCAAGCCGGCGAAGGGCATCCGTGAGATCCGACTTCAGCTCGCAGGCACGCTGCAAATGATGAATCGCAAGCGGATAATCGCCGACCTTTAGAAAGGCCTCCCCCAGACTGAGCTGATAGTATGGATTGTTCGGCTCCTTCGCTGCCGCGCGGGCGAAATACTTGATCGCCAGTTCGTCGTCGAAACCGAGCCCCAGCGTGCCAAGAATGTAGAGGGCAAGCGCGTGATTGGGCGAGCGCGTCAGAACACGATGGCAGAGTTCTTCGGCTTCCGGCAGCTGTCCGGCTTTCTGTAGTTCCAGCGCTTGTCTAAGCAGCATGTCATCGGTTGGCCCAAGCAACGATCCAGGCTTAGCCGGTTGGGCGAAGGGTCTGGCCTTTTGCACTGGCTGTGCCTTGAGATGCTTGGACCAGGTTGGGGGCAGCCGTGAGTTCATCGTGCCTCGCTAGCAAAAACGGCCGACAGAATCCAGCATGGGATAGACCACCGGCCGTTGCCTGGAGACTTGCCAGAACTATTTGATACCGAAATCTTACTCCCCTACGCCTGCAGATCTGATCCAGTCCTGCACTCGCGTGCATCTACCCGCTTAACGGATTTAGGCCAGAGGGGCAGGACGTCTCGCGCAGCCACGGCCAAATCTCGACATCGTTCCGGCGCAAGCGTGCCAGACTAAGTCTCAGCTAAGTCTCCAAGGGCCTCAATCAGCGGCAGGATTGAACTTCCATAGCCCTTCCAGCGATTGACAGACGAGGTGTAGATCGGTTGTCGAACCTGCCAGCGGCTAAACGTGTTCACCGAACCTGGCTTGTCAAAGAACCGCAGACAGGCGTCGTCCCAGAGCAGCCCCAGATGGTCGATCAAGCGGCGCGATTGCGCTTCCTGGTCGGAGACCATGTCCTCATAGCGGGTCTCAAGCATTTGGCCTGGAAAGACCTTATCCCAGTGCCGCATAAGCCGGTCGTATTCGCGATAATACAGTCCGAGCATATGGAGATCCGCAGTATAACTATTGTCCTCATTGAAACCCAGGAAATAACACGAGAGGCAGTTATCGATAGCATCTCGACGGCAGTGAATGATGCGTGCCTTGGGAAACAGAAGCCTTATAAGGCCGATAAGTTCGAAATTATGCGGCAATTTGTCGACGATACGCTGGGCGTTGGGGGACCGTTGACGGATATGGGCAAGATAGTCTTCAGCCAAAGCCTTCGACTGATTCACCGTCATGGTCAGGATCGAGCTTCGCAATTCTTCGGGCGAGCGCGTTTTGGGCGCGAGATTGTTTGTGATGCGCCGGAGTTTTGTCAGCTCGCCAGCGCCATAAACATCCGGGTGGCTCGCACAGATTTGCTCGGTCAAAGTGGTGCCTGAACGTGGCATGCCAAGCACGAAGACAGGCACTTCCGAAGAGCTTCCATGTCCTGTCTTGGCGGCCAACATCTCGGGGCTGAACAGTTCGATCAAGAAATCGATGCCGCGGCGGTAAGCCTCAAGGTCAAAGCCGCGGGTCGAGCGCTTTGCCTGCTGAAAATGGCCCATCGCCTCGTCATAGCGCCTGATATCGTTGAGCACCTTCCCGGCCGCGTAGTGGAGTTGTTGTATGCTTTTGTTATCAAGCGCCGGATTCTTCAGTTCAGCCAGAATGGATTTTAACTCCGTCGGCTCTTCCTTGAATGTTCGTATACCGACCAGGCCGTTGTAAGCAGCGGCGACATCCTGGCCACGGGCGATCGCCTCTTTCATGTAGTTTGCCGCCTCATCCATCCGGCCGAGGCTTACAAGCGCGTTGGCCAACCCTATTCGGATAGCGGAACGGCCGCCATCGATCTTGAGCGCTTTCTCATAGAGGGGCACCGCGAGGTCGGCTTTGCCGAATCCGGTGTAGGCGCGGCCCAGCGCATAAAGCGCCTCGACCCAGTCGGCCTTCAATTCGCAAGCACGCTCGAAATGCCTGATTGCATCCGTATGCTCGCCGACTTTCAAATAGGTTTCACCCAGGGTCAGATGGTAATGCGGATTTTGAGGTGCCTCCTTTACCGCTCGCTCAAAACAGCGAATGGCCATCTCGTCATCCAGCCCGAGCGCAAAGGTTCCAAGCAGATACAAGGCAAGGGGGTGTCGCGGGGCATGAGCCAATACACGCTGACACAGCGCCTCCGCCTCCGGCAACCGATTTGCCCGATGAAGTTCTACCGCCCGCCTGAGCAGTGCGTCATCGGCCTGCGCATGTGATAGCGGCCCCGCTTTGGGTTCGGCGATTTTCGACTGCGGGTTTTTCGGTCCGGACGGAGTTTTCAGATGCTTGGACCAGGCAGGCGGCAGACGATTGTTCATCGTGTCTGGCTACCAAAAAGACACGGCCGAATCCAGCATGACAAATTGCTGCCTGCGAGCAACTTGCACCTAATAAGCCGGCGCGTTAGCAAGAAGGCCCCTTCCAAGCGAGCTTCCGCCATGCCTCAGCGCCCTGCCCTCTCACCCCTCATCGCCGCGCTTCCGTCGACCGTGCCGTTTGTCGGCCCCGAAGCGCAGCAGCGTGAGCGCGGGCGCGCTTTCCGTGCCCGTATCGGCGCTAATGAGAGCAGTTTTGGTCCTTCGCCGCGCGTCATCGCCCGCATGGAGAGTGTCGCGCGCGACCAGTGGATGTATTGCGACCCGGACAATTACGATCTGAAGGTCGCGGCTGCGGCGCATCACCATGTGGCGGTCGAAAACATCGTGGTCGGCGAAGGCATTGACGGTCTGCTCAGCCTGGTGGCGCGCATGTACGTGGCGCCTGGCGATGCCGTGGTCACCTCGCTCGGCGCCTATCCGACCTTCAACTTCCATATTGCCGGTGTCGGCGGCCGGCTGGTGACCGTCCCTTACGAGAATGATCGCGAAAGCCTTGACGGTCTGCTGGATGCGGTCGTCAGGGAGAAGGCGCCGCTGGTCTATCTGTCCAACCCGGACAATCCGATGGGCAGTTGGTGGGAAGCCGACGAGGTCATCCGCTTCATCGAAGCCTTGCCGGAAACCACCATGCTGGTGCTCGACGAGGCCTATGGCGAATTGGGACCAGCCTCGGCCCTGCCGCCGATCGACATCTCGCGGCCGAACGTCATCCGCATGCGAACCTTTTCGAAGGCCTATGGACTTGCCGGAATACGCTGCGGCTATGCCGTCGCCGAGACGCAAGTGATCAGCGACTTCGAGAAGATCCGCAACCACTATGGCGTCAGCCGCATGGCGCAGATTGCCGGCGTCGAGGCGCTCGCCGACCAAGCCTATCTCGAGACGGTGGTGGCCCGGGTCGCAGCCGGACGTCGGCGCATTGCCGATATCGCCGAACAGAACGGGTTGAAGCCGCTCGCCTCGGCGACCAATTTCGTCACCATCGACTGCGGCCATGACGATGCTTTTGCCCTGAACGTGCTGCAGGGGCTGTTGTCGCGCGACGTCTTCATCCGCAAGCCGATGGCGCCACGGCTCGACCACTGCATCCGCGTCAGCGTCGGTCTCGCCCACGAACTGGACATCTTCGCCGAGGAATTGCCTGGCGCCTTGGCAGCGGCGCGCGGAAACTAGGGCACTTCGCGGCGCTCGGGAGCCATCGCGGCGCCGAGCAGATGTCCGGCACGCGCCAGCACATCCGACAATTCCGCGGCTTCCCTGTCATTCAAGCCCGCGGTCAGGCGGGCCAGATCACGATCCGTGGCCGCATGAAGTGCCGCAAGCGCGGCCTGGCCGCGCGCGGTGAGCGAAAGAACGCGCGGCCGGAGTAGCGCGTGATCGGTACACATCTCGGTCAGGCCGGCGGCAGAAAATTTGGAACGGAGGCCCTCGATTTTCATCGGGGTCACCGTTTCAACCGTTGCCTTCGTTCGATGCTGCGCCAGACTCTATGGAACGGGAGCGAGCCATGAATGAGCGGAAAAGGGCAGTGCAGGCGCACATATACGGCACGGTCCAAGGGGTCGGCTACAGGGCGTGGACGCGCGATGAAGCGACAAGGCTCGGGCTGTTGGGCTGGGTGCGCAACGAAAGAGACCGCTCGGTGACGGCATGGCTTACCGGCGCCGACGCGGCGATTGCGGCCATGATTGAACGGCTTCGGCAAGGCCCGCCGGGCGCATCCGTCTCGCGGATCGATGTGGACGAATTGGCGACCTGGACTACGCCTGGAGATTTCAGAATCATAGCATAGGCGGATTTCCGCCCACTTGAATTAATTGAACGTTTGTTTTATTATTCTGCCGTCAACGAGGCGACGATGGCGCGCACCACAGGATCACACGGCGAGCGAACCGAAGCGGCAGTCCGTGAAGCGGCGGCCATCCTGATTGCGCGTTACGGTTATGAAGCAATGTCGATGCGCCAGCTGGCCGCCGAGGTCGGCGTGCAGGCGGCCGCGCTCTATCGCTATTTTCCGACCAAGGAAGACCTGCTGTTCACGCTGATGCGCGACCATATGCAAGCGCTTCGCGAGGCCTGGGAGCGTTCCAGGCCGGCCGACGCGGATCCGGTGCGGCAGCTTGCCGCCTATGTGCGCAACCACATCGCCTTTCATATCGGGCGCCGCCACGCCACGCATGTGTCGAACATGGAATTGCGCAGCCTGTCGCCCGACAGGCTGACACAGATCCTGCGCATGCGCACGGCCTACGAAAAGGACCTGCGTTCGATCCTGCGCGATGGCGCCGAGGCGGGTATTTTCCGCATCGAGGACACCGGCCTGACGGCCATGGCTCTGATCCAGATGATGACCGGCGTCATCGTCTGGTTCCGGCCGGGCGAGCGATTGTCGATCGCCGAGGTCACGCAGACATACCTTTCGATGACAATGCGCCTGGTCGGCGCGAACATCGGCGTTGGTACCGGGGAGGAACGGCATGTACACGAACACGCTCAGCTTCGGGCATGATGAGGACGTCGAGGCGTTGCGCGACCTGGTGCGCCGCTTCGCCCAGGACAGAATCGCGCCGATAGCCGCTGACATCGATCGCGAGAGCGAATTCCCGGCGCATCTATGGGGAGAACTCGGCACTCTTGGCCTGCTCGGCATAACCGCCGATCCCGATTTCGGCGGCAGCGGCATGGGCTATCTCGCCCACGTGATCGCGGTCGAGGAAATCTCACGGGCCTCGGCATCCGTCGGCCTTTCCTACGGCGCCCACTCCAATCTCTGCGTCAACCAGATCAACCGCTGGGCAACGCCGGCACAGAAGGAAAAATACCTGCCGCCGCTATGTTCGGGCGAGCACGTCGGCGCGCTGGCCATGTCGGAGCCCGGCGCCGGCTCCGACGTGGTGTCGCTCAAGTTGCGCGCCGAAAAGCGCAATGACCGCTATGTGCTCAACGGCACCAAGATGTGGATCACCAACGGCCCGGATGCCGAAACGCTGGTCGTCTACGCCAAAACCGACCCGGACCGGAAATCGCGCGGCATCACCGCCTTCATCGTCGAAAAGGCGATGCCGGGGTTTTCGGTGGCGCAGAAACTCGACAAGCTCGGCATGCGAGGGTCCAACACCGGCGAACTGGTCTTTTCAGACGTCGAGGTGCCGTTCGGCAATGTGCTGCACGAGGAAGGACGCGGCGTCGAGGTGCTGATGTCCGGCCTCGACTATGAGCGCACCGTGCTTGCCGGCGGCCCGATCGGCCTGATGGCGGCCTGCCTCGACGTAGCGATCCCCTATGTTCACGAGCGCAAGCAGTTCGGCCAGCCGATCGGGGAATTCCAGCTGGTGCAAGGCAAGCTTGCCGACATGTATACGGCGATGAACGCCGCGCGTGCCTACGTGTACGCCGTCGCCGCCGCCTGCGACCGCGGCCAGACCAGCCGCAAGGATGCAGCCGGATGCGTGCTGTTCGCCGCCGAGAAAGCGACGCAGATGGCACTCGACGCGATCCAGCTGCTTGGCGGCAACGGCTATATCAACGACTATCCGACCGGCCGGCTTTTGCGCGACGCGAAGCTCTACGAGATCGGCGCCGGCACCAGCGAGATCCGTCGCTGGCTGATCGGCCGCGAGATCATGGCGGAGGGGGTGTAGCATGGCTATCCTCCAAACCCAGATCTCGCCCTCCTCCGAAACCTTCCGTGCCAACGCCGAGCGCATGCGGGCTTTGGTTGCCGACATCGCTGAAAAGGCCACGACCGTCGAGCGCGGCGGCTCGGATGAGGCCCGCGATCGCCATGTCGGTCGTGGCAAGCTGCTGCCGCGCGAACGCCTGGCGCAATTGCTGGACACCGGTTCGCCCTTCCTCGAGATCGGCCAGTTCGCGGCCTGGTCCATGTATGGCGAGGAGATAGCGTCGGCCGGCCTGATCGCCGGCATCGGCCGCGTCGAGGGCACCGAGGTGATGGTCGTTGTCAACGACGCCACGGTGAAGGGCGGCACCTACTATCCGCTGACGGTGAAGAAGCATCTGCGCGCGCAGGAGATCGCGCTGCAGAACAATTTGCCATGCGTCTATCTGGTCGACAGCGGCGGCGCCAATCTGCCCAACCAGGACGAGGTCTTTCCCGACCGCGAGCATTTCGGCCGCATCTTCTACAATCAGGCCAACATGTCGGCTGCCGGCGTTCCGCAGATCGCCTGCGTCATGGGCTCCTGCACCGCTGGCGGCGCCTATGTGCCGGCGATGTCGGACGAGACGATCATGGTGCGCAACCAGGCGACCATCTTCCTTGGCGGACCGCCGCTGGTGAAGGCGGCCACCGGCGAAGACGTCAGCGCCGAGGAATTGGGCGGCGCGGATGTACACACCAGGCTTTCCGGCGTCGCCGATCACTATGCGCTGGACGACGAACACGCGCTCGCCATTTGCCGGCGCATCATCAAGAACCTGAATCGGAACAAGGCTGTAAGCCTGAGCTTACAGAAAGCTCATCAGCCGCTTCATCCCGCGGATGAGCTCTATGGCATCGCCCCGACCGACCTGCGCCAGCCCTATGACGTGCGCGAGGTGATCGCGCGCATCGTCGACGGCTCCGAATTCGATGAGTTCAAGCAGAACTACGGCACCACGCTGATCACCGGTTTCGCCCACCTCCATGGCATGCCGGTCGGCGTCATCGCCAACAATGGCGTGCTGTTTTCCGAAAGCGCGCTGAAGGGCGCGCACTTCATCGAGTTGTGCTGTCAGCGCAACATTCCGCTGGTTTTCCTTCAGAATATCACCGGCTTTATGGTCGGCCGCAAATACGAGGCGGGCGGCATCGCCAAGGACGGCGCCAAGCTGGTGATGGCGGTGGCGACCGCCAGGGTGCCGAAGGTGACCGTCATCATCGGCGGTTCGTTCGGCGCCGGCAACTACGGCATGTGCGGCCGCGCCTACTCACCGCGCTTCCTGTGGATGTGGCCGAACGCGCGCATCTCGGTGATGGGCGGCGAACAGGCGGCAACCGTGCTCGCCATGGTCAAGCGCGAAGGCATCGAGCGAAAGGGCGGCGAGTGGAGCGCCGAGGAGGAAGCGAAATTCAAGAAGCCGATCCTGATGAAATACGAGCATGAGGGCCATCCGCTCTACTCGTCCGCCCGCCTCTGGGACGACGGCATCATCGATCCGGCGAAGACGCGCGAGGTGCTGGCGCTTAGCCTGTCCGCCGCGCTCAACGCCGAGATCGAGGAGACACGCTTCGGCGTGTTCAGGATGTGAGATGAGCAAGGCCCAAGACAGGATTCAAGTCCACACCGGGGACATCACGAAGCTCGACGTAGACGCCATCGTCAATGCCGCCAACACTTCGCTTCTTGGTGGCGGTGGAGTCGATGGCGCCATCCACCGCGCGGCGGGTCGTGATCTCGAGGTAGAATGCCGGATGTTGAACGGATGCAGGGTCGGCGACGCCAAGATCACCAAGGGTTACAAGCTGCCAGCTCGACATATCATCCACACGGTCGGGCCGGTCTGGCAGGGCGGCGGCAAGGGCGAAGCCGAACTGCTAGCCTCTTGCTATCGCAGGTCGCTGGAACTCGCGACCGCCAATGATTGCCGTTCGGTGGCGTTTCCCGCGATCTCGACCGGTGTTTACCGCTACCCGAAAGACGAGGCGACCGAAATCGCCGTCTATGAGGTCAATGACTTCACCAAGCGCAACGCGCTTCCCGAAATCGTTGTTTTCTGCTGCTTCGACGAAGCGATGGCGGAACTATACCGACAACATCTGGCAACATTGGGTGGAGATTGAATTTTATAGACCAGGCCTTTCGTTCGCTCACGAAATCGCGAGCTCATCCTGCAGCTCTGGCGGCGCCGGAGAATATTCGCTATCGCTCCTGCTGCACTTTGCAATGGGGATGGGGTGAGAATGAAACGGAAATATTCACGGAATGTGTCTACTTTAATACTTTCGGCATTGCTGCTAACCGCCGCGCATGGCGCGGGCGTGGCCGGATCGTTGGCGGGAAGCGAGGGAGACAGGCGTTTCCCGCCCTATTTGCCACGAAATTTGAAAGATCCATGTACCAAGACCTACAAGGCCTATGTGGCGGCCGGCGGCCATTCGGCCTACGCCACCACGCCCTATGCCCGGATCATGTCATCATACATAATCTGCGGCGGGCATCTGAACGCGCCGTCACAAAAGGCAGCGGAAGAACTGGCTATGAAATCCTGTCTGACCACGCGCGCGCACTACAAGGTAACCACCGGCGGCGCGTGCGAGATCGCCGCTTCGAAATAGGCCGGTGCCTACCAAAATGGCGCCGCCCGATACTGACCCGGGAGGCTCCATGTTCAGCAAAATCCTGATCGCCAATCGGGGCGAGATCGCTTGCCGCGTCATCCGCACGGCTCGCAAGCTGGGCGTGCACACTGTCGCCGTCTATTCGGATGCCGACGCGAGATCCCTGCATGTCGAGATGGCCGACGAGGCGGTCCATATCGGTCCTTCGCCCGTCGGCGAGAGCTATCTGCGCGGTGACAGGATTGTCGCCGCGGCCCTGGCCACGGGTGCGCAGGCCATCCATCCCGGTTACGGCTTCCTGTCGGAAAACCCCGATTTCGTCGACCAGGTGGTGGCGGCCGGCCTCATTTTCATCGGCCCGTCGGCGACCTCGATCCGCGCCATGGGGCTGAAGGACGCCGCCAAGCGGCTGATGGAAAAAGCCGGCGTTCCGGTCGTTCCGGGCTATCATGGCGAGGCACAGGAAATCGTGCTGCTTGCGTCAAAGGCCCGCGAGATCGGCTATCCCGTGCTGATCAAGGCGCGCGCTGGCGGCGGCGGCAAGGGCATGCGCCGCGTCGAGCATCCCGATGACTTTTCCGAGGCACTCTCCAGCGCCCGGCGCGAAGCAAAGGCCGCTTTCGGCGACGACCGCGTGCTGGTCGAGAAATATGTCGACAAGCCGCGCCATATCGAAGTGCAGGTGTTCGGCGACAATTTCGGCAATGCGGTGCATCTCTACGAGCGCGACTGTTCGGCGCAACGCCGCCATCAGAAGGTAATCGAGGAGGCCCCCGCCCCCGGCATGACGCCGGCTTTGCGCAAGGCAATGACCGAGGCGGCGGTAAAAGCCGCCAAGGCAATCAACTACTCCGGCGCCGGCACCATCGAATTCATCGTCGACGCCTCGCAAGGCCTCGAGGCCGATCGCTTCTGGTTCATGGAAATGAACACCCGGCTGCAGGTAGAGCATCCGGTCACCGAGATGGTCACCGGCACCGATCTCGTCGAATGGCAGTTACGGGTCGCCAGCGGCGAAAAACTGCCGAAGACACAGAGCGAGATCACGCTTTGCGGCCATGCTTTCGAGGCGCGCATCTATGCCGAGGATGCGGCCAAGGGGTTTCTGCCGGCGACAGGCACGCTGCACCACCTTAGATTTCCGGACGTTGTCCCCGAAGGCGCCGCGATGCGCATCGAGACCGGCGTGCGGGCTGGCGATGCCATCTCGCCCTACTACGACCCGATGATCGCGAAGCTGGTCGTTCATGCCGGAGACAGACGGCAGGCGCTGGAAGCGCTCCGCACCGCGCTCGCGCAAATCGAGATTGCCGGCTCCACCGTCAACACCGCTTTTCTTGCCGCTCTTGCCGCCGATCCGGATTTTGCGGCTGAAGACATCGATACCGGCCTGATCGGCAGACACCAGGAGGCGTTGACGGCGGTCGCGCCGCCGACCGGCGGAATCATCGCGGCTGCCGCCCTGGCGGCCTCGGGCGCCGGAGCATTGCCGTCGTCGAACGACCCATGGTCATCACTCGCCGGCTATGCGCATTTCCACGGCGTGGCGCGGCGCATGCGGCTGACGTTCGGCGACGAAGCCATTCAGGCAAAGATTTCAGTGCGATCGGACGGGCGCTTCCAGGTGGCGCTCGATGCGCCTTATGACAGCACCAGTTCGCATGATATTCGCGCCGTTCCCCGCCTCGCCCGCTGGCCTGGCCACATCACGGTGTTCGAAGGCGCCGTCGGCTATACTTTCGCGGTGCCGGACCCCTTGGCCAGGAGCGATGAAGCGGCCGTCGCCACCGGCAGCCTGCGCGCGCCGATGCCGGGCCTGGTCAAGCTTGTGCGCGTGGCGAAAGGCGACGCTGTGATCAAAGGGCAACCTCTGCTTATCCTCGAGGCGATGAAGATGGAGCACACCATCGCCGCCCCGCATGACGGGGTGATCGCCGAGATCGCCGGGGAAGGCGCACAGGTCACCGACGGCGCGGTGCTGGTGCGGTTCGCCGAGGACCAGAACGCGTCCACCGCGGCCGCCGGCGGATAGAAGGAGCGCACCGCGGACCGCAAACGGAAATGGCCAGGACGAACCCGGCCATTCCCTTGGAGTACCCGACTGCCAGGGCGATTACTGCGCGATCGGCGCGTACTTGCCGTCATGCCACTGGTTGATGTCGTAGCTGGCATTCTTGAGGTCGCCCTTCTCGTCGAAGGTGACGTCGCCGACAACGGTGCTGATCGCCGTGCCATTCTTCAGCGCCTCGGCAACCTTGGCCGGATCATCGCTGCCAGCACGCTTGATGCCTTCGGCGAATGCCTGGACCACGGCATAGGAGAACAGCGTGAAGCCTTCCGGCACGAAGCCGCCGGCCTTGATCTTCTCGACGGCTGCCTTGGCTTCCGGCTTTGCCTGCGGATCCGACGGGAACACGAACATCGTGCCCTCGCCGGCCGGGCCGGCAACCTGCCAGAATTCCGGCGACGCGATCGAGTCCGGCATGATCAGCTGGAACTTGAAATTCTGTTCGGCCGACTGACGCAGGATCAGGCCCGCCTCGGGGTGGTAGCCGCCGAAATAGACGACATCAGCCTTGAGATCCTTCAGCTTGGTGACAAGCGCCGAATAGTCCTTCTCGCCGGGGTTGATGGCGTCATAATAGACCTCCTTGAGGCCACCGGTATTCATGGTCGCCTTGACGGCATCAGCCACGCCCTGGCCGTAAGCGCTCTTGTCGTGCAGGATGACGACGTTCTTGCCGGCGTATTTCTTGGCGATCCACGGGCCGATGAAAGCGCCCTGTGCGTCGTCACGCGTGTAAAGACGCATGATTGTCGACCAGCCGGCCTTGGCGGCCGCATCGGTCAGCACCGGGTTCGAGGAAGCCGGGCTCATCATCAGCGCGCCGGCTTCGGCATAGACCGCCGAGGCCGGAATGCTGGAACCCGAGCAGGCATGCCCGTCGATGAACTTGACGCTGTTGGCGACGATGCGATTGGCGACCGACACCGCCTGCTTGGGATCGCACTGGTCGTCCTCGATGTCGAGCTTGATCTGGGAACCGTTGACGCCGCCAGCCGCGTTGATGGCATCGGCGGCGGCCTGTGCGCCTTGCTTGAACTGATCGCCGATGGTGGCGAGCTGTCCGGTCATCGGGCCGACCACCGAGATGGTGATGTCATCGGCGAACGCGACCGGCGCGCTCATCATCAGGCCGAAAATGGCCGCGCTCAAAACACTCATTTTTTTCATGACAATAGAACTCCTCCACTCACGCGCGGCCGCCCGGCCGCGCTTCTTCCAGAGAGGCGGGACAATTTCATCCTTCATCGGACCTGTCTAGGCGCATTGGCGCCACTCGATTGGGCCTGTGGGGCCTCATCCACGCAAAAAGCCACGCCAGCCTTGTTCCGGCCGGTCGTGGCTTTTTTTGCCTGTCAGGCTGTTTCCCCGGCGCCCCCGCGCTGTGAACCCAACCTTCCCTGTCTTCATGTTGGCCATGATCCTTCCGAAAACCGGAATCTTCGGGATCATGGTCCGTCGCGCGGCTTGGACCTGTCGGCGTGCCGCATTCTCGTTGTCGATGGCCGTGGCCTGGCTGTCTGCGCAGCCTTTTCCCTGTTGGCCCGACCGTCTTTCTGCGGTCTTGGCCGGAGCGTCCCCGTCTGGCGGAACTCAGTGCATGGTCATCCATTCGCGGGCTTCGCGCAGCGCCTTGGCGATCTCGACCTTCGACATGGCCGCCGAGAGTTCCGAGCGCAACTCGGCGGCGCGGGCCGATCCCTTGATGGCGGCGATGTTGAACCATTTGTGGGCGGCAACGACGTCGGTTTCGCAATCGCGGCCGGTCGCATACATCATGCCCAATTCGAAAAGAATGTCGGCCTGGGCAGTTGCCCCCATGGCGCCGAAGCCTGCTTCAAGCATTTCAAAACGTGCCATTTTTAGTCCCCTGTCTGGCTCCCGAGAGCTGCCTCCGTTCGTCTTGACCGGGCCGCTCTTTCGATGCTTTCGAGAATGCCGCGCAGGCTTGAATCCGTCGTTAAATGGCGTGCTTAATTTGAGGAAAACAAAGCTAAAACAAGAGGTAAACGCGAAAATTCGTTAAGGATACGAAGCCAGCAATTCAGCTGGTTTTCGCCAAATTTGACGAAAATTTTCGAGCGCGCGGTCAACACTCTGCTAACCCTAGAAAGCAAACACGAGGCGCTGGTCGTTTTCATTTCCGGGCCGACAGGGCGAATTCAGGCGCTTTCGAAATGCCAAAGCCTTCCGTCGCGGCACCGCTTTCGTTTTGACGGAAGCTGGATTAGCTTACGTTTGCGTAAGCGGCAGACCGGCGAGGCGGAGCATTCGGCCGGCTATCCAAAGGGAGGAAGACATGTCTCGAAAAGTGAGCCTGGCCCTGGCGGCCACTTTGATCCTGAGCGGCGCGGCGTGGGCCGATCCGATCGAGGGCAACTGGAAAACGCAAGCCGGCGACACCGCTGCCATTTCAGGCAGCAGCTCGTTCTCCATCACGCTCAAATCAGGCAAATATGCCGGCAAGACCATCGGCTCGCTCAAGGCGGCCGGCGACAACAAATACACCGGCAACATCACCGATCCGGCAAATGACAAGACCTATTCGGGCAAGGCAACCTTGTCGGGCGCCTCGCTCAAGATGAGCGGTTGCGTGCTCGGCGGACTGATCTGCAAGAGCCAGACCTGGCACAAACTCTAAGCGACCATTTCCGTGTGATCTCTAAACGGGGCCTGGCGGGCCCCGTTTTCGTTCTGTCGATGAGCAGGCAGCGCTCGGTCGGCATTCTGGTTGCCGCAACCCAGTCAACATCCCTTCAATCAATTTGAACGGCAGATGAACGCCGGCATCAGAGCCGGTTCAGAGGCGTCAGGGCATTCTCATGCGTGTTGAAGGAGACACGGACCCAATGCTTGCTCGCCGCTTCACCATCGTCTGCCTGCTGATGAGCCTGTTTGGAATGTTCTTCGCCATCCTTGTCGCCGAAGCGGGCCGTTCCCCGCGCTCCTGGGACGGCGCCACCAGAATGTGCCATCTCGCCTGCCCGACCGATTTTCGTCACTGAAGCAGAGAACCCGGACCTCGAAAAGAAAAGCCCAGAGATCATGAACCGCATCGCCGCCAACCTCTCCAAGACCCTCCGGCTCCTGCCGCGGGCGGCGCTCATCCTGATGCTGCTGGCCGCTCCGGTCCTGGCGGTGCCGATGATGCGCGCCGATAGCGGCTCGACGATCGAGGCGCCGGCGCTCAGAAAGTCAGGCGTCGGGTTCGTACTACTGGTCAGCCTGCAGCGGGGTTGAAGAAAAAAGGGCCCTTTGAGCGCCTTCGGCGGCGAGCCCCCTCCCAACCGCCCGTCCAAGTCTCTATATTGAGCCATGGAAAAGCGAATCTATCCCCAAGCCATCGAATCTGTCGTCATGCCCGAGCCCTTTGGCCGGCAAAGCTTCGATAACGCCGAAAAGGCCGTTGCCGCGCTGCAGGTGCTCTACGACCGCAATACCAAGTTTCTGCGCGATTCCTTCGCGGCCCTAGCCGCCGGCGGCGACAGCAGCAAGCGCTATCGGGCCTTCTACCCCGAGATCGGCGTCACCACGAGTTCGTTCACCCAGGTCGACTCGCGCCAGGCCTATGGCCACATGCCAACACCAGGGCATTTCGCCACCACGGTTACCCAGCCGGACCTGTTCGAAACCTACCTCATCGAGCAGCTTCGGCTGATCATGCGCAATCACGGCGTGTCGGTAACCGTCTCGGAATCGACCACGCCGATTCCGCTGCATTTCGCTTTTCTGGAAGGCACCTATGTGGACGGCGCCGATGCCGAACGCATCAAGCGGCCGATCCGCGACCTGTTCGACGTGCCGGATCTCGACGGCACCGACGATCAGATCGCCAATGGCACGTTCGAAGTGGCCTTCGGCGAGCCCCGGCCACTAGCGCCGTTCACGGCGCAGCGCATCGATTATTCGCTGCACCGCATGACGCACTACACCGCAACCAGCCCGCAGCATTTCCAGAACTTCGTGCTGTTCACCAACTATCAGTTCTATATCGACGAGTTCGTCGCCCGCGCCCGCGACCTGATGGAAAAGGGCGGTGACGGCTACACGGAATTTGTCGAACCTGGCAACGTTATCACCCGGGCCGGGCAGAGCGCGCCCAGCGAAGGCGTAGCGCCACAGCGCCTGCCGCAGATGCCGGCCTACCATCTGAAGAAGCCGAACCATGGCGGCATCACCATGGTCAATATCGGCGTGGGTCCTTCCAATGCCAAGACCATCACCGACCATGTCGCGGTGCTTCGGCCACATGCCTGGGTGATGCTTGGTCACTGCGCCGGGCTGCGCAACACCCAGGCGCTCGGCGACTATGTGCTCGCGCATGCCTATGTGCGCGAAGACCATGTGCTGGACGACGATCTTCCGGTCTGGGTGCCGATCCCGCCGCTGGCCGAGATCCAGGTCGCGCTGCAGGAAGCCGTCGCCGAGGTCACCGGCCTATCGGGCTATGATTTGAAGCGCATCATGCGCACCGGCACCGTCGCCACCATCGACAACCGCAACTGGGAACTGCGCGACCAGCGCGGACCGGTGCAGCGGCTGTCCCAGTCGCGCGCCATCGCACTCGATATGGAATCGGCGACGATCGCCGCCAACGGCTTCCGCTTCCGCGTCCCTTACGGCACGCTGCTGTGCGTTTCCGACAAGCCGCTGCATGGCGAGTTGAAGTTGCCAGGGATGGCGACCGAATTCTATAAGCGGCAGGTGGCGCAGCACCTGACTATCGGTATCAGGGCGATGGAGAAGCTGGCGGAGATGCCGATGGAGCGGCTGCATTCGCGCAAGCTCCGGAGCTTTTCGGAAACGGCATTCCAGTAGGCGACCGCGAAGCCTCGGCGAGGCAATTCGTCGTCTTGCTCAGGCCGCAATTTGGCCGATAAGCAAATCCAACGGACCGACACGCGGCATTCAGCGGATACAACCTCGCAGACACGACCTCAATGGCAACAGGCGCGCGCTTGAACATGACGGCTGGGCTGGCATTCCTGGCGATGACGGCATTGTCGGCCGCTTTGTTGGCCGGATTTTTCGGCACGCTGCACCCGGCGTTCGATTCCTTCTCGCATTTCCGCATTCATCTCAGCGTGCTGATGGCACTTCTGGCGCTGCCGCTGCTCGCCAGCTCGTTTCGGCTGCAAGCGGCGGGTGGGCTGCTTTTCGCCATTTCCTGCCTGGCCACAACGACGGGTGCGCTGCCCAAATGGTGGCCACAACAGGCGGCCGCCAAGCCGACCGGCCAGATCGTCTACAGCCTGCTGCAGATGAATCTGCGCTTCAACAACCCAACACCTAAGAAAGTGCTCTCACTGATCGGCCGCACCAATCCGGACGTGATCACGCTCGACGAGGTGTCGCAGATGTGGACGACCGAGCTTGGCTACATCGCCAGCGCCTACCCCTACCGAATCCTCTGCCCCTACCCAAACGGCATGTTCGGCGTGGCGCTGCTGTCGCGCCGGCCCTTTGCCGCCGACGCCGCGCCGCGCTGCGAGCCGCGCGGCGCGATGGCTATCGCCACGGTCGACTTCGGCGGCACCGATGTCGATGTCGCCGCGATTCATTTGAGCTGGCCCTGGCCGAAGGAGCAATACTGGCAGATCGGCGAACTGGCGCAGCCACTGGCCGCGCTCGGCGAGACCGCGATCATGGCGGGCGATTGCAACGCCGTGCCGTGGAGTGCCGCAGTGCGGCGGGTCGCGGCTCTCGGCGGGCTGACACTCATGCCTTCCGCCGGCCCGACGTGGATCCACCGGACGCTGCCCGACTTCCTGCGCCGCTATGCAGGCCTGCCGATCGATCAGGTGTTCAGCAAAGGCGGCGTGACGATCCTGTCTTCGAGGCGGCTGGAAGATACCGGCTCCGACCACCTGCCGCTGCTGGTCGAATTCTTGGTCCGGTCCGATGAGAAGCAGCCTGAGGATGGGCACGCCACTGCGCTCGCGGCGCACGATTTGCCTGCTGAGCCGCAGGGCTGACGCATCAACGAATGGAGCACCCGCGCCGCGGCGAAGCGTTTGAGATGGCGAACGGATTGCTCGTTCAAGGTTTCCCGATCAAGGCAGCGATCAGATGTTCGACATGGCCGCCATCGCGATGCTCACGCCGATCGAAGGCGTTTTGCCTCGCCTCATATTCTGCATAAACGGCCTTGATGCGAAGCCGAGCCTCGCGGCGCGCCTTGTCGCATGACGGGTCGTTGGCGACCCGCAGGCCAGTTATCGACCTTTCTGTCACGCGCATCATCTCTCTGGCGATGCGCCCATGTGTTTCCTCATGGGCGCGAACACCGGCGAAAAACCTGTTCCAACGCCTCTTCAACGTCGGCGCCATGGGCGAGCCGACGCGAGGGAAGGTGTAGAACAGATTGAGCGTGCCGTTGACCCGCCGCAGCCGGCAGACGCCGTTGTCCTGGCCTCCGCCGAGATCCCAGTCGACCGTATAGGCGGTTGTGGCTATGGCATGCGTCATGAAGCCGTGCTTGGGCCCCTTGCTGTCCATCGCATCGATGAAGGCCGTACCCGAGTTTCCCGTGATGTCGTAGGTCCGCGTCTGGACGATTGCCCTGGTGCCGGCCAAGGCCTGAGGCGCGCACAGTGTCCCGATGACGGCGAGGCATGTCAGAACTGTCCGGCGCATCGGCCTTCTCCTTGTCCCCGGAGAAGGGAACCATAAGCCGGTGATAGTTTCAACGGTTCTGCTACGCTGCATGCTCTCGCAGCCAGAACTCCGCTGCAATTTTGCTGCCGCGCCCTGGACGGCCCGGCGGCGCAGGGGTCACATGCCCTGGTAGACCGGTCCTTCACCGCCTTGCGGGGGCACCCAGTCGATGTTCTGGTTCGGGTCCTTGATGTCGCAGGTCTTGCAGTGGACGCAGTTCTGCGCGTTGATGACGAAGCGCACATCCTTAGCCTGCGGATCGGCGGCGGCGTTGCCGTCCTTGTCGACCCATTCGTAGACGCCGGCCGGGCAATAGCGTGTGGAAGGTCCGGCAAAGACATCATGTTCCGAGCGTTTCTGCAGGTCCATGTCGCCGACCAGCAGATGGACCGGCTCGTTTTCCTCGTGATTGGTGTTGGACAGGAACACCGAGGACAGACGGTCGAAGGTCAGCACGCCATCCGGCTTCGGATAGACGATCTTCTTGTGCTGGGCGGCAGGCTCGAGCGTGGCATAGTCGGCCTTGCCGTGCTTCAGCGTGCCGAAGGGCGAGACGCCGAACAGCGTGTTCAGCCACATGTCGAGGCCGCCGAGGCTGACGCCCATAATGGTGCCGAAGCGCGACCACAGCGGCTTGACGTTGCGCACCTTCTTCAGGTCCTTGCCGATGTCGGTCGCCCGCCAGGCATCCTCATAGGCGGAAAGCTCGTCGTTGGTACGGCCGGCGCCGATCGCCTCGGCGACATGCTCGGCCGCCAGCATCCCCGACAGCACCGCATTGTGGGAGCCCTTGATGCGCGGCACGTTGACGAAGCCCGCCGCGCACCCCATCAGCGCACCGCCCGGGAACGACAATTTCGGCACCGACTGCCAGCCGCCCTCGGTTATGGCGCGCGCGCCGTAGCCCAGGCGCTTGGCGCCGTCGAACGTGCCCGCGATCGCCGGATGGGTCTTGAAGCGCTGGAATTCCTCGAAAGGCGACAGATAGGGATTCTTGTAATTGAGGTGGAGGACGAAGCCGACCGCCACCTGGTTGTCCTCCAGATGATAGAGGAACGAACCGCCGCCAGTCTTCATGTCCAGCGGCCAGCCGAAGGAATGCTGCACCAGACCCGGCCGATGGTTCTCCGGCTTGACCTGCCAGAGTTCCTTGAGGCCGATGCCGTATTTGCCGGGCTCGCGGCCATCGGAGAGTTTATATCTAGCGATCAACTGCTTGGCCAGCGAACCGCGCGCGCCTTCGCCGATCAGCACATATTTGCCCATCAACGCCATGCCCGGCGCGAAGCCTGGACCATGCGTGCCGTCCTTCTCGACGCCCATGTCTCCGGTGACGACGCCGGTGACGGCACCTTCTTCATTGTAGAGCAGGCCGGCCGCGGCAAAGCCTGGGTAGATCTCGACGCCGAGCGCCTCGGCCTTGCCAGCCAGCCAGCGGCAGACGTTGCCGAGCGAGACGATATAGTTGCCGTGGTTGTTCATCAGCGGCGGCATGAAGATGTTGGGCAGGCGGAACGAACCGGCGGGGCCGAGCACCAGGAAATGGTCCGCAGTGACCGGCGTCTTGAAGGGATGACCATCCTCCTCGCGCCAGCCAGGCAGCAACCGGTCGATGCCGATCGGATCGACGACGGCCCCCGACAGGATGTGGGCGCCGACTTCGCCGCCCTTTTCCAGCACGACGACGGAGAGCTCGGGATTGACCTGCTTGAGGCGGATGGCCGCGGCAAGGCCGGCCGGTCCGGCACCGACGATGACCACGTCGAATTCCATGCTTTCGCGTTCGATATCGCTCATCAACCCCTCCGCACTGGCTTGCCGCCGTTGGCGTATCTTGCTGGCTCCTGCGCTGCATAGCGCATCAATTGGCGACAGGAAACCGGCGCATACGTGACAATGCCGATTTGGCCAAAAAGTCGCGCTTTGCGCGGCAGAGAGGCCATTTCCACGCGGCGCGGCCCGCGAGGCTTGCGTTTTTTATTGTTCGACGGCTTGCTTATCGGCCATACTTCCCGCCATGCGCATTCCCGGGCCAGGCGGCTTCTCTTCGACGCGCTTTCCATCAACGCCCGGCCGGGCCTGCCGGGCGCTTATTTTGGCCCTTCTGGCGTCGAGCCCGGGTCATGCCGTCGCGGATGAAGTGAAGGTCTGGGCGACAGGCGCGTACTCGTTCTCCGACGAGCTTGGCGGTTTCCGCATCACCGGAGCCTCCGGCATCGGAACCAAGGACGATCCGCTGGTCATCACCGAAGAGCTGAATTCTGCGACACCCGTGACGCTGACCATCCGCACCACAAAGCCGATCCAGGCATTCGGCAGAGCAGGCGAGTTCGCCAATGGCATCATGTATATGCGCATCGACGCGCTCAACAACAGCGGCCAGGCTTGGATCGAGTTCCAGTTCGAGCTTCAGGAAATACTGGACCAGCCAAGCGTGTTCGGAGACGGGCTTTCGTTCGACCAGCGCAACAAGACGCCCGACAATATCTGGTCGAGCAATTTCGCCGATTTCGACCGCGATTTCGAGCCCTATGACCGGCTGCTGTTCAAAAACGGCAAGGTGGACCCGCTGAAGACCGCCAGCTTCGAATTCCTGATGACCGACTACACGCCGCGATGGACCTTCTATTTGGTTCAGGATCCACGCATACCCACTGGCTAGACCGCGACCTCGCCTTGGCAAGCGGGATTGGCTGCCGCGACCGACTTCGCCGAGGTTGCAAATTGATCCCGCCCGGACGATGGTGCGGCCATGACTGCCGCCTCTCCCAACAATCCGGTCGATTTGGCCGATCTGCTCGCCTTCTATGCCAGCGCGGGTGTTGACGAGGCGTTGGAGGATGCGCCGGTCAATCGGTTCGCGGAGGCCGTGCCGAAGCCGGCGGAGCGCACGCCGGCGGCGGCGCCACGCGAAAGCAAGGTACCGGAGCCGGCCGCGGGTCCACCGCGCCTCGATGGGCGCTCCGTGCCGGATGCTCCGGCCCCGCGCCCGCCGACGTCGGCCGTGCCCGACGAAGCGCAGGCGGCGCTGGCGCGCCAGCTGGCGACCGCGGCAATGTCGCTGGACGAATTACGCCAGCACATGGCCGCTTTCGAGGGCTGCAATCTCAAGGCCACCGCCAAGAATCTCGTTTTCGCCGACGGCAACCCGCAAGCCGCAGTCATGCTGGTCGGTGAAGCCCCCGGCCGTGACGAGGACATTGAAGGACTGCCCTTCGTCGGCCGCTCGGGCCGCCTGCTCGACCGAATGCTGGCGGCGATCGGCCTCGACCGTAGCTTGGTCTACATCGCCAATGTCATTCCCTGGCGCCCACCCGGCAACCGCACGCCGACGCCTCACGAAACCGAGATCTGCCGGCCGTTCATCGAGCGTCAGATCGAGCTGGTCAATCCCAAGGTGCTGATCAATCTCGGCGGCCCGTCGGCCAAGACCTTGCTCAACACCTCGGAAGGAATCCTGCGGCTGCGCGGCAACTGGCGCGTGCACACAACGGGTTCCGGCATTGCCATTCCGGCCATGCCGACGCTGCACCCGGCCTATCTCTTGCGCACGCCCGCGCACAAGAAGCTCGCATGGCGGGATTTCCTCGAAGTGAAGGCGAAGCTGCGGGAAGTGAGCTAGCGATGACCTTGCAGGTAATTGAAATACATTCAGCGTCAGCCTAGTCGTCCTGCATGACAACGCCCCAAACCTCCGCCGGTAGCCTGATCCGCGAATGGCGCACGCGACGTCGCATGAGCCAGCTCGACCTCGCCATGGAGGCCGAAATCTCGCAACGGCATCTCTCCTTCGTCGAAAGCGGGCGTGCCGCGCCCTCGCGCGACATGGTGCTGCATCTGGCCGAGCAGCTTGCGATCCCGCTGCGGCAGCGCAATCAATTGCTGCTGGCCGCGGGCTTCGCGCCGAGCTTCAGCGAACGGCCGCTCACCGATACGACGCTGGCACCGGCAATGGCGGCGGTCGAGATGGTGCTCAAGGGGCATGAGCCGTTTCCGGCATTGGCGGTGGACCGGCACTGGAACCTGGTTGCGGCGAACACGGCGATCGGGCCATTCCTGGCCGATGTTTCCGAGCCCTCTCTGCTCCAGCCACCCGTCAATGTGCTGCGGCTCAGCCTGCACCCAGGTGGTGTCGCGCCACGGATCGTGAACCTCCAGGAATGGCGCACCCACCTGCTCGAACGGCTGAAACATCAGAACGATGCCGCCGGTGACCCGGTGCTGGTGGCATTGGAGCAAGAGCTTCGCGGCTACCCCTCTGGCCTGCAGAGCAGCCGGCCGGCGCCAGTCGAGCCGAATGCGATCGTGCATCCGCTGCGGCTTGCCCATGGCGACACGGTGCTTTCCTTCATCAGCACCATCACCGTGTTTGGCACGCCACTGGATGTCACCCTTTCGGAACTGGCGATCGAATCCTTTTTCCCGGCCGATGAGCAGACACGGGCGATGCTGGTACGCTTGGCGAAGGAACGGTCCTGATCACCCTTGCGGCAGCGCAGCTTTGCGGGTGCGCGTCCGCTCCAGACCCAGCTGCCGTTCGCGCCAGATGATGAAGATGCCGGCGGCGACCACGATCACGCCACCGACCAGCGTGCCGGGCGAGGTCACGTCGCCGAAAACGAAGTAGCCGACGACGACGCCCAGGATCATCGAGGTGTATTCGAAAGGCGCCACGACCGAGGCTTCGGCATGACGGTAGGCCGCGGTCATCAAAATCTGGCCGAGCCCGCCACAAAAGCCGGCGAGGATGAGCAACGTGGCTTGTATTGGCGTCAGCGACTGCCAGCCGAAGGGCAGCGTCAACAGCGAGAGCACGCTCGCCGTCGACGAGAACCATAGCACGATGGTCGCCGTCTTCTCCGTCTGCACGAGATTGCGCACCAACAGCATGGCGACAGCGGAGATTGCCGCGGCCGCCAGCGCGGCCATGACGCCCAGGACCTCCTGGTCGTCGAGACCTTCATCCGAATTGAGCAGCGTCAGTTCCGGCCAGGAAATGACGAGCACGCCAATGAGGCCGATCGCGACAGCGCTCCAGCGATAGACGCGGATCGTCTCGCCAAGGAAGACCGAGGAGAACACCACGACCAGCAGCGGCTGTGCATAGTTCAGGGTGATCGCCTCGGGAAGAGGCAGCCTGGTGAGCGCGAAAAAGCCGAGCCCCATGGCACCGACGCCGACGACGCCACGCGCGACGTGGTTGAAGGGACGTTTCGTGACGAATGCCGTGGCCAGATGTCCCTTCAACGTCAGGAAGACAATGATCGGGAAGATGGCGAAGAAGGAACGGAAGAAGACGATCTGCCCGGCAGGCACATCGCCCGCCGCCTTGATACAGGTTTGCATGCCGACAAATACCGCCACGGAGACGATCTTCAGCACGATGCCTCTCAGGGTGCCGTGGCCGCCCGTCGTCTCTGGTTGCGCCCCCGCTCCTGATGTCACTTTGGCAATGCGTCTCTGCCCGCGGTCGAGGGCACGCTACGGTTCTCGAAATGGCAGAACGGGAAATTGTCGGCGCGCCGAACGAAAGCGCCCATCCCGAATTTCGGTGTGACGGCCGTCATGACTGCCTCGCGACAAGGAAAGGATGACCTGAATTAGGCCCTGCCGCAGTTTTGTCGAGGGAGTGTTTCGTGTAAAGAGCGCGGACTTCGAATTTTTGGACCGGTCAGATCATGTCCGGTCCCCGGAAAAGACAGGAAAAGCCAGGGAATGCGCACCGATACAGGCCAGGTCTTCAAACTCGAGGACTATCGCCCCAGCGACTACCTCATTCCGGAAACCAGCCTTGAATTCCGTCTTTCGCCGCAGGCAACGGTCGTCACCGCGATACTGACCGTCGAACGCCGCGAGGACATATCCACGTCGGCTCCGCTGGTGCTCGACGGCGATGGGTTGACGCTCAAACGCGTCGAGGTCGACGGCAAGCTGGTGAGACCGGCGGATCTGCTGACGAGCCCCGACCAACTGACCCTGCTCAAACCGCCGGCGGCTCCTCGTTTCCAACTGCTGATCGAAACCGAACTGGCCCCAGCCGGCAACGAGGCCTTGATGGGCCTTTACCGCTCGAACAACGTGTACTGCACGCAATGCGAGGCGGAGGGTTTTCGCCGCATCACCTATTTCCTCGACCGCCCCGATATCCTGTCGGTCTACACGGTGCGCATCGATGCGCGACGCGACGAAGCGCCGCTGCTCCTGTCGAACGGCAATCCGGTCGAGAGCGGCGATCTCGCCGAAGGCTGGCACTACGCCACATGGCACGACCCCTTCCCCAAACCATCCTATTTGTTCGCGCTGGTGGCCGGCAATCTCGGCCAGGTCGCCGACAATTTCGTCACCATGTCCGGCCGCAAGGTCGAGCTCGGCATCTATGTCGAGCCCGGCAAGGAGGCGCTCGCCGGCTACGCCATGGACGCGCTGAAGCGGTCGATGCAATGGGACGAGGAGGCGTTTGGCCGCGAGTACGACCTCGACGTCTTCAACATCGTCGCCGTGTCGGACTTCAACATGGGCGCGATGGAGAACAAGGGTCTCAACATCTTCAACGACAAATACGTGCTGGCCGACCAGGAGACGGCGACGGACGCCGATTTCGCCAATATCGAGGCGATCATCGCGCATGAATATTTCCACAATTGGACAGGCAACAGAATCACTTGCCGCGACTGGTTCCAGCTTTGCCTGAAGGAAGGGCTGACGGTCTTCCGCGATCATGAATTCTCCGCCGACCAGCGCTCGCGCGCGGTCAAGCGCATAGCAGAGGTGCGCACGCTGCGGGCCCACCAGTTTCCCGAGGACCAGGGCCCGCTGGCGCATCCCGTGCGGCCGCGCCGCTACCGCGAGATCAACAATTTCTATACGGCGACGGTCTACGAGAAAGGCTCCGAAGTGGTGCGCATGATCCGCACCATTCTCGGGGCCGAGGTCTTTCGCGCCGGCATGGACCTTTATTTCGAACGCCACGACGGCGAGGCCGCGACCATCGAGGATTTCATAAAGGTGTTCGAGGACGCGTCCGGTCGCGACCTGTCGCAATTCGCGCTATGGTATCATCAGGCGGGCACACCCAACCTGACGGTAAGTTCGACGCACAATCCGGCCGCACAGGAATTCACGCTTGAGATCGAGCAGTCGGTGCCGCCGACCCCCTCCGAAAGCCGCAAGCGGCTGATGCATATCCCGCTCGCCTTCGGCCTGATCGGCGCCGGCGGCAAACCTGTCGCGTATAGCGGCGTCGAGGGCGCGAGCGTCGAGGACGGCGTCATCCATGTCCGCAAGCGTCGCCATGTGGTGCGTTTCTCGGGCGTGGCCGAGCGCCCGGCGGTGTCGCTCAACCGTGACTTTTCGGCGCCGGTGACGCTGTCGGCCGAGCAGAAGGCGGCCGACCAGTACTTCCTCGCCCGCCATGACAGCGACGCCTTCTCGCGCTGGCAGGCCTTCAACACGCTGTTGACCGATGCTCTGATCGCTGCCTTCCGCCAGATCCTTGGCGGCAAACAGCCGGACTTCGCCCCACGGCTGACCGAGCTTGCCGGCAGCATCGCCAGCGACGAGACGCTGGAGCCAGCCTATCGGGCCCTGGCCCTGGCGCTGCCTGGAGACGCCGACATCGCCCGCGACATCGGCAAGAACATCGATCCCGACGCCATCCATGCGGCCCGACAGGCGCTTGCGCTGGCGATCGGCATGGCCAATGGCGAGGCATTTTCCGGCCTCTACGACAGCCTTGCCGACAAGAGCGCTTTCAGCCCCGACGCGGCGAGTGCCGGACGGCGCGCCTTGCGCAACATTCTGCTGGATTATCTCTCGCTGCTGCCAGGTGGAGCGGCGTTGGCGGCCGGGCATTTCCAGTCCGCGAGCAACATGACCGACCGGGCGGCCGCATTGGCCGTGCTTGCGCATCGCCACCACGGATCGCCGGAGGCAAGCAAGGCGCTGGCGGCTTTCGAACAGACATATGCGTCGGACCCGCTGGTGATGGACAAATGGTTCCAGATCCAGGCCAGCGTGCCTGGGCCGCAGGCGGTGGAGACGGTTCGCGCCCTGACCGCTCATGCCGGCTTCTCGATGGGCAATCCGAACCGGGTGCGCTCGTTGATCGGCACATTCTCCAGCGCCAACCAGACCGGCTTTCACCGCGCCGACGGCGAAGGATACCGCTTCTTTGCCCAGACGGTGCTCGAGGTTGAAAAGCGCAATCCGCAAGTGGCGGCAAGACTGGCGACGGCGCTCAGGTCATGGCGCTCGCTCGAACCGGGCAGGCAAGCCCAGGCCCGGGAAGTGCTGGTTTCGATCGCCAATGCCGAAAACCTGTCGGCGGATCTGCGCGACATCGTCGAGCGCACGTTGGCTTAGGCGCTCCCGCCTTCTTCCCTGCGGGAGAAGGCAGGGTTCTAAAAGCCCATTATTTTAGTCGATTTTTAATCTTTTTTCGCCCGACCACTGGACAAGGCGAATCACCTTTGATTCTTTAATGGCGATTCGGAAGTGCGGTGTTGCCGGATCACCAGCACATAGAAATGCGGCATACTGAAATCGGGGAGTGCCATTTATGGCAAAGGCGGACGCGTGGGGCGCGCCCGGTGGGATGGTTTTTGCGCGTCGCGAGACGCGCGGCGACGGCCTTGCCGGGAATACGCGGCTCATTGCCGAACCGGCCTACAAGCGGCTTCTGGCGGCCGAACCGCTGCTGCGCCGGTCGATACCGGCCCTCATCGTCATCTTCCTGCTCGTCATCGCGGCACTGCGTGTAATCTCGCTGATGAACGAGCGCGACGACGTGGAGCGCGATGCCAAGGCTATCCTGACGCTGGCCGCCGCGCAGCTCGCCAGTTCGCTCGCCACCACATCGGACACGCTGCCGGGCGCCACCCAGGACCTGCTGGAGACCACCAGCCGCCAGGGCGCCATGGGCCGCAGCCATGTGCTGGTCATCACCGACAGCGCCTTCAGGATCACCGCGGTGACGCCGCGTTCGGTGCCCTGGCAAGGCCATTCGCTCGACGGCCTCGTCCAGGGCGGCCAACCTCTGTTCATGTTCGGCGACCGGGCCGGCGTCATGGAGGTCAACATCGGCGGGCAGGACTGGTACGCGGCGGTCAGCCTGAGCAAGGACAGGAAGGGAGCCGCGGCGGCGCTCGTCCCCCAAGAGGCGGTCTTCGACACGTGGCGCAAGACCGTCTCGCTCAACGTCACCCTGTTTGTGCTGACGGCCGGCGTGCTGATCATCATCCTCTATGCCTATTTCGGACAGGCGGCGCGCGCGCAGGCAGCCGACCGCATCTATGTCGAAGCGCATCAGCGTATCGACATGGCGCTGGTCCGCGGCCGCTGCGGCCTGTGGGACTGGGACATGGTGCGCGGCAAGATGTACTGGTCACGCTCGATGTACGACATGCTCGGCTATGAGCCCTGCGAGACGATGCTGTCCTTCGGCGAGGTCGACGAGATCATCCATCCCGAGGATGGCGACCTGTTCGAACTCGCCAACAGGATCGTCGCGCGCGAGATCGACCACATCGACCAGGTGTTCCGGATGCGGCATGCCGATGGCCAGTGGGTGTGGATGCGCGCCCGCGCCCAGGTCATGGACCCGGAAGCGCCGGAGATCCAGCTCATCGGCATCGCCGTCGACGTCACCGAGCAGCGCCATCTGGCGCTGCGCTCCGAAGCGGCCGATCTTCGCCTCAGGACCGCGATCGAGAACATCAATGAATCCTTTGTGCTGTGGGATTCGGCTCAGAACTTGATCATGTGCAATTCCAAATATCAGCAGGACAACGGGCTCTCGGACCGCGACGTGATGCCGGGTGTGACGCGCGCTTCCCTGGAAGAACGTATGCTGGCCTTTGCTTCGGAGCGCCGGCTCGCCAACACCAACGGTCCGCAGGGCGGCGCCACGTTCGAGCGGCAGCTGTCCGACGGCCGCTGGCTGCAGGTCAACGAGCTCAGGACCAGGGACGGTGGCATCGTCTCGGTCGGGTCCGATATCACCCAGATCAAGCTGCACCAGGAGAAACTCGTCGACAGCGAACGCCGGCTGATGGCGACGATCCATGATCTCAGCCTCGCCCGCCGTGCCGAAGAGGAACGGGCGCGCGAACTGGTCGACCTCAACCGCAAATACATGAAGGAAACCGAGCGCGCCGAAGCGGCGAACCGGGCCAAATCCGAATTCCTGGCCAACATGTCGCATGAACTGCGCACACCGCTCAACGCCATCATCGGCTTCTCCGAACTGATGGAACAGAGGCTGTTCGGTCCGTTGGGCTCGGAGCGCTACGAGGAGTACGCCACCGACATCAACAGCAGCGGCAAATACCTGCTCGGCGTCATCAACGACATTCTCGACATGTCCAAGATCGAAGCCGGCCAGTTCTCGTTGGACCAGGAACAGATCGACCTCGGTCCGCTGATCAGCGAGACGGTGCGTGTCGTCTCTCTGCAGGCGGCGCAGAAGGCGATCACCGTGGAAACGCGCATTGCCGACGCCTTGACTTTGTTTGCCGATCGCCGGGCGATCAAGCAGATCGTCATCAATCTTCTGTCCAACGCGGTGAAATTCACCGGCCAGGGCGGCCACATATCGGTCAGGGCCCGCAACACGTCAGGCGCGCTGGTGCTGACGATCGAGGACAATGGCTGCGGTATCCCGAAGGAAGCCCTCGGCAAGCTGGGGCGCCCCTTCGAGCAGGTGCAGAACCAGTTTTCCAAGAACCATGCCGGCTCCGGCCTTGGCCTTGCCATTTCGCGCTCGCTTGCCGAGTTGCAAGGCGGTGCACTGAAGATCCGCTCGACCGAAAGTGTCGGCACGATCGTATCGGTGCGCATTCCCGTGAAGAAGGCGCCAACAGCGGTCAAGGCCGCGGCCTGAGCGGCAGGCTCCGGTTGGCGATGTCGGAGCCCGCATCAACCAATCTTACTGCACGCCGCCTTCGTTGCCTTCGCCATCCCATTGACGGTCATCGCGCCCGTCCTTCGGCAGTTCGCCCTTCTCGATCTTGCCGTCATTGTTCTTGTCGAGCATCGCAAAAAGCTTCTTTTCGCGGCCGATGATGTCATCCGATGTCAGCGTGCCGTCGCCCTTGCTGTCGTAACGGGCGATGATGCGCCTGGCCATGCGTTCGAAGCGCGCCTTCTCCAGCGCGTCGGCGAGTTGAGCGACAGTCAGCTTGCCGCCATTGTCAGCGACAAGCTTCTTGAGCCGCGCGTCCATGACATCGGAGAACTGGTCGAAGGTGATTTTGCCGTCATTGTCCTTCATCGCCTTGTCGAGCCGCATCATGGTGCGCTCACGCACGTTGGCGCTGTCGAGGTTCTCGGCATAGGCCGCGCCGCCGACGGCTCCGGCCAGGGCGATGTATGCAAGTGCGAGCTTGGTTGTCTTTCTCATGGTTTTCTCCTGTTGCATCCTCACCCCGATGCGGCCGAACGGTCGTTGGTCACGACCCTCCGGCACGAAGCAGAAGGTCGAAATCCTTCCTGACCTTTTGCGACGTCTCCTTGAGATGTGCTTCCAGCACACCGAAATCCGGCAGGTCGGTGACCGCCAGAAGCAGATCCGAAAGCCCCGGCGGAACGTCGTCACGTTCGAATGGTCCGGTGAGGCACAGCCGCGTCATCTGGGTCAGTGCCAGATAAAGGGCGTAAGCCTCGCCAAGGTCCTGCCGGATTACGGCATTGGCGAAACGGGGCGTCAGACGAGACAGGATCTCGGCCGTACCGGTGGCGCGTGGCCCGGCCTCGACCTGCCCAGTGATGACAGCCACCTGGGCGATGAATTCGAGATCGATCAGACCGCCCGGTATGAGCTTAATGTCCCACAGGTCGCGGGGCGGTTTTTCCTGCTCGATCATGGTGCGCATGTCGGAAGCTTCGGTTTTCACCTTCGCCGCGTCGCGTGGCTGACCGAGCAGCGCGGCGACCTCCGCTTCAACCTCGGCGCAGAGGCCGGCGTCGCCGGCAATCGGCCGCGCCCGCGACAGCGCCATGTGTTCCCAGGTCCAGGCTTCCTGGCGCTGGTATTTCTTGAAGGCATCGATATGGGTGGCGACCGGTCCCTTGTTGCCGGACGGCCGCAAACGCAGGTCGAGCTCATAAAGCACACCTTCCGCCGTCGGCGCCGATACCGCGGATATCAGCCGCTGCGTCATGCGGGTGTAGTAATGCGACGGCGCCAGCGGCTTTTCACCATCGGAGTCCTCGGCGTCCGCGTCGTGATCGTAAAGCAGGATGAGATCGACATCCGATCCGGCCGTCAATTCGCGGCTGCCGAGCTTGCCCATGCCGAGCAGCGAAACCACGCCACCGGCGATCGTGCCGTGGCGCACCGCGAATTCGGCGATCACCGCTTGCAACGCCGCCGCAATGGTCAGGTCCGCAAGATCGGAGAAAGCGCGGCCGGCGCGGGCCGGGTCGATCGAGCCCGCGAGCAGCCGCACACCGATGAGGAATTTTTGTTCGGAAGCAAATATGCGTAAGCGGTCGAGCACGTCCTCATAGGCCCTGTCGCCCTCGAGGAAGGCGGAAAGCCGCCCCGAGAGATAGGCGCGGTCTGGCAGCTCGGTCAGCAATGCCGGGTCGAGCAAGCCGTCGAACACATGCGGCCGGCGAGTGATGATGGCCGCCAGCCTTGGTGCCGCGCCCATGATCGTCGCCATCAGCTTGAGCAGTGCGGGATTCGACTGCAGCAGCGAAAACAACTGGATGCCCGCCGGCAGGCCGGCGAGGAACTCGTCGAAACGGACCAGCGCCTCGTCGGCCCGGCGCGTCTGGCCAAAGGCCTTGAGCAGTGCCGGCGTCAGTTCCGTCAGCCGCTCGCGCGCCTCCGCCGACTGGGTGACGCGATAGCGGCCGAAATGCCAGCCGCGGATGACACGGCAGATATCGCTCGGCCGCTGAAAGCCGAGGCCGTGCAGGGTCTGCAGCGTGTCCGGGTCGTCGACGTCACCGGTGAAGACCAGGTTGCCGATGCCGGCCGAAAGCTCGGGCGCGGTTTCGAACAGCGCCGCATAGTGGCGCTCGACCTGCTGCAGCGAGGCACGGAAGGCCCCGGCGAACGCGGCGGCGGCGGCGAAGCCCAGCATGCGGGCGATGCGCTCCAGCCCTTCATCGTCTTCCGGCAGCGTGTGCATCTGCTCGTCGGCCACCATCTGGATGGCGTGTTCGACCCGGCGCAGGAACCAGTACTGGAGGGCGAGTGCGTCTCTTGCGTCCGATGTGATCCAGCCTCGGGCGGCGAGCTGACCGAGCATCGGCACGGTTTCGCGGCCGCGCAGCTCCGGAAAGCGGCCGCCGGCGATGAGCTGCTGGGTCTGGACGAAGAACTCGATCTCGCGGATGCCGCCGCGCCCGAGCTTGACGTTGTGCCCCTTCACCGCGATCTCGCCATGGCCCTTATGGGCATGAATCTGGCGCTTGATCGAATGGACGTCGGCAATCGCCGCGTAATCCATGTATTTGCGCCAGATATAGGGCTGGAGTTCCTTGAGGAGGGCATCGCCCGCGGCGAGATCGCCGGCCACCGGGCGGGCCTTGATCATCGCGGCACGCTCCCAGTTCTGGCCACGCGCTTCGTAGTAGCGAAGCGCGGCTTCAACCGGGATAGCCAGCGGGGTGGAGCCGGGATCGGGACGCAACCTCAGATCGGTGCGGAAGACATAGCCGTGCTCGGTGCGGTCCTGCAGGATGCGAACCAGCCGGCGCGTCAGGCGTGAGAACAGGTCGGTGGCGTCGAGAGGATCGACCACGGCGGGTGCCTCCGGATCGAAGAACACGACGAGGTCGATGTCGGAGGAGAAATTCAGCTCATGCGCGCCGAGCTTGCCCATGCCGAGCAGGATCCAGCCCGATCGATGCGAGGGGTTGTCGAGGTCGGGCAGCTTGAGCTTGCCCTGACCATGCGCGTCACGCAGCAGGAAATCGACTGCCGCGCGGGTGCAGGCGTCGGCGAGATCGCTCAACCGCCTTACGGTCAGCGAGGTTTCGGCTTCGCCCGAAAGATCGGCGAGCGCGATCAGGAAATGCGCCTCTGCCTTATGCCGGCGCAGCGCCATCATCAGGCCGGATTCCGAGACCGTTTCGGCCAGCGGCGCCTGGTCGATCGCGGCGGTGATCGCCTTCAGACGGGCCTCTATCGGCAGGTCGAACAGCCCGTCCAGGATTTGCGGCCGGCGGCGCGCCGTGTCGCGCAGGAATGGCGAAAGGTCGAAGACAGCGGCGAGGAGATCCTGCGCCTTGCCTTTGCCGGCCAGGAATTTGGCCACCCGTGTCAGCCCCTCTTCGCGCGCTGCGTCCGCGATTTCGGCCAGCTCCTGTCGTGCCCGGGCTGCGTCGAGCGGGACAAGCGGGGTTTCCAGGCTGAGCAGCCAGTCTGTCTTGCTCCGCTTGGCAACGGCCGCCATCAGTGATCCTCGCGTGCCGGGAAACTCATGACCACGGATAGTCCTGGATTGCCAGGCAGCAGGTCAAGCCGGCCGTAATGGAATGTCATGACCGCCTTGGCGAGACTGAGGCCAAGGCCGGAACCAGGCTGCGAACGGCTCTTCTCCAGCCGCACGAAGCGCTCCGTCGCCCGGGCGCGATCGGCGTCGTCGGGAATGCCCTGGCCATTGTCCGTGACGGAAAGCCTGATCTCGCCATGCGTGCGTTCGAGCTTTACACGGACCGCCGGCTTGGACGTCGAATCGGTCGAGTACTTGATCGCATTGTCGACGATGTTGGAGAGCGCCTGGCCGATCAGCTCGCGGTTGCCGTCGACGACAAAAGCACCATTCACCTCGGCGTCCAGCGAAACGCCAGCCTCCTCGGCCACCGGCTCATAGAGTTCGACGACATCACGGACGGCCACCGCCAGATCGACGCGGCTGGTGTGCTCGGAAGAATAGCCCGCCTCCAGGCGGGAGATCATCAGGATGGCGTTGAAGGTCTTTATCAACTGGTCGGACTCGGCGATGGTGCCTTCCAGCGCCTGTCGATAGTCCGATGTCTTCTGCTTGCCGGAAAGCGTCGCTTCGGCCCGGTTGCGCAGCCGGGTCAGCGGCGTCTTGAGGTCATGCGCGATGTTGTCGGAAACCTGCTTGAGGCCTTCGTTGAGCGTGGCGATCCTGGCCAGCATGGCGTTAAGGTTTTCCGAAAGCCGATCGAACTCGTCGCCGGCGCCGGTTACCGGCAGCCGGCCGGAGAGATCCCCGCCCATGATGCGCCGGCTTGCCTCCGATACGCCATCGATACGCTTCAGCGCCGCGCGGCCGACAAAGAACCAGATCAGGATGCCACCCAGGGCCATCATGCCGAGCGCCAGCATCAGCGAACGGCGGATGACGGCACGGAACCGCTCCGGTTCCCCGAGATCGCGGCCGACCAGCATGATCATCTGGTTCGGCAGCCGCAGCACCAGGGCAATGGCGTTGTGGCCCTTCTCGCCCTGCGCTTGCGTGTCGCTCTGGTCGGGTTGTGCGGTCCCCTTTTCGGTAGGCAAGTTGCGTAGACGATCGAGTTCTCCCTCGCCAAAGCGCTGATAGGAAAAAGGGCTGGTGGTCCAGCCTTCGTTTTCGAGAACGCCCGGCTCGAGGCTCTGCACGTTACCGGTCAGGATCTGGCCGTTGGCATCGGCGATCAGATAGAGATTGGCGCCGGGCTGCCGCGAGCGGGCCTCGACCACGCGGACCAATACGGGAAGGCCACCGCGCTGATAGGCGCGGGCAAGGCCGAGCACCTCGTCGTTGATGGTCTCCTGCGTCTGCCCGGTCAGCATGCGCGCCGAGAGCGAAGTCATATAGAGGACGAGCAGCACCGCGCAGAGCGCGAAGAGCAAGAGATAGAGCGCCGAAAGCCGCGCGGCCGTCGTCTTCATGATGGCGGGCACGGAAAGCGCCATGCCGCCGCCTAGCCGCCCTTCAGCATGTAGCCGGCGCCGCGAATGGTATGCAGGATCGGCTTGTCGAAGCCCTTTTCGATCTTGCCGCGCAGCCGGGAGACGTGAACGTCGATGACATTGGTCTGCGGATCGAAATGATAGTCCCAGACATTTTCGAGCAGCATCGTGCGCGTCACAACCTGGCCGGCATGGCGCATGAGATATTCGAGCAGGCGGAATTCGCGTGGCTGGAGCGTGATCTCACGGCCCGCCCGGCGGACAGAATGCGATAGCCTGTCGAGTTCAAGATCGCCAACCCGGTAGACGGTCTCGGCATCCTTGGCGCTGGCGCGTCGGTTGAGCACCTCGACACGAGCCAGAAGTTCGGAAAAGGCATAGGGCTTGGTCAGGTAATCGTCACCGCCGGCGCGCAGGCCGGTGACCCGGTCATCGACTTCGCCCAGCGCCGAAAGAATGAGCACCGGCGTCGTGTTGCCCCTGGAGCGGAGGGCGGCAATAACCGACAGGCCGTCGCGGCGCGGCATCATCCGATCGATGACCATCACATCGTAGTCACCCGCATCGGCAAGCGCGAAGCCGGTCTCGCCGTCACCCGCAACATGCGCGGTATGACCGGCTTCGGTGAAGGCTTTCTGCAGATAATCCGCAGCCTCGCGATCGTCTTCTATGACGAGAATCTTCATAGGGCCGTTATACGCGATTTCGCTTGAAGGTTGAGTAGCCGGCATCTGCATTTTAGCCTTTGCCAAAGCGCATCGCGATCAAGACGATCGAGAGCGTACGCGATAAATCTTTGTTCCGTGGCGTCGTTAGGCCGAACATGCCAGTTCCCAGTCATGTCGTTACCTGCAACCCGGGACCAACCGGCATCGGGCACGAGGGCCTGAGTGGGCAGCCACATACGGGCGCGGCAGCGGGCGATGGGAAGCCCGCTGCCGCTGAAGGAGAGCGCGATGACTGACTAACGGGCTCTCCTTCTTACTTTCCCCATGCGGCGACTCGGGGGTGTTGAAACCGCCGCATTGGAAAAGTCGTCTCAGCCCTTGGCCACCGGCACCGCGACGAAGCGGTTGTTGTCGTCACGGGTGATCTGCATCAGCACCGCCTTGCGTCCGGATTTGACCGCATCGGCCATGGCCTTGGTGACGTCTTCGGTGCCATTGACCTCCGCCGAGTTGACCGCGGTGATGACGTCGCCCGGCTGGATGCCGCGATCGGCGGCGGCGCTGTCGGGGTCGACGTCTGTCACCACCAGACCCTTGCCGTTTTCAGACTTGGTGACGGTGAGACCGAGATCGGCCAGCGTGTCAGGCTTTGCCGGAGCGGCAGGCTGCTGTTGCTGGTCGTTCGAGGCCTGCTTGTCGCTCGCCGGCAGTTTGCCGAGATCGACCTTGACCGTCTGGCTCTTGCCGTCGCGCCAGACCGTGACATCAACAGACTTGCCGGGCGAATAGGCGCCGATCAGGCGGGCGAGCTCCTTCGGCGACGCAACGTCCTTGCCGTCGACCTGGGTGATCACGTCGCCGGCTGATATGCCGGCCTTCTTGCCGGGGCCGTCGTCCTGGGCGCTCGAAACCAACGCGCCGTTGTTGGACTTCAGGCCGAGCGATTCGGCGATGTCGGAGGTGACCGGCTGGATTTCGACGCCGAGCCAGCCACGCTGCACCGCACCGCTCTTCATCAGGTCCCCGACGACCTGCTTGGCGGTCGAGGCCGGAATGTCGAAGGCGATGCCGACGCTGCCGCCGGAAGGCGAGAAGATGGCGGTGTTGATGCCGACCACCTGGCCGTTGAGGTTGAAGGTCGGGCCGCCTGAATTGCCGCGGTTGACTGAGGCGTCGATCTGGAGGAAATCGTCATAGGGGCCGGCGCCGATATCGCGGCCGCGCGCCGAGACGATGCCCGCGGTCACGGTGCCGCCGAGACCGAACGGATTGCCGACAGCCACGACCCAGTCACCGACGCGAACCTTGGAATCGTCGGCGAAGTCGACATAGGTGAACTTGCCGCCACCATCGACCTTGAGCACGGCGAGATCGGTGCGCGGATCGGTGCCGACCAGCTTGGCATCGAGTTCCTTGCCGTCATTGGTCACAACGGTGAAGGCGGTGCCCTCTTCGACGACATGGTTGTTGGTGACGAGGTAACCGTCTTCGGAGATGAAGAAGCCGGAGCCCTGCGCTACCGGGCGCGGCTCGCCATTGTTGCGGTCGCGATGACCGAAGCGACGATGACCTTCGTCGTTCTGGCCGCCCTGGTCGCCAAAGCCGCGGAATTCCTTAAAGAAACGACGCAGCTGCGGATTGTTGGGAAGATTGTCGAGGCCGTCCTGATCGTCGGAGCCATCATCGGCGGTCGGCTGGATCTTGGCCTTGACCTTGACGCTGACCACGGCTGGCGACACACGCTCCACGACATCGGCGAAGCTCGGAACCTGCGGGGCCTCGACGCGCACGGCGTCAGCGAGAACGGGGCTGGTTCCGCTGGTCAGCGCGCCAACGCCGATCGCACCGGCGACCGCGATAGACGCGGCAGCAGCCAGAAGACGCTTGCGGGTGCGAAAATATGAATCGGGGGCAATATTCATGGATCTCTTATCCTCTTTCAAGCGGACGCGCCTTGATCGGCATCCTCAAGGAACGAGAATTAGGGAAGCGCACATTACGACGCCATTTCCGGCACATGAAACTTTGGTAATGTTGGCGAGCGACGGCAGCCGTCAGTCGCGGCGGAGGATCGCGTCCAGTGCGGCCTGCTCTTCGACCGAAAGCGCTGCAGTTGCCGGAAGCCGGCGCGACCGCGCACTGAGCACTATAAACACGCCGCCGGCCAGAAGCAGGAGAACCGGCGTGCCCCACAGCAGCGCGTTGCGCAGATCGAAGCGTGGCTTCAGCAGCACGAACTCGCCGTAACGCGAAACCACATAATCCATCACCTGCCGGTCGGTATCGCCCGCGACAAGGCGTTGTCGCACCAGGATACGCAGGTCCCTGGCAAGGTCCGCATCGGATTCGTCGATCGACTGGTTCTGGCAGACCATGCAGCGCAGGCCTTCCGACAGCGCCCGCGCCCGCGCCTCGAGTGCCGGGTCGGCCAGCATCTCGTCGGGCTTCACCGCCATTGCCGTTCCGGCGAAGAACAACGCCAGCAACAAGACCATCGACGTCAACGAAAGCCTTGCCCTCATGGCAGGCCCGCCGGCGCCACCGCCTGCTTGCGACGGCGCGAAGGCGCGCCGACCCGCAGGCGCCTGTCCATCAGCGACATCGCCGCACCCGCCATCATCACCAGGCCGCCGCCCCAGATCAGCGTCACCAGCGGCTTCCACCACAGACGCACCACGACCGAGCCATCCTTGCCCTCGTCGCCGAGCGAAATGTAGAGCTGGGAAAGGCCAAGGGTCTTGATGCCAGACTCCGTCGTCGTCATCTGCCGCACCGGATAGAAACGCTTGGCGGAGCTGACTTCGCCGACAGGGCTGCCGCTGACGCCGATCAGCTCGAAACGCCCGCGATCCTCGCTGTAGTTCGGTCCCTGCGCAGGATAGAGCCCGACGAACCGCACCGTGCGGCCGGAGATTTCGACGGTTTCACCGGCATGCATGGACAGGATCTTCTCCGTCCCGAAGCAGAGCGTGCCAACAATGCCGAGCACGGTCAGGCCGAGGCCAAGATGCGCGAAAGCAGTCCCGAAGACCGAGCGTGGCAAACCAACCAGACGCCTGACCATTGTCGGCGCGGCGACATTGCCGACCCCCGCCTTGGTGGCGAGGTCGGTCAGCGCGCCAAGGATCAGCCAGACGCCGAGGCCGACGCCAAGCGCGGCAAGCACCGAAGCGCCGTCGATGAACAGGACCGTAACCAGCGTCGCAAGAAGTGCGGCCGCGAACGCGGCCATCAGCCGCTGCGCAACGCCGAAGACATCGCCGCGCTTCCAGGCCAGCAGCGGCCCAAAGGGAACCATCACGAGCAGCGGCACCATCAGCGGCGCGAAGGTGAGGTTGAAGAACGGCGCTCCGACCGAAATCTTGTCGGCCGAAAAAGCCTCGACCGCCAGCGGATAGAGCGTGCCGACGAGCACCGTGGCGGTCGCCGTGGTCAGGAATAGATTGTTGAGGACGAGCGCGCCTTCACGCGAAACCGGATGGAAGAGGCCGCCTGCCGTCAGCTTCGAGGCGCGCAGCGCAAACAGCGCCAGCGAGCCGCCGATGAACAGCGTCAGGATGCACAGGATAAAGACGCCACGCGTCGGATCGGTGGCAAAGGCGTGGACGGAAGTCAGGACGCCCGAACGCACCAGGAAGGTGCCGAGCAGCGACAGCGAGAAGGTGAGGATGGCGAGCAGCAGCGTCCAGATCTTCAACGCCGAGCGCTTTTCCATGACGATGGCCGAATGCAGCAGCGCGGTGCCCGCCAGCCACGGCATGAAGGAAGCGTTCTCGACCGGATCCCAGAACCAGAAACCGCCCCAGCCGAGTTCGTAATAGGCCCAGTACGATCCCATGGCGATGCCGCCGGTCAGGAACATCCAGGCGACCAGCGTCCATGGCCGCACCCAGCGCGCCCAGGAGGCATCGATGCGACCCTCGATGAGGGCGGCGACCGAGAAGGAAAAGCAGATCGAGAAGCCGACATAACCGAGATAGAGCATCGGCGGGTGAATGGCGAGGCCAAGATCCTGCAGGATCGGGTTGAGATCGCGGCCTTCGATGGGCGCCGGATTGAGCCGGATGAAAGGATTGGAGGTCACCAGGATGAACAGGAAGAAGGCAGCGCCAATAGCGCCCTGCACGGCGAGCACATTGGCGCGCAGCGTCGCCGGCAAGTTGGAGCCGAAAGCGGCCACAAGCGCGCCGAAGAAGGTCAGGATCAGCACCCAGAGCAGCATCGAACCTTCGTGATTGCCCCAGGTTCCGGTGATCTTGTAGATCAGCGGCTGCAGCGAATGCGAGTTCTCCCAGACGTTCGCCAGGGAAAAATCAGAGCTTGCATAGGCGCTCGCAAGGGCCGCGAAGGACAGCGCCGTCAACGCGAAACCGGTCACCGCGACCGGACCGCCGACCGCCATCAGGCGCTGGTTGTTCAGCCGCGCGCCAAACAGCGGCACGATCGTCTGCACCAGTGAAAGCGCGAACGCCAGAACCAGGGCGAAATGTCCGGTTTCAACCATTCGCGCGACTCACGCTTGCTCTTCCGCCAGAGTTACTCACTCTTGCTCTCCTGCCAGACGCCCTTGGCCTTCAGGCCGTCGGCTACTTCCTTGGGCATGTAGCGCTCGTCGTGCTTGGCCAGAACGCTGTCGGCGACAAAGACGCCGTCAGCGCCAAAGGTACCCTCGGTGATGACACCCTGCTCTTCGCGGAAAAGATCGGGCAAGATGCCGGTATAAGTCACCTTGACCGATTTGTGGGTGTCGGTGACCGAAAAGGCAACTGTTGCGCCCTGGCCGCGCTGGATGGTGCCTTTTTCGACCAAACCGCCGAGCCTGATGCGCTGGCCCGGCTGAACGCTGGCGGTGGTCAGATCGGCCGGCATGTAGAAATAGGACGCCTTCTGGCCAAGCGCATAGAAGGTCAGCCCGGTGGCGGCGCCCAGAAAAACCAATCCGCCCGCGATCACCGACAATCGTTTCTGCTTGCGCGTCATACCCAATTCTACTCCGTCGCCGTCAAGCCGAGCGAGGCGGCAAAGGCGGTGAATTTCTTGGCTTCGTCACTATCGGCGCCAAAGACCGCGATGGCGCGGCCCAGCGCATCGCGCGCCTGATCGGCCTTGCCCAGCACGACATAGGAACGAACCAGCCGCATCCATCCTTCCGGGTCGCGCGGATTTTGACGAAGTTTGTCGTCCAGGCCGGCGACCATGGTGTTGATCATGGCTTCCCTGTCCTGCTGCGACATGGAGGACGCCGCGTCGACATCGGCGGCATCGGGGCCTTTCGCGGTCGTGCCGGAGGCGACTTCCGGGCCGCCGGATTTGGCCAGCGCCTGTTCGACAGCGCCGCGCCACGGCGAATCCGGCGGCAGCGTACCAAGCATAGCCTGCCAGGCCGCGGCCGCTTCCTTGCCACGGCCCTCCTGCGCCAGTGCCATGGCCAGATAGAAACCGGCTTTCGCATTGGCCGGGTCAAGCTTCAAGGCCGCCTCGAAGGCATCCTGGGCATCGGCCGAAACAATGCCGCCCGCCGCACCGGCGATCGCCTCGCCGAGACCGGCCTGACGGACAGCGCTGTCGCCGTCGAGGCGAATGGCGTTGCGGTAGGCCGCCGCGGCGTCGGCAAAGCGCTGCATACGCAGATAGACCGGCGCCAGCACGTCCCAGCCCCTGCCGTCGGAAGGATTGGCGGCAAGATGGGCCTCGGCGCGCGCCACCAGCTCATCGACCGAACTGTCGGCGGGGTTCTTGGCCAACCGCTCACTGAGCGGCTGCGACGGCAGGTCAGGCGAGCCGATCTGACTGTAGAGCCCCCAACTGACCAACGGAACCGCCAGCACCGCAACGGTCGCGACAAGCCGTACGGTGCCCGATGACCTGCCGGACGCCTTGGCCGCCATATCCGCGTTGCCCAGGCGAAGGATGCGGCGGGCGATCTCGGCGCGCGCCTCGGCCGCTTCAGCGGGCCCGATCAAACCGCGCCCGGCATCGCGGTCGAGTTCGGACAGTTGATCGCGATAGACTTCCAGATCGTGATCGCCGCTCGATGATGCGCCCTTGGAGGCACCAGCCAACGGCAAAAGCACCGCCAGGCTGGCGCCCAGCGTGAGAATTGCGGCTATGACCCAGAACAGCATGGTTCTTCCAATAACGGCAGAGCCCTGCCCTGCCAACACAGGCATCCTGCGACGCTTTGACGGCACGCGCCGAATGTCGCGATCGAAATCCACCGGCCGGATCGCAACGAGACCCGGCTGGCTAGGTCAATGGCATCCAACTGCCGTCGGCATTGCGGCAGGCTGTTCCGTGCGCCGTGACGCTGGCGCCGCCCGTGAACACCGTCTGCGTGTATTGGCGGCAATCCTGCGAACCGACGCGGTAAGGCTGGGCAGGGACGACCTCGCCATAGCGTGAGGCCTGATCGCCCTTCCAGGTCACCTTCTGGCCGCTGGTGTTGTATTCGAGCGCCTTGTATTCGGCCTCGAGCGCGCTGCGCTTCTCCGTGTCGCTCAGACCGTTGCCGATCGACCCGCCAATGAGGCCGCCGCCCATGGCGGAGATGATCGACTTGGTAACGACCTTGCCGCCGGCCGGAGGCGTCGAGGCCGGTGTCGCCGCCACGGTCGGGCCCTTGCCGCTCAAGGTGGTGCAGCCCGACACGGCCAGCAATGCGGAAACAAGCGCGACGCGAATCTTCATGCCAACAACCGGTTTTCTTGAGTTGGAGCCTGCCATGGATGCGCCGGGGGCCGCGTCATCGGAGAAGTAGGCGTGGCCATAGTGTTGATATTTGTCGGAAATTTGGCCACTGGCGGCTGCTCCGGGGTCAATCGATATGCCGCCACAATATGCGCCTTCCATTGCTGCCGATTGGCCTGGGTAGCATTACTGCAGGCTCCGCAATCGCACCGTCGCCTTCAGTCCGCCCATGCCGGACCGCTCGAGTGCCAGGACGCCTCCATACTCGTTGACGAGATCGGCGACAATGGCAAGGCCCAGGCCCGTCCCAGGCTTGGTCTCATCGAGGCGCCGCCCTCGCTTCAGCGCTTCACGGGCCCTATCCTCGGGAATCCCCGGTCCGTCGTCCTCGATGCTGATCTCAAACAGGCTCTCATCCTTGCCGGCCAAGGGCACGACCGAGATCGCGACAGCACTCCTTGCCCATTTCACCGCATTTTCGAGAAGATTGCCAAGCAGTTCCTCGAGGTCCTCGCGTTCGCCGGCAAAGACGATCTCGGTGGCCGGCAGCGACAGGGACAGGCTGGTCCGCGGGTTCAGCTTCTGCAAAACGCGCACCATGCGCTGCACCAGCGGTGCCACCGGCGTGCGATAGACGACGCTGTCGCGCTGCGCCGCGACGCGGGCACGCTGCAGGTAATGGTCGATCTGCTTTTGCATGGAGGCGGCCTGCTCGGCGATCAACTGTCCCTTGGCGCCGCCAAGCGCCCGGCCCTCGTTGAGCAGAACGGCAAGCGGTGTCTTCAGGGAATGGGCGAGGTTGCCGACCTGGGTCCGAGAACGCTCGACGATGCGTTTGTTGTTTTCAATCAGCGCGTTGGTTTCGTTGGCTAACGGTTCGATCTCGGCCGGGAAGCGGCCGTCGAGCCTCTGTGCGGTGCCCTCGCGCACCATGGCGAGTGCGTTCCGGACCCTGCGCAACGGCTGCAGCCCGAGCAGGATGGCAATGGCGTTGATGGCGATCATGCCGATGCCGAACAGGCTGAGATAGGTCAGCAGGCGGCGCTGGAACGTTGCTATTTCCTGCTCCAACTCGGTCTTGTTGCCCATGACGCGGAAGCGCGCGGCGCGGTTCTTCGCGTCGAGAACGAATTCGCTCTCGAACACGACCAGCTCCTCGCCATTGATGCCTTGCGCGGCATAGCTGCGCTGGAAATTGGCGTTGAAGGGAACATCCGCCACGTCCGGCGACGGGATGGTCCGGGTCATGGACGACGAGTGAAGATCGCCGTGAACGCCTTCCGAGGCGGGCTCGACGGACCAGTACCAGCCCGAATTCGGTTCCGAGAAACGGAGATCGCCAAGATCGGGGGAGCCGGTCAACGCGCCGCTGTCGGAGATGCCGATGGAGCCGATCAGGTTGAACAGATGCGCCGACAATAGACTGTCGAAGCCCCGCTCGCTGGCCTGCCGATAGAGCGTTGTGATCAGGGTGAAGATGACGACCAGGGTCAGGATCGCCCACACGGTGGAGAAGGCGATGACGCGGAACGTCAGCGAGCGCGGCCACGCGCGCAACGAGAGCCGTCTGCCCACGGTCGGGTTGGTGGGGAGCGGTTCCGCCTTACGCCTCCGGCTCGCGCATGCGGTAGCCCATGCCGCGTACGGTTTCGATCATGTCGATACCCATCTTCTTGCGCAATCGTCCGACAAAGACCTCGATGGTGTTGGAATCGCGGTCGAAGTCCTGGTCGTAGAGATGCTCAACCAGTTCGGTGCGCGAAACGACCTCGCCCATGTGGTGCATCAGATAGGCAAGCAGCCGGAATTCGTGCGAGGTCAATTTCAGCGGCACGCCGTTGACATCGGCCTTCGAAGCCTTGGTGTCGAGACGCAGCGGCCCGCAGGTCAGTTCCGACGAGGCGTGGCCGGCCGCGCGGCGGATCAGGGCCCTGACGCGCGCCAGCACCTCCTCGATGTGGAACGGCTTGGTGACGTAGTCGTCGGCGCCGGCGTCGATGCCGGAGACCTTGTCGCTCCAGCGGTCACGCGCGGTCAGGATCAGCACCGGCATCTTGCGGCCGCCGCGACGCCAGCGCTCGACCACGCTGATGCCGTCCATCTGCGGCAGGCCGATGTCGAGCACAACGGCATCGTAAGGCTCTGTGTCGCCGAGGAAATGGCCCTCCTCGCCGTCGAACGCACGATCGACGACATAGCCGGCATCGACCAGCGCATCCGAGATCTGCCGGTTGAGATCCTTGTCATCCTCGACGACGAGTACGCGCATACGGGGACCAATGCCTGTTGATTGAAGATTTCAGATATAGGCCGATTCCGCCGGCCTGGGAAACGGAGGGAAGAGCGGTCAGTTCTGCGGAACGACGATTTCGGAGCGGCGCGGACGTTGTCCGTCCTTGCCGGGCACGAGCACGACGATGACGCAGACCGGCTGGCCGCCACGCGTCGATGCCGAAGCCTTGGCGAGCGTTCCGCCATTCTGCTGAGCCACCTGCTGACCGATTGCATAGCAGTCGGATGCAGCCAGGACGATCGGGCTGGCCTGGTCGGGCTCGATGACCGGTATCGCCATTGCCTGCGACGCAAACAGCCCGGCGGCACTAAGCGCCAGGGTCGCGGTTCGGAAATGGGAGCGAAGCGTTTTCATGACCCGCGTTGTAACGCATCGGTGCTGAACGTGAAATGAACAGTGAACGGCCCTGAAACCATGCTCGCCACACCCTGCAACGCGAGACAGACATCTTGGGTTTCACCGCCCCCCAGTGAAACCCGCGAAAGCTCAGTCTAGACTCCGTTTCGGTGATATTGAAAGTGCGTCAGGCGTTTTCCTGCGTCAGCGCACGGAATCGCAGCAGGCCATGGTGGACAAGGAGTTCCTCATCGTAACGCGCCTCGCTGAATTCCAGCGACAGCCGCGTCTGGCCACGCGGGCCTATAACCAACACCGCTCCGGCAAGCCGCGCCTTGATGGCATCCATGATCGCCCGGGTCTCGGCCTCGCCATGCGCCTTCGACCAGACATGCAGCGTGATCAGCTGGTCGTCGTTGTTCTCGGCGCCGGTGTCCCAGTCAAAGGCAGAAGTCTGGCCTGAAGTCACATAGGGAAAGGCGACGTTGTCGGTTGCCCGCTCGAGCAGTCCGGCGCCACCCAGCAGCGCCGACAGCGACGCATCGCTTTTCAGTCTTAGAAACAGGGCCTGCTGCAAATCGCCGGGCGCGGTCATCGTCCATTTCCTCAAGCCGTTGCGCCACCGACAATGCTTTTCCAAAGCCTGCCCATGTCCGCATCCCTTCTCAGATATAGCGGTTCGCCACGCGAAGACGATGGCGATTCGTCATCGGAATCATGAACGCCGATGATCTCGAAAATACGACTTGCCGACAATCTCGTCAGTCGGCGCGATAGGGCCTGGCAAATTGACCATGAGCTTGCCTCTGATTGTCTGGTCACGCGATCTTGCCCCATATAGGCTGGTCCATACGACGGAATGTTCCTTGCCGGCTTGGCCGGACAGAGGGGCATGTTCCCGATTTCCGGAGCTGACCATGCTCGATCCAGAAAAGGCCAGGGCCGCGTCACGTCTGCTGGTAGGCCATTGGGACAATGGCACCCATCTCGACGCCATACCCGAGGAACTGCGGCCGAAAACGCGCACCGAAGGTTACGCCATCCAGTCGCATGTCATGGAGCATTCGGCGGCCCCGCTTTTCGGCTGGAAGATCGCGGCAACCAGCCTGGCCGGTCAAAGGCATATCAACGTCGACGGCCCGATGGCCGGGCGTCTGCTCGCCGAAAAAGCGGTCGAGGTCGGCGGGATCGTCTCGCTGGCGACGAGCAAGATGCGGGTCGCCGAGGTCGAATTCGCGTTCCGTTTCGGCCGCCAGATCCCACCTCGCGCCGCACCTTATGAAATCGCTGACGTGATGGACGCCGTGGCGACCCTGCATCCGGCGATCGAAATACCGGACTCACGATATGATGATTTCTGCGCTGTCGGCGCGCCGCAGCTGATCGCGGACAATGCCTGCGCCAATCTGTTTGTCATCGGCCAGCCTGCCGAAGACGATTGGCGCGACGTGAACCTGGCGGAGTACCCGGTGACCGGTCTCGTTTCGGGTAAGTCGCGGCACGACGGAACGGGCGCGGCTGTCCTCGGCGACCCACGTATCGCGCTCACGTGGATCGTCAATGAGCTATCGGGACTTGGCATAGCGCTCCAACCGGGACAGGTGGTGATCACCGGAACTTGCGTCACACCGATCAGCGTCGCCGCCGGTGACGAAGTCATTGGCGATTTGGGCAGGTTCGGCAAAGTGTCGGTGCGGTTCGTCTAGACCGGCTTGCTCCCCCGGTTCAGCCTGACCACGACGCTCCTCACCGCCAGAACCAGCACGGTGATGACGATCAAAATCACCGACAGTGCGGCGATCGCCGGGTCGATGTTGTCGCGTAGTCCCATCCACATCAGGCGCGGCAGCGTGATGGCGTTGACCGAGGTGATGAACAAAGTGACGCCGATCTCTTCCCAGGACAGCACGAAGGACAGCAGCGCCGCGGTGACGATGCCGAATTTGATGTTGGGCATGATGACGCGCGTGGCGCGCTCCCAGACACTTGCGCCAAGCCCCCGCGCGGCAAGGTCGATGCGTCGGTCTAGCTGGCTGAGCGAGACCAGGATCAGCACCGTCGCGAACGGCACCGTCATCACCGAATGCGCCATGGCAACGCCGAGCCAGGTATCGTAGCCGAAGAAGGAGCTGACGCCCGAGATCGAGGTGAGCAGGAAGTAGAGCGTGACCGCCGAAACCACCGGCGGCACCACCATCGGCAACAGCACGAAGCCGACGAGGGTCGCGGTGAAGCGCGGCTGGAACATCCAGACGCCGAGGCTGAAGCAGAGCGCCAGCACAGTTGAAATGGCGCTGCTGACGATGCCGATGCGGATCGAAAGCAGGATCGACTGGAGCCAGCGCGGATCCTCGATCAACGATCGGTAGTGGCGCAACGACAATTCGCCCGTCGGCATCGCCAGCATGCGGCTCGGCGTCAGCGACACGGGGATGACGGCCAACAGCGGCAACAGCAGGAACAACGCCACCAGGGCGGCGATAACCAGGGAGACAGGACCGGGGCGATAAGTCGGCATCAGATCAGCTGCTTCGGTCTGACATAACGGAACAAGAGCGCCATCAGCGCGCCGACGAACAGTACCAGCACGACGCTGATCGCGGCCCCCAGCCCCCAGTCCGGGCTCTGGAATATCCTGAGATAGATCAGTTCGGCGATCATGACGCTGCGCCCGCCGCCGAGAATCGCCGGCGTGACGAAGAAACCGAGCGAGAAGACGAACACGATCATCGCGGAGCCGATGATGCCGGAGCGCGTCATCGGCACGAACACCGTCCAGAAGGTACGCATGCGGCTTGAGCCGAGGCCGCGCGCGGCGAGCAGAACACGCTCGTCAAGGCTGCGCATGGCCGAAGCCAGCGGAAAGACGGCGAAAGGAATGAGGAAATGCGTCATGCCGACAATGACGCCGAATTCGTTGCGTACCAAAGTCAGCGGTTCGGAGATAAAACCGATCGACTGCAGCCAGGTGTTGATCAGGCCGCGATTGGACAGCAGTGCCACCCAGCCGAAGGCGCGTGTCAGCACCGAGATCCAGAACGGCACCAGGATGCAGAATTCGGCGATGAGGCGCTGCGCCGGGCTGCCGCGAACCCAGACGACCGTAATAGCATAGGCGGCGGCGACCGACACTATAGTGACGATCGCGGCGATGCGCAGCGTGCGGATGAACACCGACTGGACCAGATCGTCGGTGAGCAACGCCTCGTACTGGCCAAGCCCGGGCGTCGGCAAGGTGAAACTCCATTTCACCACGCCGAGAAATGGCCAGGCATAGGCAAGGCCGAGAAAAAGGAGCAGCGGCGCCATCAACAGCGCCGCGCCCATCCTGTCGGAGAGAACGCCTCTCATGTTAGATCAGCATCGCCGCCGGTCAGGCGGAGATGATCTTGGTGTATTCGTCGAGCGCCGGCCCATAGTTCTTGGCGTACCAGTCCATGTCGAGCGGGATCTGCTTCTTCATGTTCTCGGGATCGACGGGGTTGATGCGCTTCTTGTCGGCGGGGATCAGCGCGTCGGCCGCCGGATTGGCCGGACCCTGGCCGAGCTTGTCGAACATGACGAGCTGCTTTTCCGGATCCTGGGCGCTGGCGATGAACTTCATCGCCGCATCCTTGCCGCCGGGGTTGTTCTTGAGCACGGCCAGCGCGCCGGGCGAGATCAGGCCCTGGTCCCAGATAAACTTGATCTTGCCGCCGGAATCCTGCTCGATCAGCGAGGCGCGCGTCGACCAGACGATCGCCATGGAGGCTTCGCCATTGAGCAGCACGCTCTGGCTCTCGGCGCCGCCGCCCCAATAGGCGACGACGTTTTCCTTGAAGGCTGATATCTTGTCATGCGCACGTTTTAGGTCGAGCGGGTAGAGCGAAGCCGGCGCGATGCCGTCGGCCAAAAGGGCCGCTTCCCAGCTCGACACGCCCCATTTGTAGAGCGAACGCTTGCCCGGGAATTTCTTCACATCGAAGAAATCGGCCATGCCAGTCGGTGCATCCTTGCCGTATTTCTCGGAATCGTAGGCGATGACATAGGAGAAGAAATAGGTCGAGGCGGCATAGTCCCAGCCGAAGCCCGGCCGCATCTTCTTTTTGTCGACGATGTTGTAGTCGATCGGCTCGAGCATGCCTTGCGCGCCGAGCGTAATGGCCGAGAACGGGTCGACGTCGACCAGGTCCCAGGTCGGGGCGCCGCTCTTGGATTGCGCGGCGATCGCGCCTTCGGTCGGGCCCGACCCGTCCATCTTGACGGTGATACCGGTATCCTTGGTGAAGGCCTGGCCATAGGCCGCGTCGTAGGCCGTGATGGCATCGCCGCCCCAGTTGACCAGCACAAGTTCCTTTGCTGCGGCAAAGGCACCGGTCGAGCGCAGCAGCATCGGCGTGCCGGCTAGCGCGAGGGCAGCGAGTTGCGTGAACTGCCGACGCGAGATCTCGCCGCGTCTCGTCCTTTCGGACAGCATTTCGATGGCCTGTTTCTTGGTGTCGTTCATGTCAGTTCCCCTTTGTTTTCGTTGATTTTGATTCCGGAAGCCGGTGCGGCTGATCAGGCCGCGCCGGCGCTCATTGTCCTCCGTCCGGAAGGAGGAAACCCTTTTCCGCCGGCCATGTCAGCCACACGGAATTGCCCTTGCTGAGCGCCGCCGCCGCGACCTCGTTGGGCACCGAGACGGTGACTTTGGCACCTTGGCGCGTGGTGAGGTCGAGCTTGGTCGCCGCCCCCAGATAGGTCGAGGCGATTGCCGTCGCGGCAATGCCGTTCTCTCCGGCGGCGGCCTCGCGCGCTATCGACATGTGTTCGGGCCGGATCGCCAGGATGGCGTCGCCACCCACCTTCTCAGCCTTGCAGCGCATGCTGACCGCGCGGTCCTCACAGAGGCCGGTCGAGCCGTTGTCGACGGCCTTAACCCCCTTCAGCGGCAGCATGTTGATCTCACCGAGGAACTCGGCGACGAAGCGATTGTCCGGCCGGTCGTAGACCTCGTCCGGCGCGCCGACCTGCAGCAGTTTGCCATGATTGAAGATGGCGACGCGCGAAGACAGCGCCAGCGCCTCGCTCTGGTCGTGGGTAACGAAGACGAAGGTGGTGCCGGTCTCCTGGTGCAGGCGCTTCATCTCTGCCTGCATCTGGCCGCGCAGGCTCTTGTCCAGCGCCGAAAACGGCTCGTCGAGCAGGAGCACGCCCGGCTCGAACACCAGCGCCCGCGCCAGCGCGACGCGCTGCTGCTGGCCACCGGAAAGTTGCGAGGGCAATTTCTTCTCGTGGCCGACCAGACCGACGCGCTCGATCATCTCGCCGACACGCTTCCTGATCTCGGCGGCCGATTTCTTGCGGACCTTGAGCGGGAAGGCGATGTTGGCCTCGACGCTCATATGCGGAAAGAGCGCATAGCCCTGGAACACCATGCCGGCGGCACGCTGCTCGGCCGGGCGGTCGGTGATATCGGCGCCGTCGCTGAAAAGCCTGCCCTCGCTCGGCTGCACGAAGCCGGCCAGGATCATCAGGAAGGTGGTCTTGCCGGAGCCGGAAGGCCCAAGCAGCGTCAGGAACTCGCCGCGGCCTATGTCGAGCGTCAGATTGTCCAGCGCACGGAACGAGCCGAAGCTCTTGCCGATCCCGATTGCCTTGATCTCTGCGGCCCGGCCGGGTTGCTGCATCCTGCCTCTATCCTTACCGTTGAGCCAAATCGTAGGCAGGGCGGAAGCTCACCGCAACCGAATAGTTTTCGCCTGATCGGCAAATTTCATTCATCTATGGCGGGCTGGCGCCACGCTGCCTCTCAATAGGGCTGAATGCGGTTCTCGGAGAGAGTAGACCTCAGCCATCCCGCGAACGCTTCCAGGACCGGGTGCGAGGCCTTGGCGTGTTCGGAGACCAGAAAATAAGAGCGCGGCGATTTGATCGCGATGTCGAAAGGCCTGACCAGACGGCCTTCGCTCAGCGCACGGCGGCTGGTCAGTTCGTCACCCATGGCGATCCCCTGCCCGGCAATCGCGGCCGAGAAGACGAGGTTCATGTCGGAAAAGAAGATGCCGCTTTCGGTGTCCGGGTTTTCGACCTTGGACAGCGCCAGCCAGCGCGCCCAATCCTCGGTGTCGTCGAGATGGAGCAGATTGGCGCGCAGCACGTCCGCCGGCCGGGAAAAGCCGCCGACCTTGTTGAGCAGCGTCGGGCTGCAGAGCGGCGTGAACGAGATTTCGCACAACAGCTCGGCCATGCGGTTCGGCCAGTTACCCACGCCGAACGCGATGAAGGCGTCTGCGTCGGCATTGCTGACATCGTCGAGCCGTCGGGGCGTCAGGATGCGCAGCGCGACATCGGGGTACATCTGCCGGAACTCGCCGATATGGGTGCACAGGAACAGCGAGGCGAAGCCCGGTGTACAAGAGATGGCGAACGAGCCGCCGACGCCAGTGCCGGCATCGCGCGTCACCGCGTCACCCAGCACGGTCAGCGCCTTGCGCACGTCGCTGGCATAGCGCTGCCCACGCGGGGTGAGCGCCACCCCCTTGCCGATCCGCTCCAGCAGATCGAAGCCGAGATCGCGCTCGAGCAGCCGCAATTGGTGGCTCACCGCGCTGCGGGTCAGGTGCAGTTCGTCGGCGGCGCGCCAGACGCTGCCATGTCTGGCAAAACTGTCGAGCGCGCGTAGCGCCTGTGTCGATGGGATTCTCAAGAGGTGAACCGAATTTGCATGAACCAGGAAAACATATCACTTTTTGGCGAGCCGCTTCACTGCTTTCTTCTAGAGCATGGAGAAACCGGTGACGACATCGGCGCAAGAGACCGCGCTTGCCTGCCTGGACGGCATCCAGCCCCTGCTGTCGGCATGGACACGCACCATTTTCGATTTCGGCGAGACCGCCTGGCGCGAGTACCAGTCGGCCGCCTGGTATGTCGATCGACTCAAGCGCGAGGGATTTTCGGTCGAGGAAGGCTCGGGCGGCATGCCGACCGCCTTTTGCGCCCATTGGACGAACGGTGCCGGACCGACAGTGGGCATGTATGCCGAATATGATGCCGTGCCCGGCAATTGCCAGGACGCCGTGACGGTGAGGCAGCCGCGACCTGGCCTTGGCGCCGAGGCCGGCGGCCATACCGACCCGCATTCGGGGCTCGGCATAGCAAGTCTCGGCGGCCTGCTCGCCACCAAAGCCGCCATGCAGCGCCACGACATTCAAGGCACGCTGCGCTTTACCGGCGAGCCGGCTGAGAAAGTGCGCGGTTCGAAGCCAATCCATGCGGCAAAAGGCTACTATGACGGCCTTGCCGGCATGATCTCCTTCCATCCCTTCTACATGCTGCCGCTCTGCAATACCGCGCGCTGGGACACGCATTGCGGCGCGGCCTACGCGATGATCTATCGCTTCGTCTGCGACGAACCCGAAAATTGGGTTCGCGCAAGCGACGGCGCACCGATCCCGCAGGCGCATTCGGCGGTCAGGGCACCGGGCGCCAACGATGCACTGATGACCATGTACATGGCTTCCAAGGCGTTGCGCGATTCCATGCTGCCACACCAGGGCGGCTGGTCGATCAGCGAGGCTATCCTGACGGCCGGCCAGGCCACGGCCGACAATCTGCCGGCGGGACTGGCCGAGATCCAGTACATGATCCGCGTGCCCACCATCGGCATGGCCGAGCAGGTAACGGCGGTGCTCGACCGCAATGCCGCGGCCGCGGCTGCGATCAGCGGCTGCCGCTACGAGCGGCACTGGGTGTCGAAGTCACGGCCTGGGCTCGCGAACCATGCCATGGCCGGGATTGCCTATGAAGCCCTGTCGACGGTCGGGCCGCCACGCTGGGACCAAGTCGCCAGAACAATCGCGCGGGAAATCCAGGTCAATACCGGCGGCACTGCTACCGAAAACCCTTTTATCGAGGAGCTTGAGCGGCTGATTTCGCCACAAGAGGCCGAGGCGATCCTGCGCCGCGACCTGCCGCCGTCCCAGGTGAACTCGACCTCCGACGACTACACCGACATGAGCTGGCACGCGCCGACCGCCCGCTTCTATGTCGCCCGCCCAGCGCTCCGCTCGGCGAATGGCGGTGCCTATCCCTCCTGGGTGATGAATGCGCTGGGTGGCATTCCGGCGACGATCGACCCGATGGTCATCTGCGCCGCCAAGACGGTCGCGCTGACGGCGCTGCGCCTGCTCGAGGACGAGACCGCCCGCGATGCGGCAATGGACGAGTTCATCACCCGTACCGGCGGTGGCGTCGGCGGCTCCAACTGGATCGCGCCGCTCTGCGACTACGACCCGCCGATCAACTTTCGCTGGCCGGAATATGTCACCACCGCGCGCGGCCGCGACTGGTGGATCCCAAGCAATGCATGACCTGACCAACCCTTTAGAAGAGCCCACGAGGAGAACCCGCATGACCGTCCATGACCGCATCATCGCCGAGCCGTTTTCGCTGCAACGCCGCAACCCGGCCGGCGGCACCCAGCCGCTGACCGTCTGGGGCTTCGCCAACGAAACCGACGTGTTGACCGACGTGCTGCTCGGATCGCCGAATTTCCTGCGCCACCTGTCGACCAGTTCGCTGTCGCGCAAGCACCTGCGTGAAGCCCCTTGCAACGTTCAGATCGCGCAGGCACAGCACAAGGATCTTGTCGCGGCCTACGAGCATTTCGGCGTCAACATTCACTGGCACGAGCCGACGCCGGAACTGCCGATGCAGGTCTATTCCCGCGATTCCAGCGTGATGACGCCTTATGGCGCCATCATCACCGCCATGGCCAACTGGTGGCGGCGCGGCGAGAACTACGCCGCCATCCGCACCTATGAAAAGCTCGGCATCCCGATCTACGACATGGTTACGGCCGGCACTTTCGAGGGCGGCGACTTCAATGTCATCGAGGACGGCGTGGTGCTGATCGGCTGCGGCGGCGCCCGCACGCAGGAGGAAGGCGCCCGGCAGGTGCAGGCCTGGTTCGAGAAGGAAGGCTGGGAGACACGCATTGCCTTCATCGACGAATATTACGTCCATATCGACCTGATGGTGGTGCCGATCGCCGAAAAGCTCACTGCCGTCTGCCTCGCCTGCACCGAGCCTGGCATCGTCGACTGGCTGAAGGGCAAGGGGCACGAGATCATCGACGTTCCCTTCCAGGACACGATGGCGCTCGGCTGCAACTTCATGTCGCTGGGCAAGGACCGGGTGATCGCGCCGACGTCCAGCAAGACGCTGGTCGAAAAACTCAAGGCGCGCGGCTTCGAGGTCGCGGCCGTCGACATGAGCGAAATCTCCAAGACCGGCGGCGGTATCCATTGCATGGCACAGGCGCTGAAACGCGAGGCGGCCTGATAGTCGGGAAAACGGCAAAACAGCTCCCGCTCGCCGGCTCGAGCACCTGGCGGGCGAGGGACCGGCCGCCGGGTACCTGGCTCTTCCATCAACAAACCGTGCCCCTGTGTCCTCGCCGCCCTTGTGAGTGTCCGTAAATGGATGAATAGTCGGACAGGGCGCCGCCCTGAAATTGCCCGCTTGCGGTTTTCAGGTCGCGCCAGAACCGAGCCGGGTTTTTTGAATGGTCAGCCCTGAACCACGCAAGAGAAGAGGTCCGATCGCCGCCTGGTTGCTGGCGCTGGACGCGTGGCTCGATTCCTCGCTCTATGAGATCGGGTTCAAGGCACGCCAGTTCTGGGAGGCCGCGACGATCTTCTCGCGGCGCTTCCGTCTCAAGGGTTGGCGCCGCGGCTTCATCGAACTTTTGAGCGAAGGTTTTACACTCGGCGCCGGCGGCATGGTGGTGATGCTGGCGCTGGCGATACCCGCTTTCCAGGACACCACCGGCGACTGGCGTGCCCAGGGCGACTTCGCCGTCACCTTCCTGGACCGCTATGGCAACGAGATCGGCCAGCGCGGCATCATCCAGCGCGATTCCGTGCCGGTCGACGAGATGCCGGACCATGTCATCAAGGCGGTCCTCGCCACCGAGGACCGCCGGTTTTTCGACCATTACGGTATCGATGTGCTCGGCCTGTCCCGCGCGATCTTCGAGAACGTGCGGGCGAATTCGGTCGTCCAAGGTGGCTCGAGCATCACCCAGCAGCTGGCCAAGAACCTGTTCCTGACCAATGAGCGCACGTTCGAGCGCAAGATCAAGGAGGCGTTCCTGTCGCTGTGGCTGGAGGCCAATCTGTCGAAGAAGGAAATCCTGCAGCTCTATCTCGACCGCGCCTATATGGGCGGTGGCACGTTCGGCATCGAGGCGGCGGCGGACTTCTATTTCGGCAAGAGCGTCAAGGACCTGAACCTTGCCGAGGCGGCGATGCTGGCCGGTCTGTTCAAGGCCCCGACCAAATACGCGCCGCATATCAACCTGCCGGCGGCGCGCGCGCGCGCCAACGTGGTGCTGTCCAACCTCGTCGATTCCGGCTTCATGACCGAAGGCCAGGTGCTGCAGGCCAGACTGCACCCGGCCGACGTCGTCGACCGCGGCGAACAGAAGAGCCCCGACTACTACCTTGACTGGGCCTTCGACGAGGTCAAGAAGATCGCCAAGCCAGGCCAGCACTCGCTGGTTGCCCACACCACCTTCGACGCCAACATCCAGAAGGCGGCGGAGGAGTCCGTCGAGTTCCACCTGCGCCAGTTCGGCAAGGAGTACAACGTCACCGAAGGGGCCGTGGTGGTCATCGAGACCAATGGCGCGGTGCGGGCGATCGTCGGCGGCCGCGATTACGGCGCCAGCCAGTTCAACCGCGCCACCAAGGCACTGCGCCAGACCGGCTCATCGTTCAAGCCCTATGTCTACGCCACGGCGATGGAACACGGCTTCACGCCGAACTCGATCATTTCTGGCGGGCCGATCAGCTGGGGCAACTGGTCGCCGCACAATTACAGCGGCGAGTCGGCGGGCAACATCACGCTGATCATGGCGATGGCCAAGTCGATCAACACCGTGCCGGTGCGGCTCGCCAAGGACCATCTCGGCATCGCGCCGATCAAGGCATTGGCGGAATCGTTTGGGGTGGAATCGCCGCTCGAAGGGCACAAGACGATGGTGCTCGGCACCTCGGGCATGACCGTGATGGACCAGGCGACGGGCTACAGCGTGTTCGCCCAGAATGGCTTCGTCGGTTCCCGGCACGGCATCACCCAGCTCGTAACCCGCACCGGCGACGTGGTGTATGACTGGACCAAGGACGCGCCGCCGCCGCATCGCGTCCTGTCCGAGCAGGCGCTGAAATCCATGAACACCATGCTGGCGGCCGTGCCGGTGATGGGCACGGCGCGGCGGGCGCAAATTCCCAACATCGTCGTCGCCGGCAAGACCGGCACCACGCAATCCTACCGCGATGCCTGGTTCGTCGGCTTTACCGGCAACTACACGGCCGCCGTGTGGCTGGGCAATGACGATTTCACCCCGACCAAGAACATGACCGGCGGCTCGCTGCCGGCGATGGTGTGGCAGCGGTTGATGGTCTACGCGCACCAGAACATCGACCTGAAGCCGATCCCGGGGATCGACAAGCCCTTCGTCGACGAGGAGGTCGCGGCCAAGGCCGCCGAGGCACAGAAGAAGAGCGAGGAGCAGGCAGCGGCCGATGCCGCCGCCGAGCGGCCGCCGGTGCTGTCCAGTCGAACCACACAGACGTTGCGGGACATGAGCCAGATGTTCCAGGCGGCCCCCAAACTCGACGCCCCCGCTCCACCCGAAACGTTGTCGGCACTGTGATATCCGCCCGCTGAGACAAGACCGACTGGGAAATCCATCACGCCTGCTTGCCACAAGGCCCCGGGCCGCGATATCCCCGAACGGCAATTCTGCGCGCACCTGGCCCTTCATGCTCAAGAACGCCTTCCTGATGCTGATTTCGCTAGCCATAGCCATTGGCGGAGGCGGTGCCAGCGTCTGGTATGCGCTGAAGATCCAGGACGGTGTCGGCGCAATCAGGATCGGCCAGTGGACTGCCTTCCCCGACATCGGCACACCGGCCGCGGACCCCTATTCCAAGGCCCGCGTGGCGCGCGAGGGCGTGCTGGCGCTTGGTCGCGCCGAGGGCCTGTCCTTCGTGGCGGAAAAGGATGCCGCCGGCGACCAGCTCAAGCGGGAATGCATCTACAGGATCGAGGGCGGATTTCCGACAGCGCGGTTCTGGACGCTTTATGCCGCAGATCAGTCGCTCGGCGTCGTCGAGACCGGCAAATCGCGGCTTGCGGCTCTTCAGTCCTACGAGGTGCTACGCCAACCGGACAATTCCGTGATTATATCCGTGGGCCATCACCCGATGCCGGGCAACTGGCTGCTGACCGACGGTTCTGGACGGATGTATTTCGTCCTGACCCTCTACGACACGCCGATCGCCAGCAGCACCGGCCTGTCAGACGTTTCGCTGCCCAGGATCGTCAAGGCGGGCTGCGATGCGTAGTTTGCGTGCCGCATTGCGCAGGCTTCTCCATGCCATCCTGCTCGGCCTCGTCGGCGCCGGCATCGTCCACATTGTCGTCCTGCTTCTGGTGCCGGAATTTTCGGAACGCGACGCCTGGTCGCGTCTCTCCATGGCTTCGGATCTCTACAAGATGAACCGGCTCGATGCCGAAGCGGGCGGCGCACCGGTGGTGAAATCGGTTGACCCGCTGTTCTACGCAACGGCCTGCCGCTTCGACCTCGAGGAAGGAATGGTCCGGATCAAGGCGCCGGGGGACGTCCCGTTCTGGTCGGTGTCGGTCTATGACCGCAGCGGTCACAACATCTATTCCTTCAACGACCACACGGCGGCGGGCGGCAAGCTGGATGCCGTCGTGCTGACGCCGGCGCAGATGATCGACGTGCGCAAGGACCTGCCCGAGGATCTTCAGGGAGCGATCTTCGTCGAGGCGCCTATCGATGAAGGCATCTTCGTCATCCGCAGCTTCGTACCCGACGAGAGCTGGAAGCCGATCGTGTCGCGCTTTCTCGATCAGAGTTCCTGCGAGTTGCAGGATTTCTAAGCCGCGATCCTCGATCGCTGATCCGGAGCAGAGGGCCTGACGGACCACACCATGGCTTCAGCAAAGCTCAGTGGTGAGGGACTGCTCAGTGATGGGGGACTGGCGTCCGTGGCGATCCCGGCTTGTCCGGCCCTGCAGGCCGGGCTTCGCCGGTGCTGGACCGTTCATAACGGATGCCGGGAAATATGATCACCGCCGCCGGTATTTCGGTGGTTTGCTTGGCTCGATTGGCCGGTGCCGCACGCGGCACGAAAGACAGTACCATGCCCATGATTCGCGCATTCCTCTCGGTTTCCCCGGAGCACAACGCAACGCCTCCAAATATCATTAAGGCCGGCAGAGGGTTAACGGAGCGCTAACGGATCGCGGCTAAATTGATCTTTGTTCCCGGGTCAGTGAGTTCTGACCGAGGCAATCGCGAAACCGACATAGTCCCGGTGCGCGAGGTCGAGTGTGTATCTGGTGTCAGGCGTATCCTTCGTGTCATCTTCGGATTTCAGGCAAATCGCGATAAGGACGCAAGCGGGAAAAGCCGAAAGGCTGTTCCGCGCCGCCGTTTCCGCGTTCTGCTCTCTGACGCGGCCGTCGCGCCGGGAGATCGGCCAACTCGAAGACCTGACGCTGCCTCTGTTCGATGATGTATCCGTCGAATCGCGGCGCTTCGTGGCAGCCGCCCTTTCCGAATGCGAATACGCACCCGCGGCCCTGGTGCGGCGCCTCTGCGAGGAACCGGTCGACATTGCCGCTCCACTGCTCATCCGCTCGCGCGCCGTCAGCGACATCGACCTGATCGCGCTGATTGGCCGGCATGGGCTGCCGCATGCGCGCGCCATAGCGCGGCGCAAGGACCTGAACCCGACGATCGCCGATCTGATCAGGGCGCTCGAAAGGCCAACCCTGGTGCGGACGCGGGATCCGGAAGCTGCCCCGGCGCAGAGCCTTGTCGTGAAGGCGCAAGCGACGGCGGACAGCGCGGAAACTCAGCAGACACCCGGCGTTGCCGCCGAGAGCGCGCGGCGTAAGCTGCGCTCCATGATGCGCACCGGCGACCAAGCCTTGGCGGCGAAGGTCGACGCGTTCCCCGGTGCGGACACCTTTGTCAAACTGCGCGAGACGGCACTGACGGGAAATGCCGCGTTCTTCCACACCGCGCTGGCGGACGCTCTCGACATTGATTTTTCGATTGCGCAATCGCTGACCTTCCACCAGAACTATGCGCCGCTGCTTGCGGCGCTGCGTTCGCTCGACTTCAGCGAGGACCGGGCATTCCTGATCACTGTCGCCGTCTATCCCGGCCTGTTCCCGCATCCCCAGGCCATCCGCGCCTATCTCGACCGCTACCGCCTGCTGCATCGCGACGCGGCCCTGGACAAAGTGCGGGAGTGGAAGGCCGAAACCCTGTCCAAGACGGTTCGCGGCAAGCCACCGGCAAACGGCGACAGCCGCAGGGCCTCCAACAGCGACGAAGCCGACGCCCCCGGCCTCAGGGCGTCTTCACGGAAATAAGCTCCTCGACGGGAACGCTCCCGGCCTCGATCTCGACCACCCAGATGTCGGGATCGAATTTTTTCTCGCGCTCCAGTCTCGCATCCAGCACGGCGGCATCATTGCCGGCGGCGAGAAGGCTGAAAAACCGGTCTTCGGGCTTGGCCGAATCGTAGCTTGTCTGCGGTGCCGGCCCGTAGAGAGCCGTTTCACCCAGCCTGCCCCGCGCCAGGATGAACACGGCCCCGGCCTCCGTCGCACCGCGATTGACCACGGCGGCAAATCCGCCGGCGCCGAAAACCCGGCGCAACAGGGCCGAGACCCACAGATCAGCGGTTACGCGCATGGAAGACTCCCGACGACATGCGGGCTCTCTACCGAAATTTCCCGTGCAGGGCGAGCCGTCGTTTTCTGCCGTCAGTTGGTGAGGCCGATCTCGCGCATCTTGACGTAGACGATCTCGTCGGGCTCGCCGGTCTGCGGCAAGCCGAACAGCGACTGGAATTCCTTGATCGCCGCCTTGGTACGTGCACCGACGACGCCATCCAGTTGCATGTCGTCATTGCCGAAGGCCTTCAGCCCGGCCTGGATCTTGACGATGCGGGGGTCAGGCCCCTGCAAAGCGGCGTTCGCCTGTGCCTCGTTGGTCTGCAAGGAAACGGGAACGGCGGCTGGCGGCATGTCAGGACGAGGTTGCGGTTTCGGCACGGCAGCCGTCTTCGGCGTTGCACCCAGTTGATCCAGGAGCAGTGCGTCGATCTCGCCCGAGGCGTTCAGCCCGACCCTCTGTTGATAGGCCTGTATGGCCTTGCGCGTGTTGGGGCCGGAGATGCCGTCGACGGTGCCGGAGTAGAAATCGAGGTCCTTCAATATGCCTTGCACCTGCTCGACCACCGGGTCGCCCTTGATCGGGGCGGGCGCGGCATTGGACCGCACGATGTTGATTGTCGTCTCGGGCTCGTCGGCGGCGGCGTGCGGAAAGCCCTGGAAATTGCGTGTGGCGAAAAACGCTCCGGCGTGCGGGAAAGGCTGATACCATAGCGCATTCGCCGAGACGTAGAACAGCGTCACCAGGAATGCGGTCGATCCTCCCACCAGGACGGGATTGCGCGAAATCATGCCGCCGACGGCGATGGCGCCGTCTTGAAAGGCATTGCCGCGGCGTTTGAGCGCCTTAGCCTGTTTTGCGGAGCGAGCCATTTCCGTCCCCTTTCGCCCTCGTCACCGGCATTGTCAGCACTCCGGTCGGGTTGGCGGGGCGCCCCTTCGGCCCGCCGACCGGCAGGCTGATGGTCACCGTGGTGCCCTCGCCCGGCATGCTTTCGATCGACATGGTCCCTTCATGCAAGGCCACCAGCCCCTTCACCAGGGAAAGGCCGAGACCCGTGCCCTCGAAACGGCGGGTATAGTCGTTCTGGATCTGCGTGAAGGGTTTGCCGAGATTGGCGAAATCCTCCTCGGCGATGCCGATACCGGTGTCCCTCACCCAGAAATGCAGACGTGAGCCGATCCGCTTGGCGCCGACGACGACATCGCCGCCGTCGGGGGTGAACTTGATCGCGTTGGAAACGAGGTTGATGAGCATCTGCTGTACGGCGCGGCGATCGGCATTGATATCGCCGGCGTCAGGGGCGATCTGCGTCTGCAGGTCGATATTCTTGGCCTGCGCCTGCAGCCGCATCATCGACTGGCACATGTCTACGGCTTCTACGAACCGGAACGGCTCCGGCTCGGTGGCGTAGACGCCCGATTCGATCCTCGACACGTCGAGTATGGATGTCACGACTGCCAGCAGATGCTGGCCCGAATCCCGCACCAGACCGACATATTCCTTCTGGCGCGGATCTTTGAAGGCGCCGAACATCTCGTGCAGCAGCATGTCGGAGAAACCGATGATGGCGTTCAACGGCGTGCGCAGTTCATGGCTCACGACTGCCAGGAACCGGCCCTTAGCCACTTCGGCGGCGGCGGCCGTCTCATTGGCTTGCGCCAGTTCTTCGCGCAGCCGCGCGGTCTCGTCATTTTGGCGCAGGACAAGCGTGAAGACGTCGCCTTGTTTCTCGCCACGCACCAGTTCGAGCGCGAATGGCTGGTAATTGTCGGCCACAAAGCCATTTCCATTGTGGGCGCCGTTGCCACTCTGGGGCAGCCTGATGCGCAAGTCGAGGCGGCGCGACCGTGCGCCGTCACGCATGTCGGCCAGGGCGCTGAGATAGGAGACGCGGTCCGACAGGTGCACCCGATCGAAGAGGCCCGTTCCGGACAACAGTTCAGGCGGCAATTTCAGAAGCGTACGCGACTTGGCGGATGCATCCACGATCTCGCCGTGGCGGGCGACCCGCAAGACCACCGCGTCGATGATGTCTTCCAGTCGATCACCCGCATCGAGCGTATCGGCCGCGCCGGCAGTGCCGCGAAAAGCCGATATGCGCGGGATGAGGGCCAGCGCCCAGGCCAATGGCACCAGCCAATGCCAGGCGGCGATGTGCGCATCCGTGAATGGAAGGAAGGCGGCCGACAAGGACTGAAGGGCGATGGCGATGACGGCTGTCGCGCCCCCCCACAATGCCGCACGCCGTGACGCGCCGATCCACCAGGCTTCGAATGGCAACGCCAGGGCAAGCATGGCGACAGGTGAACTCAATCCGCCGGCGGCACCGATGAGACCGGCAAGGGCAAGCGCCGCCATCGCCAGGGCGATCGGCCCCGCAGCAGCCATCTTGCCGGTAGCGGCTACCAGCAGGGCGACGAACCAGCACAGGCCGAAGGCCGCGAAAATGGCGGCCATGGTCACCGCGGCGCCCATCCCCGATGTAACCAGCGTGACCGCGGCACCCGCTGCAAAAAACGGCGCGGCCAGCATCACGCCGATGAAACGGCGCTGGCGCTCGCGGTCGCTCCGTTCGAGAACGCTGGGATGAACCATGCGCTCACAACCGGCCGCTATTGCACCAGGCAATTCAGCGTATCTGGCCTCGATCGGCATCAATTCAACGCACTCGCACTCGTCGTGAACAGCTCTGCTTTTGCAGATTGTCTTGGTTGGCTTTGAAACTCGCATCCAGCGTTTAAGGAATGGATAAGGCAGGGCCGACCAAGGCCCGCCCTGCGGCAAATATCGGGATGACGGCGGCCGAAAACCCGGTCAAATGCAGCCATAGTAAACGGAGGGTTATCCTGGCGGCCCTGTCGTCGGACCGCGGGCCAAGTCGTCGAAGCCGCTTTATTTCCTCGAAGACACAATTCATTCAACGGGATAGATGGTTATCGAATGGTGAGAAGGATCGTTCCGATATGAAACAAATCGACAGCAAAACGCTTCGTTTCGAATTTGCCTAAAATTTGAGGAAAATTCTCGGCGATCGTGCAAGCCGTCCTTCGTGCCTGTGTGTCAACATCCTGCCCATAAAAGAGGTCATGCCATATGATGCATGATCCGGTCACGACGAGAGGCAAGGCATGTTCTTCCTGATAAGAATGGCTTTCTGGTTTTCACTGGTGCTGCTGGCGCTGCCGCTGGGTGTCGGGTCCGATGAAACGGGCCAGGAAAGCGTCGGGCCGATCCAGGCCCTGTTCGCGGCGCGAGACGCCGTCGGCGACATCGCCGGTATCTGCGAACGCAAGCCCGATGTCTGCGAGACGGGCAAGTCGGCGATGCACACCATCACCGCACGCGCCAAGGAAACTGCCAAGATCGCGGCGGCCATGCTGGACGACAAGTCCGCCGGCTCCGATACCTCGACAATGACGGGCAGCGTGCCGGAAGTCGTCCTGCCTGAAACGGTCAACCTGCCGATAAACAATTAAGCCGTCTCGACGGCGCACCGCGGGCAGTCTGCCCTCTCGACGCCCGCGGTGTCCTTGTTTTTTCCGTGACGCGGCGCCGCCGCGTGACTATATCCGGGTCATGACGACGACGATCCAGACGATCCGCGACGACTTCTCGTTCCTTGACGAATGGGAGGATCGTTATCGTTACGTCATCGAACTCGGCGAAGCGCTGCCGCCCTTTCCCGATGCGGAGCGCAACGCCACCAACAAGGTGCCAGGTTGCGTCAGCCAGGTCTGGCTGACCACCGAACGGGGTCCGGGCGCCGACCCCGTCATCACCTTCACCGGCGATTCGGACGCCCATATCGTGCGCGGACTGGTTGCGATCATGCTGGCGCTGTTTTCCGGAAAGACGGCCAGCGAAATCCAGAAAATCGATGCGGAAGCGACGCTGAAGGCACTCGGCCTCGACGAGCACCTGTCGCCCCAGCGTGCCAACGGTCTTCGCTCGATGGTCAAGCGCATCAAACGCGACGCCGAGATGGCGCTCGCCCAGACTGCCTGATCGACCTGTCGATCTTCCGCCCACCCCTGAAATCAAACGGCGCCCGAAGGCGCCGTTTGATTTCAATCCAATCTGGCAAGCAGCGACTACCGCGCCGCCTTGCGCTTGCGGCCGAGGCCCATCTTCTTGGCAAGCTGCGAGCGGGCCGCCGCGTAATTCGGGGCAACCATCGGATAGCTTGGGTCCAGGTTCCACTTTTCGCGATACTGATCGGGCGTCAGATCGTAGTGGGTCATCAGGTGACGCTTGAGCGACTTGAACTTCTTGCCGTCTTCGAGACAGACAATGTAGTCGTCATGAACCGAGCGCTTCGGGTTGACAGCCGGCTTCTGCTTGTCGGCAGGCGCCTGTTCGACGGTTCCGCCCACACGCCCGAGGGCGGCATGGACATCGGATATAAGGTTCGGCAGTTCGCCGACCGGCACCGGATTGTTGCTGACATAGGCAGCCACCACGTCGGCGGTGAGCTCGATCAGCGCATCATTGTTTCTGGAAGGTGTTTCGACAATATCCATGGTCTTCAGGCCCCAACAAGAGTTACGTCGGTCTGTGCCCCTTTTTACAGGCAGGGCATTGCACGAATTTGCGCAGATAGAGCTGCCGCGATTCGTGTCACGGGGACATCAATGCGGCCGCAGGTCAAGTAAGTCAATTCGTTGCGCGCATTATATTTATGAATCTTGATCAACTATTCCGCGATCAGCTTCAATCTTTCGTGCATCATGTAATTTTTCGATATTTCGCCCGCCAAACCGATAAAGCCTGACGTAAGGTCAGTTCACCGTTACATTCGCGATAACTCACAAATCAGGTTTCAATGCTCTCGTTTGCTTTGCCGTCGCTTCGGCAAACTTGGTTGTTCGCATCTGTCCTCAAAACCACAGGTTGCCGCTCCTCTCTGTCGGGCAGGCAACCAGGCGACATGCCCGCCGGTCGAACCCGTCGGGGCCAAAATCGATGGTCGCTCAATACGGGATGATATATCTGCCATAGGCCCAGCCGGTCACGAAGGTGCCGTTCTTGGCCGGCTCATGCCAGACTTCGCACCAGCGATAGCGAACCGTCTGCTGCTGTTTCCATGCCGGTTGATTGGCGATATCGAGCAGGTTTATGCCGCCGGTGCATCGTCCGGTCATCTGCAGGACGGTCCCGTTCGGGTATGCGACCTGCTTCTGGGATGTTCCCGACGGATATTTGCGCACATTGAGCGTGTCGCCGAACGGCACATTGGCCACTTGCCAAGCCGAAAATACGGTCGCATGAGACTGGCCGGCAAAGACCAGACTTAGCGAAGCGACGGCGAAAGCCGCAGCAATACGAGACCGAATAGTCATCTTCTCTCCCCCGGCCGTCGCATGGGCCGACACCAACTCTACGCCACAGCTCTTGAACCTGCCCTGATCGGCGTGTTCATTCGTCATTCAAGATATTTCCAGAGCGAGACGCAATGACCAGGACTTCCCGATTTCCAATCGCCAGCGCCCCTGCCCCCGAGAAAAGGCCCGTCTCGGACACGCATCACGGCATCACGCGAACCGATGAATATGCCTGGCTGCGAGCGGATAACTGGCAAGAAATGTTCAGGGATCCTTCCTTGCTCGATCCAGGTATCCGCGCCGAACTCGAAGCCGAGAATGCCTATCAGTCGACGCTGATGGCCGACACGTCAGATCTGCAAAAGCAGCTTTTCAAGGAAATGAAGGGCCGCATCAAGGAAGATGATTCTTCCGTTCCCATGAAGGACGGGCCTTATGCCTACGGCTCTTCCTTCAAGCTCGGCGGCGAGCAGCCGCGCTATTTCCGAACGCCGCGCGGCGGCGGACCCGAGCAGATCCTGCTCGACGGCGACGCCGAGGCCGAGGGCAAGGCCTATTTCCGGCTTGGCGGCGTCGATCATTCGGCCGATCATAGCAAGCTGCTATGGGCCTTCGACGACAAGGGTTCGGAATTCTACACGCTGCGTGTGCGCGACCTTGCCGACGGCAAGGAACTGGCGGACCAGATACAGGCCACCGGCGGTTCGGGCGTCTGGGACGCGGGCAATGACGGGTTCTTCTATACGCGTCTCGACCCAAACCACCGGCCGTCGAAGGTGCTGTTTCACGCACTGGGGCAGGCCCCTGAAACCGACCGGCTGATCTACGAGGAAACCGACCCCGGCTTCTTCATGAACGTCGACGGGACCCGCAACAATCAATGGATCATGATCGGCATCAACGATCACGAGACTTCGGAATATCGCCTCTTAAGCGCCAGCGATCCATTTGCCGAGCCGAAGCTGGTTTCGGCGCGCGAGACCGGCCTTCAATATGAACTTGAGGAAGGCGGCGATATCTTCTTCGTCCTGACCAACGCGGACGGTGCCAAGGACTTCAAGATCATGACGGCGCCGGCGAGCGACCCGGTCCGCGCCAACTGGCAGGAACTGGTGCCGCATGAACCCGGCCGGCTGATCCTGTCGGTGATCGGCTTCAAGGACCACATGGTGCGGCTCGAGCGCAAGGAAGGCCTGCCGCGCATCGTCGTGCGGGATCGGGCCAGCGGCGAAGAGCATCTGATTTCCTTCGATGAGGAAGCCTTCTCGCTCGGCCTTTCAGGGTCCCTGGAATACGACACCGAGATGATGCGTTTTTCCTACTCGTCGATGACGACACCGTCGCAGATGTTCGACTACAACATGCGCACTCGTGAGCGTGTGCTGCTCAAGACCCAGGAAGTGCCGTCCGGCCACGATCCGCACCTCTACGTCACGAGGCGGCTGATGGCGCCGGCGGCCGATGGCGAACTGGTGCCGATCTCGCTTCTGCATCACCGCGACACGCCGCTGGATGGCTCCGCGCCATGCCTGCTCTACGGTTACGGCTCCTACGGTATCACCGTGCCGGCCGCCTTCAACACCAACTGGTTCTCGCTGGTGGACCGGGGGTTCGTGTTTGCCATTGCCCACGTGCGCGGCGGCAAGGACAAGGGATATGGCTGGTACGACGACGGCAAGCGGGCGCACAAGATGAACACGTTCACCGATTTCATCGCCTGCGCCCGCCACCTCGTTGCCGAGCGCTATACCGCGCATGACCGAATCGTCGCGCAAGGCGGCTCGGCCGGCGGTATGCTGATGGGCGCCATCGCCAACATGGCGCCGGATTGCTTCGGCGGCATCGTGGCCGAGGTTCCCTTCGTCGATGTACTCACCACCATGCTCGATGCAACGCTGCCGCTGACCCCGCCAGAATGGCCAGAATGGGGCAATCCGATCGCGTCGGCCGACGATTACCTGACGATCGCCGCCTATTCGCCATACGACAATGTCGCCGCGCTCGACTATCCGCCGATCCTGGCGCTCGCCGGTCTCACCGATCCGCGCGTCACCTATTGGGAGCCGGCCAAATGGGTTGCGCGGCTGCGCGACCGCAAGAGCGGCGACAATCCGGTACTGTTCAGGATCAACATGGATTCCGGCCATGCCGGTGCCTCCGGCCGGTTTTCACGCCTGGAGGAGATCGCCTATACTTATGCCTTCACGCTGAAGGTGACGGACAAGGCATAGCTCACGGAGGAACGCTGCGATGATCGATCTGGCCACAGCGATAGCTTACATCGCGGTTGTGCTCGGCTTTGTCTTCATTCCTGGTCCGGCCACATTGTTGACGATCGCCCGCGCAACGAGTTCGGGGACGAGAGTCGGAATCGCCACAGGCGGCGGGATCGCTGCCGGCGATGTGTTTCATACCGCCATGGCGATGGTTGGGATCTCGGCTATCATCGCCACATCGGCGACGCTGTTCAGCATCGTAAAGTATATCGGCGCGGCCTACCTCGTTTACCTCGGCATTCGGGCCATCATCGAGAAAGCGCCAACCGATCCGACCGCCGGCGCGCTTGCAAGCTCCGCCGGCAAGGCGTTTCGACAGGCTGTCCTGACCGAGGTGCTCAACCCCAAGACCGCGCTTTTCTTCCTGGCGTTCCTGCCTCAGTTCGTGCGGCCCGAAAACGGATCAGTGATGGTTCAATTGGCCGTATTGGGGATCATCTTCGTCATGCTGGGGCTTTTCAGCACGGTCGTGTTTGCCGTGAGCGCAGGGCGGCTCGGCAGTTTCCTGCGCCGAAATCCGACAGTGCTGAAATGGCAAGGCAAGGTTGTCGGCGGCATCTACTGCGCCCTGGGTGTCCGCCTCGCCTTGCAAGAGCGCTGAGGCCAGGCGACCCACGTCTGCTGGCAGGCCTGATGATCATCACTTTTTGAATTCCGCGCGGCTCATTTCCGCTCGCAATTGCGACGGTCGCGCGCTACCCAAGGCACGGTTTTCCCGGGCACGAAGTCCGCACTTGCACAAGGGTCCATTATGCTGCTCGTCGACGTCTATCTCGACAAATCGCCGATCCAGGGCATCGGTGTGTTTGCCAAGAACCATATTGCCAAGGGCACGCTGGTCTGGAAGCTCGACCCCCGGTTCGATCGGATCATCGACGTCGAGACCTATGAGAGCGAAACCGGGCCGGTGAAGAACTACCTCGACCGCTATTCCTACCCCGACCGTCGCGATCCCGCCTATATCGTCTTCGAAGCCGACGATGCCCGCTACATGAACCATGACGACGAGCCGAATTGCGATGTCTCGTCGCCCGAGGAGACCTACGCCTTGCGCGACATCGCGCCTGGCGAGGAGATGACCTGCAACTACAACCTTTTCTTCGAAACGGGCTTCGATTTCCTCGGCGATCGCCACCTGCAGTCCGAGGATTAGTTCGTACTTTTCTTGCGCGCCGGATAGCCGTTGGGATGCGGCGGCACCGCCTTCAGATAGGCAGCAATCGCCACACGGTCGTCCGCCGTCAGCTCGGCCATGTTGCGCTGCACGTCGACCATGGCGCCGCCGACGGAATCGAAATCCGGCGTGAATCCGGTTTCGAGGTAGTTTGCGATGTCGGACGCGGACCAGCTGCCGATACCTCCCTCGCCCGAAGTGATGTTCGGCACGACGCCCGAGCCCTCGGCGGCCACCGCACCGGCCAGCCATTCGCTTTTCCTGGTTCCGCCAGCGAGGTCGCGCGGCGTATGGCATTCGCCGCAATGGCCCGGTCCTTCGACCAGGTAGCGGCCCGCCATCACGGGGTCTGGCGCGCCATCAGGCAGGGGCACGACAGGCTTGTCACTGAGATAGAGCCGCTTCCACAGGCCAATGCCGCGCCGGATGCTGAACGGGAACGCCAGCGAATTGCCGGGCGCCTTGCCGGCGACGGCGGGAAGCGTCTTCAAGAAAGCGTAGAGGTCGGCGACATCTGACGGTTTCATGCGCGCGTAGGAGGCATAGGGGAATGCCGGATAGAAATGCTCGCCCGAAGGCGACACACCTTTCAGCATGGCGTTAGCGAGATCCCCGACCGACCATGCGCCGATGCCGTCCTCGGGATCTTGCGAAATATTGGGCGGAACAAAGATGCCGAATGGCGTCTTGAGTTCGAGCCCGCCTATGAGCTGAAGCCGTGCATCGCCCTGCGATCCGGGCTTGGCATGGCAGGAGGTGCAGCCGCCGGCATAGAAGATGCGCTTGCCCCGGGCAACATCGCCTGGGCCGAGTTGCGCCAGGGTCGCCGCATCAAGCGTGACCGGTGCCGACAGCAGCCACCCCGCCGACGCGCCGGCGACCAGGACGAGGGCCGCGCCGACGAGCTTCTTCAGCCATGCCATGGCTGGCGATCAGCCCTTTTTGACCCTGTAGCCCTGGTGGCAGGTACCACAGTCCGAGCCGATGGTGCCGATCTGCGTCTTCAGCGCATCGACGTCGGCCGGAGCCGCCGCGACCGCAGCCTTGACATCGGCGAGATACTTGTCCTCAGTCGCCTTGAAGCCGGCCATGTCTTCCCAGATTTTTGGCGCCGCCGTGGTGTCGCCGGCGTCGGTGCCCTTCGGGAACAAGGCCTCTACGTCGAACTTCTCGGCATTTGCCTGCAGTGCCTGCAACTGCGTCAGCACCGCGGCGGCATCAAAGGGCTCCTCGCCCTTGACCACTTTCGACAGGCCGCCGACGATCTTTCCGCGTTCCTTCATCAGAGCCTGCCGATCGAGGATCGGATCGGCAAAGGCCGCCGATGCGGCGAGTGCGAGCATGGAGATGGCGATGACAAGCTTTCTCATTCATTTGGCTCCGTGGTGAAGGCATTTCAGGACAGGACGTTAACGGATGCGGGAGGTGGAATATTCCCATTCTCCCGCATGAAATTGCATGACCCTAGCCGTGGGGTTCGAGACGAAAAGAAAAGGCCCGGGGGTGCCGGGCCTTTCGGAAGATTGATCAGGCATTCGCCTTTTCGTAGAGTTCAAGCACGTGATCCCAGTTGATCAGGCTATCTACGAAGGCCTCGAGGTATTTCGGCCGGGCGTTGCGATAATCGATGTAGTAGGAGTGCTCCCAGACGTCGACGCCGAGGATCGGCGATGCGCCATGAACCAGCGGGTTCTCGCCGTTCGGCGTCTTCGATATCGCCAGCTTGCCGTCCTTGACCGAAACCCAGGCCCAGCCCGAACCGAACTGCGTTGTGCCGGCGGCAATGAAATCAGCCTTGAACTTGTCGTAACCGCCGAGATCGCTGTCGAAAGCCTTCTGCAGCGCGCCAGGGAGCTTGTTGCCGCCGCCGCCCTTCTTCATCCATTTCCAGAAATGGATGTGATTGTAGTGCTGGGCAGCATTGTTGAAGAGACCGGCATTCTTGCCGAACGATTGCTTGACCACCTCTTCGACCGAAAGATCGCCAAGGCCGGCTTCGGCGGCGAGCTTGTTGCCGTTGTCGACATAAGCCTTGTGATGCTTGTCGTGGTGATACTCCAGCGTCTCTTTGGACATATAGGGCTGCAGGGCCTCATAGTCGTAGGGCAGAGCGGGCAATTCGAAAGCCATGGGTAGTACTCCCTCGTGGAAAATCCGGTGTGGATACCGGAGTAAGATAGGTCGGGATTGAGCTGGAGCAACTCCGGAAGTGAAGCGCCGGTCCCTTTCTAAGCGGGTTCCCGGGAACTGTCACATGCTTTTCCTGTGACCAGCCGCGCGGCGACAAAAAGGCCGGCTATCTCAGCCAGCCGAGGTCGAATGCGCCCACTCCCAATAGAGTTCACGTGCCTTCTTGGCCACCGGGCCGGGTTGCAGATCACGGCCCTCCATGCGGGTGACCGGCACCACCTTGGAGTGGTTGCCGGTCGAGAAGATTTCGTCCGCTTCGAGGAAATCCCGCACCGACAGCGTCTTTTCAGTCGTCGTGAACCCATAGTCGCCAAGCAGCGTCATCGTGCGCGCGCGGGTAATGCCGGACAGGAAGGTTCCGTTCGGCGCCGGCGTCAGCACATGGCCGTCCTTGACCAGGAAGATGTTCGAGCTTCCGGTCTCCGCGACATTGCCCAGCATGTCGAGCACAAGCGCGTTGTCGAAGCCGCGCGCCTTGGCCTCGAGGATGGCGCGGCCGTTGTTGGGATAGAGGCAGCCGGCCTTGGCGTTGGTCGGCATGGTTTCGATGGTCGGGCGCCGGAATGGCGACACGGTCACCGAAAAGCCGGTCGGTGAGATCATCGGCGATTCATAGAGGCAGAGGCAGAAACGGGTCGAGGCCGGATCGGCCGGCACGCCCATGTAGCCGCCATGCTCGGCCCAGTACATCGGCCTGATGTAGACCGCCGTCTTGCCGTCGAATTTCTTCAACCCGTCCCAGGTCAGCCCGACGATCTGCTCGGGCGTCATGTTCGGCGCCAGCCCAAGCGCGATCGCCGAGGCATTGACGCGTGCGGCATGAAGTTCGAGATCGGGCGCCACGCCTTCGAACCACCGCGCGCCGTCGAACACGCTGGTGCCGAGCCACATGGCATGGCTGCGCGGCCCCAGAATGGCGACATTGCCTTCGTACCAATCGCCATCGACGAAAGTCCATGTCGCGGATTGCGCCGCCGCCGCCAGTGTCATCGCGTTTTCCCGTTCCGGTCAAATCTTGTGTGACAACATTGGATGATGCTTTGACCGCCGCCGTCAACCAGCATCGGGGAGTTTTGTTGAGGCCAGCGACGGGTGCGCTGCAATCAAGGCTTGCACCTTGTCCCGCCTCGCCTCAAAACTGTTGCCATGCAATACGCCGCCTACGTGTTCGACGCCTATGGCACGCTGTTCGACGTGCACGCCGCCGTGCGCCGCCATGCGGACGCGATCGGCCCGGACGGCCAACTCCTGTCCGAAATCTGGCGCGCCAAACAGCTCGAGTATTCCTGGGTTCGCACGCTGATGGGCGCCTATGCCGATTTCTGGCAGCTGACCGAACAGGCGCTGGATTTCGCCTTGCGCAAGGTCCCTTCGGCCGATCCGAGCCTCAAGGCGAAACTGCTGGAAGCCTATTGGCGACTGGACTGTTATCCCGAAGTGCCGGCCGTGCTGAAAGCGCTCAAGGCTTCGGGCGCCAGGCTGGCGATCCTCTCCAACGGTTCGCCCGAAATGCTGCAGGCAGCGGTCAAGTCGGCGGCACTCGACCAGGTCCTGGACGACATCTATTCGGTCGATGCGGTGCGTCGCTTCAAGACCGATCCTGTTGTCTACGACATGGTCGCCACGGGATGGCGCCTCTATCCCGGCGCGGTCTCCTTCCAGTCCTCCAATCGCTGGGACATTGCGGGCGCCACCAAATTCGGCTTCCGCACGGTCTGGATCAACCGCTCCAACCAGCCGGAGGAATACCAGGACTTGCCACCGGCCCTGATCCTGCCATCGTTGGAGGCACTCGTATCCGGCGCCTAACTGACCTGTGGCCCCAGCGCCACAGTGGCGGCGCAGTCACAGCTTCGCCTTTGTTTGTCCACGTTCGAGCCAGAATCGGAACCGCCTATCGCCTCAGGTGTTGTCAGGCACCCGCAGCGAACGTCGCGTGTTGACGCTTTGTTGCGATTTGAGTCTTAAAGAAGGCAGCCATGTCCATAACCGAAATCGAATCCTATCGCCTGAGCCGTCGCGGCTTCCTCAACGCCGCAGCCCTGGGCGCCGCCTCGATCGCGGTTTCCGCATGCGCCACCACCGGACCGGGACCAGTCGAGCCGCCGCCGCCACCAACGTATGTCGAGCCTCCGCTCGCCGACTATGCGTCGATGTACGCTGCGGTCAACGATGGCGGTTTCGATCTGCCGGCCATCCCCGTCGACAGGATCGATCCGCAGTTCCTGCGCCAGATCGTACCCGACCCGACCGGGCAGAAGCCGGGGACCATCGTCGTCGATACGACAGGCCATTTCCTCTATCTGGTTCGCCCGGGCGGCCAGGCCATTCGCTATGGTGTCGGCCTTGGCCGCGCCGGCTTCGAATGGTCGGGCGACGCCGTCGTCCAGTGGAAGCAGAAATGGCCGAAGTGGACGCCGCCGGATGAGATGATCGCCCGCCAGCCGGAATTGAAGCAGTACAGCGCCGACAATGGCGGCATGCCCGGCGGCCTAAAGAACCCGCTCGGCGCACGTGCGCTCTATCTCTTCCAGGGCAATGTGGACACGCTCTATCGCCTGCACGGCTCGCCGGAATGGCGCTCGATCGGCAAATCGGTGTCGTCGGGCTGCGTGCGCCTGATGAACCAGGACATTATCGACCTTTATGACCGCGTGCCCTCGAAGACGCCGGTCATCGTGACCAGCGACGCTCGCCAGCCGATGGTGGCGACGGCCAACCACAAGGCGATCCCGATCGATGCCGGCGTGCCGGATGGATCGGTGCTGCTCGGCCCAGTCAAAGCGGTCACGAACGCGATCTTCTGAGTTTCAGTTTCAGGGGGCAGCAGCGTTGCCGCTGCCCTGATCTACCGTCCCCGCGACAAACTACCCAGAATCCCGCGCACAATGGCACGTCCAACCGACGAGCCGACCGAGCGCACCACCGACTTGATCGCGGCCTCGGCCACCGTCTGGCGATTGGAGGGGCGCGGCGCAGGCGCGCGCCGGCCACCGGACTGCGGCGCGGGATCGTCATTGCCGAAGCCTGGAATGGTCCAGCGCGAGCCGCCGGTGCCGGTCTGCTGCGCTTGCGCCTCGGCGTCCTGCGCCTGCTTTGCCTTCTTCTGCAGCATTTCGAAGGCCGATTCGCGATCGACAACCTGGTCATACTGGCCGGTGACCGGGCTTTCCCCGATCAGCTTCTGCCGCTCGGCAGGGGTGATGGGTCCAAGCCGCGATGACGGCGGACGGATCAGCGTGCGCTGGACCATGGACGGAATGCCCTTGGCCTCCAGGGTCGAGACCAGGGCCTCGCCGGTGGCGAGCTGGGTGATGGCGATGGCGCAGTCGAAATCCGGATTGGGCCGGAAGGTTTCGGCCGCCGTCCTCACCGCCTGCTGCTCGCGGGGCGTGTAGGCGCGCAACGCGTGCTGCACGCGGTTGCCGAGCTGGGCCAGGACCTTTTCGGGGATATCCAAGGGGTTCTGCGTGACGAAATAGACGCCGACGCCTTTCGAGCGGATCAGGCGGACCACCTGCTCGACCCGGTCGATCAGCACCTTCGGCGCCTCGTCGAACAAGAGGTGTGCCTCGTCGAAGAAGAACACCAGCTTCGGCTTGTCGGGATCGCCAACCTCCGGCAGTTCCTCGAACAGCTCCGACATCAGCCAGAGCAGGAACGTCGCGTAGAGGCGCGGATTCATCATCAGCTTGTCGGCGGCCAGCACGCTGATGGCGCCGCGACCATCGCGGGTGGTGCGCATGATGTCGGCAATGCGCAAAGCCGGCTCGCCGAAGAAGTTCGCCGCGCCCTGCTGCTCAAGTACCAGCAGCGTGCGCTGAATCGCCCCCACCGACGGCTTGGTGACGTTGCCATAACGGGCGCTGATTTCCTCGGCGCGCTCCGCGATGTTGGCGAGCAGCGCCTGCAGGTCCTTGAGGTCGAGGAGAAGAAGGCCCTCTTCATCGGCAATGCGGAAGGCAATGTTCATGATGCCTTCCTGCGCGTCGGTCAGGTTCATCAGCCGCGACAGGAGCAGCGGGCCCATTTCCGAAATGGCGGCGCGGATGGGGTGGCCCTGCTCGCCGAACAGATCCCAGAAGATGACGGGAAATTCCTGGAAGTCGTAAGGGTCGAGCTTGACCTGTTCTGCCCGCTTGACCAGGAAATCCTGGGCGGTGCCCATCATGGCGATGCCGGAAAGGTCGCCCTTGATGTCGGCGCAGAAGACCGGCACGCCGGCGTTGGAAAATCCCTCTGCCAGGATTTGCAAGGTGACCGTCTTGCCGGTACCGGTGGCGCCGGTCACCAGGCCATGGCGATTTCCGTATTGCAGCAGCAGGTTTTCGGCGCGCTGATAGCTGTCGTCGGGCTTGCGGCTGGCGCCGATGAAAATACTGGTGTCGTCAGCCATAGGTCGGGTCTCCGCAAAACTGATGTGTCTAAGCCAGCCTTTGCCCGAAGGTATAGTGAGGCTGCCGCACAGCGACAATGACAATCGTCCAAGGCAGGACCTCAGGGCTATCGTCCAAATCGGACCAATCGCCAAAATCGGATTTTGGAACTTGCGGATTTCGATGGTGTTTGGCAATCGTCCATGGTCCGTCCACGCAAGCGACCTATATCAGGTGGATCGAATATCAGGTGGTCGAATTCAAGCCCTGGGCGTGCATTGCGATAACTGACCGGGGACCGTAGATTAGGCTGCCCGGGCTGGTGCGGCCACATAGAACGAGGACGATGAATGGGCGCCGGAGCCTTGACCAGGGATGTTGAGCCAACGAATGCGGAGCGTCAGCGATGGCTGACCCTGGCGGAAAAAGCGTTGGCCGGCGCATCCTTCGAGGAAAAGCTGGTCTCGCATACCGACGACAATATCCGCGTCGAGCCGCTCTATGAACGCGCGACCGGAACGGAACCGATCGTGCGCGCCAATCCTCAATCGCCGTGGATCGTCAGCCAGCGCGTCGACGACCCCGATGTCGAACGCGCCAAGAGGCAGGCCCTGGAAGATGTCGCCCAGGGCGCGACGGGGTTGTCGCTCGTCTTCGAGGGCGCCCCGAACGCGTTTGGCTACGGCCTGCCGAGGACGGCGCAGGCGCTCGAGACGGTGCTGGAGGGCGTGCCCCTCAACCGGGTCCAGATCCGTATCGACACCCACCCCTGGAGCCGCCCCATGGCCGACTGGCTGGTGGCGTTCCTGAGCAAGCGCCGCTCCGATCCGGCAAAGCTCAACCTTTCCTTCGGCATCGATCCGGCTGCTATCCTCGCCGGCACCGGCCGGCTGCGCATGTCGATCGAGGCGCTGCAGGAATCCATGCCGCAATCGCTGGCGCATTTCTTCTCGATGGGCGTTCCGGGTGTGCTTCTGGAGGCAGACGGTCGCGTCTTCCACAATGCCGGCGCCACGGAAGCGCAGGAACTCGGCATCATGCTGGCCTCGGCGGTCTCGTATCTGCGAATGTTCGAGAAGGCGCGGCAGCCGCTCGTCTATGCCGCGCCTCATATCGGCTTCGCGCTCAGCGTCGACCAGGACCAGTTCCTGTCGATGGCCAAGGTGCGAGCCCTGCGCAGGCTGTGGGCACGGGTGCAGGAGGCCTGCTCGATCCCCAATTCCACGGCCAACATCCATGCCGAGACATCATTTCGCATGATGACGGCATTGGATCCCGAAACCAACATCCTGCGCACGACGATCGGCTGCTTCGCCGCGGCGGCGGGAGGCGCCGATTCGATCTCAATCCTGCCGCATACGATCGCGCACGGCCTGCCGGCCGCCTTTGCCCGCCGCGTCGCGCGCAACGCGCAGCTGATCATGGCCAATGAAAGCCATGTCGATCATGTCGCCGATCCCGCCCATGGCTCCGGCGCCGTCGAAGCGCTGACCTCAGACCTTTGCGAAGCCGCGTGGGCGGAATTACAGGCCATCGAGGCTGAGGGTGGCGTGCTGTCCAGCCTTCGGGACGGACATATCCAGCAGCGCGTCCGCAACGCCGCCGCCCATCGCGCCATAGCCTTCAAGTCAGACGAGCGGGCCATTGTCGGCGCCACGCTTTATCCGTTGAAAAGCGAGCGCCCGGTCGAGACGCTGGACGCAGAGAAGCGACCTGCCTTCACCGAGGGCGTCGTCCTGTGCGAAGCGTTGTCTCCGGTCCGCATCGATCAATCCATCGGGGCCGCTTCTTGATTCCGGATTTCAGTCAGATCGGCTGGGTGCCGCCGCGCCGCGCGCCTGTCGAGGTCAAGGGACAGCGAACAACGCCGGAAGGCCTTGTCGTCAAGCAGCTGTACAGTCAGGGCGACCTCAAGGGATTGTCGCATCTCGACACCTATCCGGGCCTGCCGCCCTTCGTGCGCGGCCCCTACCCGACCATGTATGTCCAGCAACCCTGGACCATCCGGCAATATGCCGGTTTTTCGACCGCCGAAGAATCCAACGCCTTCTACCGGCGCAACCTTGCCGCCGGCCAGAAAGGCCTTTCGGTTGCCTTCGATCTCGCCACGCACCGCGGCTATGATTCGGACCATCCGCGCGTCGCCGGCGATGTCGGCATGGCGGGTGTGGCTATCGATTCCATCCTCGACATGCGGCAATTGTTCGACGGCATTCCGCTCGGCGAGATGACCGTGTCGATGACGATGAACGGCGCGGTGCTGCCGATCATGGCGCTCTACATCGTGGCGGCGGAAGAGCAAGGCGTCGCGCAGAAGGATTTGGCCGGGACCATTCAGAACGACATTCTGAAGGAGTTCATGGTCCGCAACACCTATATCTATCCGCCGAAGCCCTCGATGCGGATCGTCTCGGACATCTTCTCCTACACCTCGAAGAACATGCCGAAGTTCAATTCGATTTCGATCTCCGGCTATCACATGCAGGAGGCCGGCGCGACCGCCGACCTGGAGCTCGCCTATACGATCGCCGACGGGATCGAATATGCCCGCGCCGGCGTCGCGGCGGGGCTCGACATCGACCGTTTCGCGCCGCGCCTGTCGTTCTTCTGGGCGATCGGCATGAATTTCTTCATGGAAGTGGCCAAGCTCAGGGCCGCACGCCTGTTGTGGGCGACGCTGATGAAAAAGAACTTCGCGCCAAAGGACGAGCGGTCGCTGTCCCTGCGCACCCATTGCCAGACCTCCGGCTGGTCGCTGACGGCGCAGGATCCCTACAACAACATCATCCGCACCATGATCGAGGCGATGGCCGCGACCCAGGGGCATACCCAGTCGCTGCACACCAACTCGTTCGACGAGGCAATGGCGCTGCCGACCGACCATTCGGCGCGCATCGCCCGCAACACGCAACTCGTCCTGCAGAAGGAATCCGGCACCACGCGCATTATCGATCCGTGGGGTGGTTCGGCCTATCTCGAACGGCTGACACACGATCTGGCGGCGCGTGCGCTCGCCCATATCGAGGAGGTCGAGGCTCTCGGCGGCATGGCGGCTGCGATCGAAAAGGGCATACCCAAGCTGCGCATCGAGGAAGCCGCCGCCCGCACGCAGGCGCGCATCGATTCCGGCGAGCAGATGCTGGTCGGCGTCAATGCGCATCGCCCCGGAGCCGATATCGAGGTCGACGTGCTGAAGATAGACAATGCCGAGGTCAGGGCCCGGCAACTCTCGAAGCTGCAACGGCTGAAGGGCACGCGTGACGTCGCCGCCGTCGAAAGCGCGCTCGATGCGCTGACCCGTGCCGCACAGAGCGAGGACAACCTCCTGGAGTTCGCCATCCGCGCCGCGCGCGCCAATGCCACTGTCGGCGAAATCTCGTTCGCCCTGGAAAGAGCTTATGGCCGCCATGTGGCCAGGGTGCAGACCATTTCCGGTGTCTACCGCAAGGCGCTTGGCGACAGTCCGGTGATCGACCGCCTGCAGGACAAGCTCGGTGCCTTCGAAAAGAAAAACGGCGGCAAGCCGCGCATCCTCGTGGCCAAGATGGGACAGGACGGCCACGACCGCGGGCAGAAGGTGATCGCCACGGCCTTCGCCGATCTCGGCTTCGACGTTACCGTCGGCGCCATGTTCCAAACGCCGGAAGAGATCGCGAAACTGGCTGTCCAGAATGACGTCCACATCATCGGCGCCTCATCGCTGGCAGCGGGTCACCTGACGCTGATCCCAGAATTGCGCGACACGCTGAAGAAGCTCGGCCGCGGCGACATGCTGATCGTGGCCGGCGGCGTCATCCCGCCGCAGGACTATGATGCGGTGCTGCAAGCCGGCGCGGCGGAAATCTTCCCGCCGGGCACGGTCATTCCGGAAGCGGCGGAGCGGCTGCTGGATCGGCTGCTATCCTCGTGACGAATCTGTTATAATATCTGTTGCAACACCCGGCGCACCGCGTTATAATTAGCGTTGCAACAGGATGTTTCATCATGAACACCACAATTCGCAAGATCGGTAATTCGGACGGCGTGATTCTGCCGAAAGAGCTTCTCGATCGATTGAATCTCAAGACAGGCGACAACGTGGTCGTCGTCCAGGAAGGTCAAGAGCTTCGCTTGCGCCGATTGGAAGATTCTGCCGAAGAATTCGAGCGCAAGATGAAGGTAGCGCGCGAGCGGATGAGGAAATACGAGGTTGCCTACCGCGCGCTCGCAAAATGACGGCACATCATTCGCGAGAGTTCGTGGAGGCGATGCATGCCGAGCAGTTGCGTCTTCACGGCGGCGCGTCGGGCATCCGCGATGAAGGCCTGTTGGAATCGGCGCTCGCACGTCCGCAACAGAAAGAAGCATATGGCGAGCCGGATCTGAGCGAACTCGCTGCCGCCTATCTCTTCGGCATCGCAAAGAACCATCCGTTCGTCGATGGGAACAAGCGCACGGCTTTCGCTGCGGCCGACTTGTTTCTCTATTTCAACGGATTAAGCATCGAAGCCGAACAGGAGGAGGTCATCCAACTGGTGATGATGGTCGCTGCCAGCGAGATAGACGAAGCGGGTGCGGCCGCATTCTTCCGCGACCATGTGGTCAAGCTTGAAGACTAACTCTCCGAGAGCTTGACGATCTCCCACTCCTTGCCGTTGACGCTGGCCACGTCGCCAACCTTCTTGCCGAACAGCGCGACCGCCATAGGCGAGACGTGCGAGATGCTGCCCTTGGCCGGATCGGCTTCATCCTCGCCGACAATCTTCCAGTGCACCTTCCTGCCGTCGTCACTTTGCAGCGTGACACCCATGCCGAAGCGGACGACATCGCTGCCGGGCTCCGGCACGGAAAGCTCGGCACTCTCGCGTCGCGCGGTCCAGTAGCGCAGATCGCGCGACACGACCGCGATGCGCTCGCGGTCGGCTTTCCGCTCCGCTTTCGCCATGATATCGCGCAGATCGGCCAGATTGTCGTCGATCTGCGCCAAGCCGCGCTCCGTCACCAGGTTCCGGTGCGTGCTGATCGGCCGCTCGCCAACACCGGCGATCGCGTTTTCGCTGTCTTCTTCGCGGGTAAAAGCTCTGCTCATCCCCTGAACTTAGGCGCCGAGTGGCTGCCCGACAAGTCATTGCCGCCGAGAAGAGGCGCGTTGAACGTCTGGCATGATTCCTGCGGTGTCGGGGCGGAACACTGGGATTCTGTGCCGATGTTGAACAGACGAACCCTGCTGACGCAGACCACCTGCTTTGCCGTCATGGGCCTCGCGCTCGGCAAGGCGGCGGCCGCCAGCCTGACCGGCATCGAGAAAGCCTCGATGCGCGGCTCGATCAACGCCACCGAACTTGGCGTCCAGCCCGGTACGTTTGACGACCAGAGCAAGGCCTTCGCCAAGCTGCTGCGCGACGCGAATGGCCGTGACATGCCGGTCTTCCTGCCGCCCGGCACCTATGTGGTGTCCAATCTCTCGCTGCCTGGTCGCGTGCGTCTTTCCGGCGTGCCGGGCGCGACGCGGATCGTCTATGGCGGCGACGGCCATTTGTTCATGGCCGAACAGGCCGACCATATTGAACTCAGCGGACTGGTTTTCGACGGCGCGAATCGCTCTATGGGCGACTACGCGCAAGGACTGCTCGATCTGCGCCGGGTGGCGCATCTCGTGGTTGACAACTGCCAGATCACGGGCAGCGGCAAGAACGGGCTGGCGCTGGAACACGCCGCGGGCCGGATCGAGCGTTCGGACATATCGGGGGCGGCGGACGCCGGCATCTATTCGGTGGAGGCCGCAGGACTGGCGATATCAGGCAACACCGTCTCCGATTGCGCCAATGGCGGCATCCTGGTGCACCGCTGGCAAGCTGCGGAAGACGGCACCATGGTCACCGGCAACCGCGTCGAACGCATTGGCGCGCGCAGCGGCGGTACAGGCCAGAACGGTAACGGCATCAATGCCTTCCGCGCCGGCAATGTCGTCATCTCGGGCAATGTGGTCTCCGACTGCGCCTTCTCGGCGATCCGGGCCAACAGCTCCAGCAATCTGCAGATATCGGGCAACACCTGCTCACGCTCGGGCGAGACTGCGGTCTATTCCGAGTTCTCGTTCGAGGGTGCTGTCATCTCCAACAACATCGTCGACGGCGCCGCCAACGGCATCTCGATCGTCAACTTCAACGAGGGCGGCCGCATGGGTGTCTGCTCCGGCAACGTCGTGCGCAATCTGTCGACATCAGGCCCCTATACCGCGGATCCACCCGGCTTCGGCGTTGGGATCGCCGTCGAGGCCGACACCGTCGCTTCCAACAACGTCATCGAGAACGCGCCGCTCTACGGCATGTCGATCGGCTGGGGCCCGTATCTGCGCAACGTCGTGGCCACCGGCAACATCATTCGCAAGGCAGGCACCGGCATCGTCGTCAGTGTGGTCGAAGGTGCCGGCACGGCCGTCATCTCCGACAACGTCATCGATGGCGCGTCGAACGGAGCGGTTGTCGGCCAGCGCTGGGCCGAGCCGGTGACATCAGACCTCACCCAGACCAGCAGCAGCGGTTATGCGCACCTGACCGTCGAGCGCAACCGCGTCAGCTGATTACCACCTTCAATTCAGGGCCGGCGCCGGCTTCAGCGCCCCGACCTTGGCGCCAATCCGGCTTTCGATGGGCGCATTCGCCAGTTCGAGCAGCTTCGCCGCCAAGGCCTCGTCCGCCCGCAGCAGCCTGGCGAGGATCGCGGCCGCGATTGCATCGCCGGTGCGCCCGGCACCGTCATCGCATTTGACCGCGATACCGAGGCCGAGTTCGGGAATTGCGGCACAGTGGACGCCCTCGGCCCCGCCTTTGGCAAAAATTCGTCCCGGAGCGGCTTCCATCAGCAACAGATCCGCGCGGCGGGTGCCGGCGACGAAGAACGGCTCCGCCATGCAGGCCGAAAGCAGCCGCTTCGCGGCCTTCGCCCGCTCCGGGCCAAAGCCTTGGGCCGTGGCCATGCGAGCAAAGCCGAGCGCGAAACTCCTGAGCGGCACCGCATAGGTCGGAATCGAGCAGCCGTCGACCGCGCGTTCGTCGGGGCCGTGGACAGCGCCGGTGACTGCCTGCATGGCGTCGCGCACCATTTCCTGCAGGGCGTGATCCGGTCTGACATAGCCGCGATGCGCGATGCCCGAATGGACGCAGGTACAGAGGAAACCGGAGTGCTTGCCGGAACAATTGTTATGCAACGCATTCGGTGAGCCGCCGGCACGCGCGAGCGCAATCTCCGCGTCATGGTTCGAGGGCCAGTGGACCCCGCATTCGAGCGCCGACCCGTCCAGCCCGGCCCTGGCCAGCATGGACCGCGCCAGTTCGACGTGCGCCGGCTCGCCGGAGTGGGAGGCACAGGCCAGCGCCAGTTCGCGGTCACCGAAGCCATAGGCATCCGCGGCACCCGTTTCAACAAGCGGCAGGGCCTGGATCGCCTTTACGGCGGAACGCGGAAAGACCGGCTTCGACGTATCGCCGATCTCCAGCACCGGCTTGCCGTCGGCATCGAAGACGGCAACGGCGCCGCGATGGGCGCTCTCGACAATGGCGCCGCGCAAAACTTCGATCAGAACCGGATTTGCCATGCTACCTCCCGCGAATGCCGGGGCGGTTTACCTGATCCGGTCGAGAATGGAAACGTAGTTGGCGACCGCCGCACCGCCCATGTTGAAGATGCCGCCGAGTTTCGCGCCCGGCACCTGGATGCCGCCGGCTTCGCCGACAAGCTGCATGGCGGTCAAGACATGCATGGAGACGCCGGTGGCGCCGATCGGATGGCCCTTGGCCTTCAGTCCGCCGGAGGGATTGACCGGCAGGGGGCCGTCTTTCGCCGTTGTGCCATCCAGCGCCAGTTTGGCGCCCTCACCCGGCTTGGCCAGTCCCATCGCTTCATACTCGATCAATTCGGCGATGGTGAAGCAGTCATGCGTTTCGACGAAGGAGAGATCGTCGAGCGTTACGCCGGCGTTCTTCAGCGCGCGGGTCCAGGCCTGTTCGCAGCCTTCGAAGGTCAGGATGTCGCGCTTCGACATCGGCAGGAAATCCTGCACATGCTCGTTGGCGCGGAAGGCGACCGCGCGGCGCATCTTCAGCGCCGTTGCCGTGTCGGCAAGGACAAGGGCAGCAGCGCCGTCGGAGACCAGCGAGCAGTCGGTGCGCTTCAAGGGTCCAGCGACGAACGGGTTTTTCTCGCTCTCTTGCCGGCAGAAGTCATAGCCGAAATCCTTGCGCATCTGCGCATAGGGATTGTCGACGCCATTCTTGTGGTTCTTGGCAGCGATCATGGCGAGCGCATCCGACTGGTCGCCATAGCGCTGGAAATAGGCCTGCGCGATCTTGCCGAAGACGCCGGCGAAGCCGGCTGGCGTCTCGCCGTCCTCGGGCAGATAGGAAGCTTTCAGCAAATTCTTGCCGATTTCGGGCCCGGGCGTCGTCGTCATCTGCTCGGCGCCAACCACCAGCACGATGCGGGCGGCGTTTGCATCGATGGCGCGGATGCCTTGCCTGACCGCCGCCGAACCGGTGGCGCAAGCGTTCTCGACGCGTGTCGCCGGCTTGAAGCGCAGCCGGTCGTCCGCCTGGAGAATCAGACTTGCCGTGAAATCCTGCGCCGAAAACCCGGCATTGAAATGGCCGAGCACGATCTCGTCGACCTCGTCCGGGCCGATGCCGGCATGGTCGAGCGCGTCCGTCGCGACCTTGACGATCAGGTTTTCGAGCGTCTCGCCCTCAAGCTTGCCGAAGCGCGAATGCGCCCAGCCAACGATGCATGCGGTCATGGCGGTCTCCATCCTTGGCGTCAGCGCCCACGGCTCGTGACGCACTTCACCTTTATTGTTCAAATATAAACATTCTCGCCCGGGCCGTGAAGGGCCGCAACGCAACAATCGCTTGGTACAGGTCGCGTCGAGGTCGATTTTTTATTGATTGACGCGTCAATAAAAAATAATCTCCCGCAAAAATCGGAAACGGCATGCCAAAAGTCGGAATGGAGCCATTGCGCCGCAGGGCGCTCATCGACGCGACGATCTCGGCGATCGGCGAGCGTGGCTCGCTTGACGTGACCATGTCCGAGATCGCCGGACGCGCCGGTGTGTCTTCGGCGCTCGCCCACCACTATTTCGGCGCCAAGGACGAGCTGCTGTTCGCGACGATGCGGCACATCCTGGCCGAACTGACCATCGATATGCGCCGCGCCCTGCAGTGCGCCGGCACCGCGCGCGAGCGCGTCTCGGCCGTGGTCACCGTCAACTTCTCCGATGTCCAGTTCCAGGCCGAAACCATTGCCGCATGGCTCGCTTTCTATGTCGAGGCGCAGCAATCGTCTTCGCTGCGCCGGCTGCTCAGAATCTATGCCCGGCGGCTGCATTCCAACCTGATGAGTGGACTGACCGGCATCCTGCCGAGGACCGAAGCCGACCGCGCCGCGGAAGCGACGGCGGCGATGATCGACGGGCTCTACATCAGGCGCGCGCTGAAGGATGGCGTGCCTGACGCCGCGACCGCGATCGCGCTGGTCGAGGATTATCTCGAAACCAAACTTGGCGGACGGCACAAGCAGTGACAGCGAAGCGACCCAATTTCCTGATCGTCATGGTCGACCAGCTCAACGGGACCTTGTTCCCGGATGGGCCGGCGGAATTTCTGCACACACCGCATCTGAAGGCACTGGCGGCGCGTTCGGCGCGCTTTGCCAACAACTACACCGCCTCGCCACTCTGCGCGCCGGGCCGTGCCTCGTTCATGAGCGGCCAGTTGCCGTCGCGCACCGGGGTCTATGACAATGCCGCCGAGTTCGCCTCGTCGATCCCGACCTTCGCCCATCATTTGCGTGCGGCCGGCTACTACACCTGCCTGTCGGGCAAGATGCATTTCGTCGGACCGGATCAGCTGCACGGTTTCGAGGAACGGCTGACCACCGACATCTATCCGGCGGATTTCGGCTGGACGCCGGACTACCGCAAACCCGGCGAGCGCATCGAGTGGTGGTATCATAATCTGGGTTCGGTGACCGGCGCCGGCGTTGCGGAAACAACCAACCAGATGGAGTATGACGACGAGGTCGTGTTCCTCGCGTCTCAGAAGCTCTATCAGCTTTCGCGCGAACAGGACGATGCGAGCCATCGGCCCTGGTGCCTCACCGTCTCGCTGTCGCATCCGCACGATCCCTATGTCGCGCGCAAGCAGTATTGGGATCTCTATGAGCATTGCCAGGTGCTGGATCCGGAAACCGGGTACATCGCTGAAGACGAGCAGGATCCGCATTCTCGGCGGCTGTACCATGCCAGCGACTATCCCTCTTTCGAGATCACGCCTGAAGAGGTGCGTCGTTCGCGGCGCGGCTATTTCGCCAACATCTCCTATGTCGACGACAAGGTCGGCGAGCTCCTCGACGTTCTCACGCGGACGCGCATGCTCGACGACACGATCCTCCTGTTCTGCTCGGATCACGGCGACATGCTCGGCGAGCGAGGCCTGTGGTTCAAGATGAGCTTCTTCGAAGGCTCGGCGCGAGTGCCGTTGATGATTGCCGGCAAGGGCATTCGTGCCGGGCTGATCGAGGCGCCGGTCTCCAATCTCGACGTAGCACCAACGCTTTGCGACCTTGCCGGCATCGACATCGGGGCGATCGCGCCGTGGACCGACGGCCAGTCGCTGCTGCCGCTCACCAAGGGCGGGCAGCGCACGACACCGGTGCTGATCGAGTACGCGGCGGAGGGCTCCTATGCGCCCTTGGTGGCAATCCGCGAAGGCAGGTACAAATTCGTCCATTGCGAACTCGATCCGCCGCAATTGTTCGATCTCGAAGCCGATCCGCTCGAGCGGGACAATCTGGCCGACGACCCCGCCAATGCGGGTCTTGTGGCGGCATTCCTGGAAAAGGTCCGGGCGCGTTGGGACATGGCCGGCTTCGATGCCGCCGTGCGCGAGAACCAGGCACGCCGCTGGGTCGTCTATCCGGCGCTGCGCAACGGCGCCTACTACCCCTGGGATTTCCAGCCGTTGCAGAAGGCGTCAGAGCGGTACATGCGCAATCACATGAACCTCGACAAACTCGAAGAAAGCAAAAGGTATCCGCGAGGCGAATGATGGCAGACCTTCTCGTTCCCACTCTCGACCATCTCAGGCAGGCCTATGCGGTAACGTCACGGGCGACACAGGTCACGCCGCTGTTGGAATCGGCGGCGCTCGCCAGGGAAACCGGCGCGGCCCGGGTCTTCATCAAGCCGGAATCGCTGCAATGGGCCGGATCTTTCAAGGTTCGCGGCGCTTATTGGCGGCTGAAGCGGCTTTCGCCCGACGAGGCGAAGAAGGGCGTCGTGGCCTATTCCTCCGGCAATTTCGCGCAAGGGCTGGCCGCGGCCGGCCAGGCGCTCGGCATTCCCGTGACCATCGTCATGCCGATCGACGCGCCGGCCGCCAAGCGCGATGCTACCGCGGGTTATGGCGCGCGCGTCGTGCTGACCGACCATGGCGATCGCGCGCGTGAAGAGGTCGCGGCGGCCAAGGCGCGCGAAATCGCTGAAACAGAAGGGCTAGCGCTCCTGCATCCATTCGACGATCCCGAGATCGTCGCCGGTCAGGCGGGTGCCGGCCTCGAAGCGCTCGACCAGCTGTCGGCTAAGCATGCCAGCGCCGATCTCTTGTTCTGCTCGGTCGGCGGCGGTGGGCTGATCGGCGGCGTTTCGCTCGCCTTCCACTATCTGTCGCCTGCGACCGAGATCATCGGCGTAGAGCCCGAAGGGTTCGACGGCATGGGCTCGTCACTGGCGCATGGCAGCATCGAGACCATGCCGATCGGTCCGAAATCGATCTGCGACGGACTGATGTCGCGCCGGCCCGGCGACGCGCCGTTCGCCGCCGTCAAGACCGCTGGCGTGCGCGGCATCACCGTCGACGATCGGTCGGTGCGGCGCGCGATGCGGATCGCTTTCGAGCGGATGAAGCTGGTGCTCGAACCGTCAGGTGCGGCGTCGCTGGCGGCATTGCTCGGTGGCAAGGTGGATGTGGCGGGAAAAACCGTCCTGGTGGTGGCTACCGGCGGCAACGTTTCGCTCGCCGATTTTATGGCGCATATGAACCATGCTTGAAGCGGATTTCGTTATCATCGGCTCCGGCTCCGCCGGCTCGGCCATGGCCTATCGCTTGTCGGAAGACGGCAAGCATTCGGTCATCGTCATCGAATTCGGCGGCACTGATATCGGGCCGCTGATCCAGATGCCTTCGGCGCTGTCGATACCGCTCAACATGAGCCTCTACGACTGGGGATTCGCCAGTGAACCGGAACCGCATCTGGGTGGCCGCGTGCTGGCGACGCCGCGCGGCAAGGTGATCGGCGGCTCGTCCTCGATCAACGGCATGGTCTATGTGCGCGGCCACGCCCGCGACTTCGACCATTGGGCCGAACAGGGCGCGGCCGGCTGGGGCTTCGCCGACGTGCTGCCCTACTTCAAACGCATGGAGGATTCAGATGGCGGCGAGGATGGCTGGCGCGGGCACGGCGGCCCGCTGCATGTGCAGCGCGGCTCCCGGCGCAATCCGCTCTATGGCGCCTTCGTCGAAGCGGGCCGCCAGGCAGGGTTTGAACTGACCGACGACTACAATGGCGCCAAGCAGGAAGGCTTCGGCCCGATGGAGCAGACCATTCTGGGCGGCCGCCGCTGGTCGGCGGCATCAGCCTATCTGAAGCCGGCGCTCCGGCGCAAAAACGTCAGACTGGTCAAAGGCTTTGCGCGCCGGGTGATCATCGAGAATCAACGCGCCATCGGCGTCGAGATCGAAGCTCACAAACAGATTCAGGTCGTTAAGGCGCGACGTGAAGTAATCGTCGCGGCGTCGTCGATCAACTCGCCGAAGATCCTGATGCTGTCCGGTATCGGCCCGGCCGGGCATTTGCACGAAAACGGCATTGCCGTCGTGGCCGACCGGCCTGGCGTCGGCGGCAACCTGCAGGACCATCTGGAGCTCTACATCCAGCAGGAATCGACCAAACCGATCACGCTGAATTCAGTGCTGAACCCGTTCTCCAAGGCGATGATCGGGGCGCAGTGGCTGTTCTTCAAATCGGGCCTTGGCGCCACCAATCATTTCGAGGCGGCCGCCTTCGTGCGCTCGCAGGCAGGCGTCGACTATCCCGACATCCAGTACCACTTCATCCCGGCGGCGGTGCGTTACGACGGCAAGGCGGCGGCGAAGTCGCACGGCTTCCAGGCGCATGTCGGACCGATGCGCTCGAAGTCGCGCGGCTCGGTGACGCTGCGCTCGCCGGATCCGAAAGCGAAGCCGGTCATCCGCTTCAACTACATGTCGCATCCGGACGACTGGGCGGAGTTCCGCCACTGCATCCGCCTGACCCGCGAGATCTTCGGCCAGTCGGCCTTCGATGCCTATCGCGGACAGGAACTCTCGCCGGGCAGCCATGTCCAGTCGGACGACGATCTCGACGTGTTCATCCGCGACCATGCCGAAAGCGCCTACCACCCCTGCGGCACCTGCCGAATGGGCCGCGTCGATGATCAATCGAGCGTGGTCGATCCGGAATGCCGGGTCATCGGCGTCGACGGATTGCGGGTCGCCGACTCCTCGATCTTCCCGCGCGTGACCAACGGCAACCTCAACGCGCCATCGATCATGACCGGCGAAAAAGCGTCCGATCACATCCTTGGCCGCACGCCGCTCGCGCCGTCCAACCAGGAACCATGGATCAATCCGCGCTGGCAGGCTTCCGACAGATAGGCCATGATCCGCCGATAGAGTGAGCTGCCCGACAGGCGCCCGCCCAATAGCCGTCTTGGGCACAACGATTGGAGACCTCCCATGCGCGCCCAGCCCACGGCTTCGCACTATGTCAACGGACGCTATATCGAGGACGAAGGCGGCGCGCCGCTGCCGGTGATCTATCCGGCCACGGGCGAGACCATCGCCATGCTGCGATCGGCGACGCCGAACGTGCTGGAACTGGCGGTCGAGGCCGCCCGCGCCGCACAGCCGGCCTGGGCGCGGCTTAAGCCGGTCGAGCGCGGCCGCATCCTGCGCCGAGCCGCCGACATTTTGCGCGCCCGCAACGCCGATCTTGCCCGCATCGAGACGCTCGACACCGGGAAGGCGATCCAGGAGACACTGGTGGCGGATGCACCTTCCGCTGCGGACTGCCTTGAATATTTCGCCGGCGCGGTCGCTGTCTTCAACGGCGAAGCGGTCGACCTCGGCGGGCCGTTCGCCTATACGCGCCGCGAGGCGCTCGGCGTCTGTGTCGGCATCGGCGCATGGAACTATCCGATCCAGATCGCCGGCTGGAAATCCGCACCCGCACTCGCCATGGGCAATGCCATGGTGTTCAAGCCATCGGAAAACACGCCGCTTTCGGCGCTGGCGCTGGCCGAGATCTACTCGGAAGCCGGCCTGCCCGACGGGCTGTTCAACGTCGTGCAAGGCTATGGCGACGTCGGCGCCGGCCTTGTCGGCCATGATGTCGTGGCCAAGGTCTCGGTGACCGGCTCGGTGCCGACCGGGCGCAAGGTGCTGTCGCTAGCGGGCTCCAGGATGAAGCACGCGACGATGGAACTCGGCGGCAAGTCGCCGCTGATCGTCTTCGACGATGCCGATCTCGAAAATGCGATTGGCGGCGCCATGCTCGGCAACTTCTATTCGACCGGCCAGATCTGTTCCAACGGCACGCGCGTTTTCGTCCAGAGTGGCATTCACGACCGCTTTGTCGAGCGGCTGATCGAACGGACCAAGAAAATCCGCATCGGCGATCCGCTCGACCCGGAAACGCAGATGGGGCCGCTGGTCTCCAAGGCACAGCAAGACAAAGTCGTCGGCTATATCGAGGCCGGCAAGCACGATGGGGCGACGCTGGCCTGTGGCGGCAATGTGCCGTCGCTGCAGGGCTTCCAGGGCGGCTTCTTCGTCGAGCCGACCGTGTTCACCGCCGTTACCGACACGATGCGGATCGCCCGCGAGGAGATTTTCGGCCCGGTCATGAGCGTGCTGAAATTCGACAGCGAGGACGAGGTGATCGACCGCGCCAACGACACCGAGTTCGGTCTTGCCGCCGGCGTCTTCACGCGCGACCTGCCGCGCGCCCACCGCGTCATCGCCGAGTTGCAGGCCGGAACCTGCTGGATCAATGCCTACAATCTGACACCGGTGGAAATTCCCTTCGGCGGCGTCAAGCAATCGGGCATCGGGCGGGAGAACTCGCTGGCGGCGCTGGCGCTCTATTCGCAGCTGAAGTCGATCTATGTCGAGACCGGGGACGTCGCCAGTCCGTACTGATCCCGCCTACTTCTCCGCCGTTCCATCCAGATACTGCGTCAGCGCACAGACCAGATGGTAGAAGATGCTCGCCGGCACGTCAGATGCCAGCGAGCGGCCGCGCTCGTCGATGCGATCGATCCACAGGCCGAGCGGCGCCGGGTCGACGTGCCAGCGGAACAGCCGGCCGACCCTCGCCTCGATCTCCGGCTTCAGATCGGGGCCGCCCGAGCCATCCAGGGCGATCGCCGCCTTGAGCGCCTCGGCCTGCGGCCAGCTGCGCGATATCAGGTCGAGCGGCAGTCCTTGCCGCGAGACTGCACCATAGGCAAGGCCAGTGGCCCGGTTGAGGCCATTGGCGATTGCCGAGGCGTAGAGTTTTCGGGCAAAGACGCTCAGTTCGGCCTGGCCGCTGCGGCCGGCGAAATCGACCAGCAGCGATGCCCATTCGAAGTGATGGCCAGGTTCGGTCCAGCTCCCCTTCTCTCCCGGTACCGGTTTCCATTCTGCATCGAAATACTCGCCGAGCGTCCAGCTCTCGGCGTCGAAGAAATGGCTGCGGAAGAGGTCGATGATGCGCGACGCGCGACGCAGATGCGCACGCTCACCGGTTGCCTGGTGCCAGGCCAGGAAAGCTTCGAGCAAATGCATGTGCGGGTTGGAGCGTCGCTCGCCCGCCCCGTCCGAGGTGTCGAGGAAGCCGGTCATGCGGCTGTCCTCCAGATGCGCATCGAGGAAGGTGAAGGTCTCTTGGCCGAGCCGCAAGGCGTCGGCATTGCCCGACATATGCGCATGCGCCAGCGCCAGCAGGATGCAGGAATGATCGTAGGCGTCCTCGACGGGATCGGCGACGGAGCCATCGACATTCAGCGTGCGCACCCAACCGCCCCGTTCGGTGCGGCCCTGCCCCGCCATGAAGTCGATGCCATGCGCGATCAGCCGGTCGGCCGGCCCGGTCCAACCGCGCTCCTTGGCAACCGCGAAGGCATAGACCTGCCTGGCCTGGGTGCGCATGCGCTTCGGCTTGACGAGCGGCTTGGCGTCGAAACCCAGCGCCTCGTGGAAGCCACCGTGGCGCTCGTCGACGCCTGATGTCGACCACAACGGCAAGGTCTCCTGGAACAGCCAGTGATGAACGCGCCGCCGCCAGGCGCCACTTTCGATGACGCGGTCATGCGTCGGCGTGAACCTGGTTTCCAGCCGTCCCGATTTTTCGAGTTGTTCGACGATCTTCTTGACGTGCTGGCTGTGGCTCACCGGGGCAACGAAAGTGGCATCCGCCGTCGAGACAATGGCAACGTCCTTCATGCCGATCGCCGACAGCAGGCGGCCGTCGCTGCGGATATAGGAATTCTCGCAATCTATGGCGACGACATCGCCGACAACGACGTTGCCCCGGTCGTCGGCGGGACCGACATCGAGGAGCGATTGCCAGGAGCCGAGATCGTTCCAGCGGAAGCCGGCCGGCACCATGGCTATGTTTTTTGCCCGCTCCATGATGGCATAGTCGATCGAGTTCGACGGGATCGCCGCGTAAAGTTCCAGCGGCATATAGAGGCCGGACAGGTCCGTCGTGGCCGCCTCGTAGGCCGCTTCGGTGGCGTGCCAAATGTCGGGCTGGAATGTCTTGAAGGCGTCGCGCATGGCACCGGCCCGAAACAGGAAGATGCCGGTGTTCCAGTAGAAATTTCCCGCCTTGAGATAGTCGTTGGCCGTCGCAAGGTCGGGCTTCTCGACAAAGCGCGAAACGTCGAACACCCCGCCCTTCTCGGCCGATACCTCGATATAGCCGTAACCGGTTTCCGGCTGGGTCGGTTTGATCCCGAACACCACCAGACGGCCGGCGCGCGCCGCCTGCGATCCCGCCTCGATACTTTGCCAGAATTGCCCTGCCGTCGCTATTTCATGGTCCGAGGGCACCACCAGAACCAGGCTGTCGCCGAATTCCGACAGCGTGCGCAGGGTCGCCAGTGCGACGGCGGCGGCCGTGTTGCGTCCCGCCGGCTCGAACAGCGGGCCGCCGCCGGCAAGATCGAGACCGGCCAAGTCGGCATGGACACGATCGGCATGACGCTCCGAAGCGATCAGGAAGATCGGCGTTTCGCCAGCCGGTCTCGCCGTCAGGCGGCGCAAGGTCTTGGCGAGCATGGAACCGTCGCCCGACAGGTCGTGGAACTGCTTGGGATTGTCCTCGCGTGACAGCGGCCACAGCCGAGAGCCGACGCCGCCGCTCATGATAAAACTGACGATGCGCTGGCCCATGGATGCCCTGTCAAAAAGTCTGGTTGTAAGCGCCGACTTCCGGACTGCGGCGCAGCACAGCATCGACGGCATCGAACATCTGCTGGCGACGCTCGGACGAGACCGGACTTTCGACGACCACGACCAGTTCCGGCTTGTTCGACGAAGCGCGCACCAGACCCCAGGTACCGTCCTCGGCAACGACGCGCACGCCATTGACGGTGACAAGGTCGACGATCTTCTGGCCGGCGAAACTGGAGCCGTCCCGCTTCATCGCCTGAAAATCGGAGACCACCCGCTCGACCACGCCGTACTTCACATCGTCCGCGCAATGCGGGGACATTGTGGGCGTGCCGAAGGTCAGCGGCAGTGCCCCGTAGAGATCGGCCATCGAACTGGCCGGGTTACGGTCCAGCATCTGACAGATGGCGATTGCCGTGACCAGTCCGTCGTCATAGCCGCGCCCGATCGGGGAGTTGAAGAAGAAGTGGCCTGATTTTTCGAAGCCGGCGACCGCGCCGAGTTCGGCAACCCGGCGCTTGATGTAGGAATGGCCCGTCTTCCAATAGTCGGTAACGGCGCCATTGGCGCGCAGCACCGCGTCGGTGTTGAACAGTCCGGTCGACTTGACGTCGACGACGAAGGTCGAACCCGGATGGAGCCGCGAAATATCCCGCGCAAGCATGACGCCGACCTTGTCGGCAAAGATCTCGTTGCCTTCATTGTCGACGACACCGCAGCGGTCGCCGTCGCCATCGAATCCCAACCCGACATCGGCGCCGGTCTCCAGCACCTTGTCCCGGATTGCATGCAGCATCTGCATGTCTTCCGGATTGGGGTTGTAGTTTGGAAACGTATGATCAAGCTCGACATCGAGCGGGATCACTTCGCAGCCGATGCGCTGCAGGGCTTCCGGAGCAAAGGCGCCAGCAGTGCCGTTGCCGCAGGCGGCGACCACTTTCAGCTTTCGTGTGATGCGCTTGTCCCTTGTCACATCGTCGAGATAGGTGGCGCGAAAATTGTCGACGAAATCATAGGAGCCGCCGCCGGTAAGGTCGAAATCGGCGGCCAGCACGATCGCCTTCAGCGCGCTCATCTCCTCGGGGCCGAAGGTCAGCGGCCGCGCCGCTCCCATCTTGACGCCGGTCCAGCCATTCTCGTTGTGCGAGGCGGTGACCATGGCCACCGACTGCGTCTCCAGCGCGAACTGCGCGAAATAGGCCATCGGCGACAGCGCCAGACCGATATCCTTCACCCGTGCGCCGGCCGCCATCAGTCCAGAAACCAACGCCAGTTTGATGCCGAGCGAATAGGATCTGAAATCATGCCCGGTGACGATATCAGGCCCGGCGCCGAGCCGCCGGATCAGCGTGCCGAGCCCCATGCCAAGCGCCTGGACCCCGATCAGATTGAGTTCAGGCGGCACTGCCGAACCGGGATGGCCGAACCACCAGCGCGCATCATATTCACGAAAACCGGATGGCTTGATCAGCGCCGCGGTTTCGAATTCGAAGCTGTTTGGCCACGCTTCGCCGACGATTTTTAGGGGCAAGACGGCAGGGCTCCTAGCGGCAGAAATACGATCCATCAAGGCAGCGGCTTAGCACACAAGGCTTTAAGCCACGTTTATCCCGGATGGAAATTCGGGCCTTCCGGCAACGCCCGCAGAAAGCGGACGAAATGCGACAGAAGGGCTGCCATTGCCGCTTGCAGGAACGATGTGTGGCGGCTATAAGCCCGCGATCTGGTCACGGAGTGTAGCGCAGCCTGGTAGCGCACCTCGTTCGGGACGAGGGGGTCGCAGGTTCAAATCCTGCCACTCCGACCAGAAAAAACAATGTGTTAGCGCATCCCGACTTTGGCGCTCCACCCGAGATTCACCAGAGATAGAGCCTTGTCCAAGATGATGTCTGTTCCTAGGGAACGGACACGAGATTCGTTCCTCTTTGGGGGCATGGGCCACGAAGTCCCTGCCCCCATATGCAGGCGTTTAACGCAGGCCGAAAAAGCTCAATACCGCTATGACGACGACCACCGCTCCCACAAGCCAAATGATGTTGTTCATAATCTCACTCCTGTTGCCTGGTGAAGCCCGCGCCTCTGGCGGAGGACGCGGGCCGATCAGCCTTTGCCTGCTGATCTTCAGCGAACACCAAACCGTGATGTCCGCTGCGGGAAGAACTGTTAGGCCGGCCTAATGTTCCGTCGCCTGACGGGGATCTGGCGACAGGTGGGCGAACTGTCTTAACAATTGCGACAGAGCGTTCCTCCCTGGCAGTGACAGAACGCGGGTGACGTTTGCCGCCGCCTGCGCAGATGGCCGGAAGCAAGCCTCCTCTTTGCCAATCGTGGCGACGCGATAGCCAGCCCTTCGCTTGCGTGCGGCTGTCCCCCGGGAACCGGAACCAAAGGGATCAGCAGCAGTTGTAACCAACGAAGGGCTAATCAAAGCAGTTGGAGAACTTGCAATGAAAACAATGATCATGTGCGCTTTGGCGCTTTCAATGGGATTGCCCGCTTTGGCTTCGGCAGCCGAGGCCGACGTCGTCATCAGGACCCACCATCGGCACCACCACAACGTCAGGATCATCAATGAGGAAGGCCAGCGCCTGCATCACCGACACCACGGGACGGTGGCGTTCTATGACCATGGCCGCCGGCATCACGATCGGAATGCAGTCGTCGTCACCGGCTCCGTTTCCACCCACCACCGTCACCATCATCCGGTGGTAATGGAAAACGGCGGTTACTGATGCCCAACTGGTGGCCCGGCTCTCGCGAGCCCGGCCACCAGGTGACTTTGCCCAGCACGCTCGCGCGCGTTTCATGCGAATAGCTTCGAGTTCTCGCCCGCGGCTGAAATGCAGCCATGCGAAGCGATCGTTTCAACTTCGAATCTCCCATACCGCTCGGAAGCAAGTCGCGGGAATTCTGCTCGGTGACCAGGTCATTTGAGCTGGCCTGGCCAAGACTTCAGGGTTCGCCAGATCCATGCTCGCTCACGAAGCCTATCGGCCTGGGAAAGAACTGGGCTGCGCTAATGTGCCAAGAGATTAGCTGAGGACTATTCCAGCCACCATGAAGGTGATGGCAACCGCGAAAATCGGTGCGAGCAACCAGCGCGCCTGACCAACACTCTTCTCCATCAAATTCCTCCGGTATTTGCAGCAGACAACGGTGACGAAGAGCGACTGTTCCGGCCGGCCCGCTTGGCAAGACCAATGCGTTCCAGGCCCAGACTTAGGTCCGACCTCCGCCCGACCGAAGCCCTGCCCTGGGAACGTTTCCGCTCGGCCCAAGTTCGAGATCGGGCGCGGGAAAACCAAGCGAAGCGGGAACGGATGAGCACCACCATGTCGAACCATGAGACTGTAACATCCCATGTGTTGGGGATGCGCATAGATAGCCTCAAAACCAGAATGCAACACGCTCAGATCACCGAGGGTGAAATGAAGACCTTCCAAAAGGTAGCGGCCGTGATTGAAGGCGGGCGAGGCCGCATCGACGGCGACGATCTGATCGCCGCATCCTTCGTTACCGACACGCTGACGGACGCGATGTCCGAGTAACCATGCCAACAATCAGTAAGCTTTTCGAATCCCATGCCGAAGCGGCGCGGATTGCCGGCGACCTGTTGGCGGCCGGGGTTCCGCGCGTACAGGTCGCCATTATCGGGCCCTATCGTGACGAAATCGATGTCCTGAGGTCTCCGGGTGTCATGCTGGGCGCTGCCGCCGGGCTGTTGGCGTGCCTCGGCGCCGTTGCTGTTTACGACATCAACCTTTTTCCGACCGGCCTATCGGCAATAGCCTTGGCCAGCGTGTTCTGCGGCGGCCTTGGCGGATTGCTCGAAGCCATTGTCGCGGCCGCCAGAAGACCCGAGCGGCCAAGTATTGGCGGGGGGATTGTGCTGGTGACGGCGCATGTCGACGACAAGGCGACCGACATTGCCCAGATGATGCTCGGCGGTTGTGACTCCATGACCGAATTGGCCGCCCAAGCAGCGTAAAAATTCCGACAGCGATAATTGGCCGATAGCCAGTGCAGAACGCGAGCACTGGCCGGCCGGTGAAACTTTGACGAATTGGCTATCAGCGCTAGGTTGATCGATGAAGATCAGGGAGGCGGCAAAAACGGCCGGGCCGGACGCGCGCATGAGTTTGATTTCAAGGACAAGGTCGGCACCCGCTCTTCTGGCTGCGGCCTTCATGGCTGCCGGATGCTCATCGATCGGCAGGACGGCCGATCCGGCCAAATACGAGAGCATGAGCTGTAGCGACCTCAACAGTGCGCTGGGAAGCAGCGCGCGCGACATCTCGCAGACGGCGATCACCCGCGGCAAGGTCGCCAACACCAGCGTGCCGCGCTGGCTGCTGGGCGGATCGCGCGTCAAGACCGCGGTCGCCAACCGTGAAACGGCCAGGATCGACCGGCTGAAGCGACAGCAGGATGCCATTGTCGCTGTGCGCGCACGCAAGTGCGCGAGCTGAGCGACAGACGACGCCACGACAATTGCCCCTGCCGGCGCCTTACGCGCTCAGTCGAAACCGTGTGACGTCGATCGCGGCGTTCATCAGCGTCTGCGTATAAGGCGCCCGTGGATTGCTGAAGATCTCTTCCGTCGGCCCCTCTTCGACGATCTTGCCTTGCTTCATGACGATGATGTAGTCGGCCATGGCGCGCACGACCGACAGATCGTGGCTGATGAAGAGGTAGGACAGTTCGTGGTCGGCCTGCAGCTTGCGCAGCAGTTCGACGATCTGTTTCTGCACCGAGCGGTCAAGCGCCGATGTCGGCTCGTCCAGCACGACCATCTTCGGCTTCAGAATCATGGCGCGGGCAATGGCGATGCGCTGCCGTTGTCCGCCGGAAAATTCGTGCGGGTAGCGGTTGCGGGCATTGGGGTCGAGGCCGACCTCGCGCAGGGCCTCGACCGCGCGCTGGTCGCGCTGCTTTCCTGAAAGGTTGGGCTCATGCACCAGCAGCCCCTCGGTGACGACCTGACCGACGGTCATGCGCGGCGACAGCGAGCCGAACGGGTCCTGGAAGACGAGTTGCATCTGGCGCCGCAGTGGCCGCATCTGCTGCCGGTCGGCAGTGGAGATATCGCGATCGCCGAACCGAATGAGCCCATCGCTCGGCAGCAACCGCAGCAAGGCGCGGCCGAGCGTCGACTTGCCCGAGCCGGATTCGCCGACAATGCCGATGGTCTGGTTGCGCTGCAGCCGGATCGAGATGTGATCGACGGCCCGCAGCATCAGCGGTTCGCCGGCCAGAAACCCACCGCCGATCCTGAATGTGACTTCGACATTCCTACCTTCGAGCACCACCGGCGCATCGGCTGGCGGCGGCGCCTTGGTTCCCGTCGGCTCGGCCGCCAGCAGCATTTTGGTGTAGGCGTGCCGCGGATTGGCAAAAATGGCTTCCGCCTCGCCTTCCTCGACCACCTCGCCCTGGCGCATGACATAGACACGGTCGGCAAAGCGCCGGACGATACCGAGGTCATGGGTGATGAAGACGATCGCCATGCCGAGCTTGCGCTGCAGTTCGGCCAAAAGCATCAGGATCTGCGCCTGGATGGTGACGTCAAGCGCCGTCGTCGGCTCGTCGGCGATCAGGATGTCGGGGTCATTGGCGAGCGCCATCGCGATCATCACGCGCTGGCGTTGGCCGCCGGACATTTCGTGCGGATAGGATTTCATCCGTCGCTCCGGATCGGGAATATGCACGAGCCGCAGCAGCTTGAGCGCCTCTTCATGCGCTGCGGCGGCGCTCAGGCCCCGATGGCGGCGGATCGGCTCGATCAGCTGGTTGCCGATCGAATAGAGCGGATCGAGCGAAGTCATCGGTTCCTGGAAGATCATGCTGATCTTGCGGCCGCGGACCTTGTTCAGCTCGGACTTGCTCAGGGTCAGCAGGTTGCGGCCGCGATAGTCGACATGGCCTGACGCTTCGCCATTGGAGGCCAGCAGGCTCATCGCCGCCATCATCGTCTGGCTCTTGCCGGAACCGGACTCGCCGACCACGGCAACCGTTTCGCCCGCGTTGACGTGGATGTTGATTCCCTTGACCGCTTCGACCGTACCGTCGAGCGTGCGGAAGCGGACGCGAAGGTCCTTGACGCTGAGGATCGTTTCGGAAGCAGCCATTTCAGCGGTCCCCATCTTTATCGATCCCGTGGGTCGAGCGCGTCGCGCAGGCCGTCGCCGACGAAATTCAAGGCGAACAGCGTCGAGACCAGAAAGAAGGCGGGAAACAGGAGCAGCCAGTTGGCGGTGCCGATGTTCTTGGCGCCGACCGAGATCAGCACGCCCCAGCTGGTCATCGGCTCCTGGATGCCAAGCCCGAGGAACGATAGGAAGCTCTCCAGGATGATGACCTGCGGCACCAGTAGCGTCATGTAGATCACCACCGGGCCAAGCAGGTTCGGGATGACATGGCGGATCAGGATGCCACGCTGGCCAATGCCCATGGCTTCCGCCGCCTGGACATATTCCTGCCGGCGAATCGACAGCGCCTGGCCGCGCACGATCCGCGCCATGTCGAGCCACAGCACGGCACCGACCGCCAGGAACATCAGCACGAAGTTGCGGCCGAAGAACACCACCAGCATGATGACGAAGAAGATGAACGGCAAGGAATAGAGCACGTCGACGATGCGCATCATCACTTCATCGACCTTGCCGCCGGAAAAGCCGGCGGCGGCGCCGTAGATCACGCCGATCACCACCGCCACGACACCGGCCAGCAGACCGATGGCCAGCGATATGCGCCCGGCCATCAGCGTGCGGGAGAGAAGATCGCGGCCGGTATTGTCGGTGCCGAACAGGAAATACTGCTGCTTGACCGATGCGCTCATCGTTACTTCGAGGCCGTCGGGCGACTTGTTTTCGATCTTGGTGTCATCGAAGGCATCGGAACGGTCGAGGTAGCGGATGTTGCGGTCGTCGATCGGCTTGGTCGACTTGACCGTGACGAAGACCTGGCTCCCCTCCTGGTGCCAGTCCTTGATGTCGACTCGCATGCGCTTGATCGCTTCGGTAAGTGCCGTCTCGATCATGTCGGGTTTCGGATAGGCTGAGAGGCTTGGCGGCATGCGCACATAGTCGGCGTAGATGGTCGTGTATTGATGCGGCACGAACCACGGGCCAAAGACGCTGATGATCCCAATGAGAACGAGGTAGTAGAGGCTGAACATGGCGGCGCGATTGGCCTTGAGGCGCGCCCAGGCATCGCCCCAAAGCGAGCGACCAACGATTGCGGGGGCCGTGGCTGCGATGTCAGTCATAGCGCACCCTCGGGTCGACGACCGCGTACATGACGTCGACGATCAGGTTGAAGACGATGGTAAAAATGGCGATCACCACCACCGTTCCCATCACCAGCGTATAATCGCGGTTGAGCGCGGCATCGACGAAATAGCGGCCGACGCCGGGAATGGAGAAGATCGTCTCGACGATGACCGAGCCGGTCAGCAGTGCCGCCGCCGCCGGGCCCGTGAAGGAGACGATCGGCAGGATGGCGCCGCGCAACGCGTGCTTGACCACCACCGACCAGTCGGAAAGGCCGAGCGCGCGCGCCGTTCGGATATGATGGGATCGCAGCGATTCGATCATCGAGCCGCGCATCAGCCGGGCAACGATGGCGATTTGCGGCAAGGCAAGTGTCAGCACCGGGCCAACCTTGTTGATGAAGGCGCCGTCACCCCAGCCACCGATCGGCAGCAGCCTCCAGGTCAGTCCGAAGACAAGCTGGATCACCGGCGCGATGACGAAGGTCGGGATGGTGCTGCCGGCTGTCGCCAAGGCGATCACCGTATAGTCACCAAGCTTGTTCTGGTTGAGCGCGGCGATGGTGCCGAGCACGCTGCCGAGCAGCAGCGCCAGGATCAGCGCCGAGGCTCCGAGCTGCACGGAAATGGGCAGGCCCTTGGCAAACAGTTCGGTGACGGTGAAATCCGGCATGTTGTAGCTCGGGCCGAAATTGCCGCGCAGCAGATTGCCGAGATAATGGACATATTGCAGCCAGAGCGGATCGTTGAGGCCGAACTGGGCTTCCAAGTTGGCCTTGATCTCTGGGCTCAGCCCCCGCTCCTGGTTGAATGGACCGCCTGGCGCGACGCGCATCAGGAAGAACGCCATCGTCACGATGACGAACAGCGTCGGGATGGCGGTCAAAAGCCGCCGGAATACGTATCGCAGCATCGGTGCCCCACTTGATCCAGAGCACGCCCTTCCACTCGGACGATTGCGCTCCAGCCTTCAAATCTTCACACCGGATTCTTCCGAAAATCGATTTCCGCTTCCCGGGCCGATGCGATGGCAAACCAGCACCGCCGCGCTCTTTAGAGCGCGGCGGCTTGGCCAGGGATCAATCCTTGCTGACGAAGCGCGACGGATGCACGTCCATCACATTGTCGACGAAGCCATGCAGCTTCGAGGAAACGATGTCGTGGTAGCTGTAGTAGAGAAGCGGGATCTGGCCGACGTCGTCGATGAGGATGCGCTCGGCCGCGGAGAGGTCCTTCATGCGCTCTTCGGGCTTGCCGCCCGCGGCCGCGGCCTTGTCCATTGCCGCTTCGTATTGCGGGCTGTTGTAGTTGGAATAGTTGTTGCCGCTGGCCTTGCGCGTGATACCGAGGAAGGTCTCTGGATCCTTATAGTCGGCAATCCAGGCGGCACGCGCCACGTCATAGTCGCCCTTCTGCTCGAGGAAGGAGTAGTGGGTCTTGGTGTCGGTGTTGAGCAGCGTGACGTCGACGCCAAGCGGCTTCAATTGTTCCTGGATCGCCACTGCCGTGTTCTTGTGGTTTTCCGAGGTGTTGTAGCGGATTTCCATCTTCAGCGGATGTTCGGGGGTGTAGCCAAGCTTCTCGAGGATCTTCTTGGCCGCGTCCTCGCGGTCGATCTGCGGCATGTCGGCGTATTTGGCCATTGCGGGCGTATAGCCCTCGATGCCGGGGGGCACCATCGAATAGCCGGGCAGCATCGAATTCTGCCAGACCTTCTCGGCGATGAAATCACGGTCGATCGCCATCGAGATAGCGTTACGCAGTTCGGGGTTGTTCCACGGCGCCTTGTCGGTCTTGATGGCATAATAGTAGGTGCCGAGATACGGCCCGACATGGATCTGGTCGCCGAACTTCGTCTTGAGGTCGGCGAGCTGTTCGGTCGGCAGATCGTCATAGCTGTCGAGTTCGCCGGCCTCGAAGCGCTTCATCGCCGACGAACGATCCTCGGTCGGAATGTAATTGACGACGTCGAACTTGACGGTAGCGGCGTCCCAGAATTTGGGATTCTTGACCAGTTTCATGTGGTCGTTGGGAACCCATTCGGCCAGCGTATAGGCGCCGTTCGAAACCAGATTGCCGGGCTTGATCCAGTCGGCGCCAAGCTTTTCAATCGAGGCCTTGCTGACCGGATAGGTCGCCTGATGGGTCAGCATCTCCAGGAAGTAGGGCGTCGGCGCCTTCAGCGTCACCTCCAGGGTGCCGGCGTCGATCGCCTTGACACCCATGTCCTCGGGCTTGCCCTTCTTGGTGTTGACGTCCTCCGCGCCCTTAACCGGATACAGCATCGAGGCGTATTCGGCGCCGGTCGCCGGATCTTCCAGCCTGTGGAAGGCATAGACGAAGTCCTCCGCCGTCACCGGGCTGCCGTCCGACCACATGCCGTCCTTGCGCAGCTTGAAGGTGTAGACGGTGCCGTCATCCGATACCGTCCAGCTTTCGGCCGCGCCCGGAATGAGGTTCGCCTTCTGGTCCTGCATGACCAATCCCTGGAACAGGTCACGCAGCACATTGGCTTCATAGACCGTCGAGGTCTTGTGCGGATCGACCGACTCCGATTCAGCGGCGGTGCCCCTGTTATAGACACTCTCCGCGAAAGCCGGCGTGTAGAATGCGCCGGCGGTTACCGCCATGGTGGTGGCGAATACCGTCGCCTTCAGCATGTTTTTCAGCATGAAGTTCTCCCTGTCGGCGCTGCCATCGGCGCGCCTTACGTGTTGACGCCCCGAAGCCGATGACTGGCTCCTTTGAGCGCGCCCCCGGTTCCCTCCGGCGGCTGGTGGCAGGAGACTAGACAGGAGGTAAGCTCTTTTCAACCGAGTACTGATTGACCCTAAGTCAATCCCCATTGTCGAGAAAGCAACGGCTAAATTAGAGATTCGTTTTCAATCGACCGCACCCTTTGGTTGCACCCAGAGTTTTCGCTTTCTGCATGCGAATTTGGGCATGCTGGTGCCATGGTTCACCACCCCATTTTCGAGGCCCGAAGTCGCCGTTTCCGATCAGACAACTCGGGAACTTCAGCCGTCGAGTTCGCTTTGCTGTCCCCGCTTTTCATTCTTCTTCTGCTCGGAATGGTTGCATACGGCATCTATTTTGGCGCCGCCAATTCGATCCAGCAAATTGCAGCCGACGCTGCCCGAACAGCCATCGCTGGGGTGAACCAGACCGAGCGGCAGACGCTCGTGGCCAGCTATCTCACCAACAATGCCGGCGGCTACCCCTTCGTGGACGCCAGCAAACTGACCTACCAGGCCAACGACAGCATCGCCGACGGAAGCCAGTTCGTGGTGTCCATCTCCTACGATGCCCGCAACCTGCCGATCTGGAACCTGTTCCCCGGCATAGCCATGCCAGGGACGACCATCAAGCGTCAGTCAACGATCAGGGTCGGGGGTATCTGAATGCTGCGGCGGGCGGGCAAGGGTATGGGTCGGCTTGCACGGTCGATGATGGGAGACAGGAAGGCGAACTTCGCCGTCATGACCGCATTGAGCGCGCCGGTCGCGTTGGCATTGGCGGCTGTGGCCATTGACGAAGCCTCCATCTACACCGAGCGCCGGGAAGCCCAGGCGATGGTCGACCTGGCGGCGATTACCGCCGCCTCGAACATCAACAACGTCAACACCGCGGTCGTCACCACACTAACCGACAACGGCATGCCGGGCGTCGTCGTTCAAGCTTCGGGCCAGACCATTGCCCCGGCCACCGGCAAAACGGTGGTGACGGTCACGCAGGGCCGATATGCCTCATCGACCGCCAATGTCAGCCAGCGCTTCCAGGCGGGTGTCACGCCTTACAATGCCGTCCGCGTCACATTGGCAAAGATTCCGAACCGCTATTTCGCAAGTTCGCTGATCCCCACTCCCGTCATCGGCACCCAGGCCACGGCCAGCATGACGCCGCTGGCGACGTTCTCGGTCGGATCGCGGTTGCTCAGCGTCAACGGCGGCATCCTCAATGCACTTTTGAGCGGACTTCTCGGCGGCAACATCTCGCTCAGCGTCATGGACTACAACGGGCTGATCTCGGCGGATGTGAGCGTGCTTTCCTTCATCAGTGCGCTCGCCACGCAACTGAACATCACGGCCGGTACCTATTCCGACGTTCTGGCATCGAAGGCGACGGTCGGCCAGATCGCTACCGCCATGGCCAATGTTCCCGGCCTCGGCAATACGGCCAAGGTCGCCCTGCAGACCATCGCCTCCAAATCGACCAGCACCGTCAAGATCCCGCTCAGCAGCCTTGTCGACCTTGGTTCGGTCGGCAGCCTGGGCCTCGGGCAACAGCCGTCCGGGCTTGGGGTAGACGCAAGCGCTATGGGCATGCTGACGGCGGCCGCCGTGCTCGCCAACGGTACCAACCAGGCCGCGATCGATCTCGGCGCCACCATTCCGGGGCTGCTCTCCACCAAACTCAGCATCGCCATCGGCGAGCCGATGCAGTCCTCGCCCTGGCTGGCGATCGATGGTATCGGCACTGTCGTGCGGACCGCACAGACGCGCATCAAAGTAGCCGCGACAGTCGGCGGCGCAGGCGGCAATGTCGGTGGGGGCATTACTCTGGTGTCGGTCAACCTGCCACTGCATGTGGAAGTCGCCTACGCCGAAGCCAAACTCACCGACATAAGCTGTCCTACGGGTCCCGACAGCATCAAGGTCACCGTTTCTGCCCGCCCCGGTGTTGTGGAAGCGCATTTGGCCGACAGCAGTAGCTCCGGCTTTGCCGATTTCACCAAACCGGAATCGTTCTCCGACACTGAAATCGCAAAGGTCAGTCTTCTGATCAATCTACTTTCAGTGACGGGCTCAGCGGCATTTGAAATGGCCAACAACGCGCCGACCGCATTGACCTTCAACAAGGCCGACATCGACGCCAAAACGATAAAGACAGTCTCCACTCAAAACCTGACACAGTCTTTGACGACCTCCCTGATCACTGATCTGTCGCTGACGACCAATTTGCTGGGCTTGCCGCTGCTGAATCTGAATACCTTGCTTTCAACCGTGCGGCCGGCAGTGGTTGCGCTCTTGAACGGCGTGGCGGCGCCGGTCGACGAGTTGGTTTACAATTTGCTCGGAGCCCTTGGTGTGCGTGTCGGCCAGGCCGACGTGCGCGTCACCGGCGCGACCTGCGGCCGGGCGGTGCTCGTTCAGTAGGACCGCCTAGCCACAACCGAAGTGCCAATCAGTCGAGCCGACCGAGAAAGCAGCCGAGAGTTGGCAGCGAGAGGGTGTTTTCCTCGACAGAAGCGGTCCCGCCGAAGATAGCCGTGACGGGTCCGATATCACCCACCAACGGCAAGGTCGCCGGCTCCTCAGCGAAATTGAAGACACAGATCAACCTCTCCCCGCCACCTTCGCGGATGAAGGCGAGCACGTCGCCCTCGGTATCGAGAAAGCGGATCGAGCCGCCGACCAGCGCCGGATGCCGTTTGCGCAAGGCAAGCGCCGAGCGGTAGGCCGACAGCACCGATTGCTCGTCGCCGATCTGCATATCGACCGCGCGGGCGCGATGGCTTGCCGGCACAGGCAGCCAGGGTTTTGCAGTGGAGAAGCCCGCATTGTCGGCGTCGGCCTCCCAGACCATCGGCGTGCGGCAACCATCCCTGCCCTTCACGCCGGGCCAGAAGCGGATGCCGACCGGATCGCGCAGATCCTCGTAGGCAAGCTCCGCCTCCTCAAGGCCGAGTTCCTCGCCCTGATAGAGGCAGATCGAGCCGCGCAGACAGGCGAGCAGCATGATCGAGAATTTGGCCACAAGATCGGGATCGCCACCAGGCCGCATCCAGCGGCTGACATGGCGGACCACGTCATGGTTGGAAAACGCCCAGCAAACCCAGCCGTCGGCCACCGCGCTTTCGAAGGCCTCGACGCAGCCACGCACATGCGCCGCCGAAAACTGCGAACCCAGCAGGTCGAAAGTGTAGCTCATCTGAAGCTTGTCGCCGCCGGAGGTGTAGGCGGCGAGCGTCTGCAGCGAGCGGCCCTCGTCGCCGATTTCGCCGACGGCGGCGCGGTCGCCATATTCGTCGAGTAACGCGCGGAAGCGCCTGAGGAACGCCAGGTTTTCGGGCTGGGTCTTGTCGAACAGATGCTCCTGATAGAGGTAGGTGTTGGTCTCCGTGTTGGTGCCGGCGACGCTCGACGCCAAGGGCGGATTGCCGCGCAGCCAGCGGTCGTGGACATAGTAATTGACCGTGTCGAGCCGGAAGCCGTCGACACCGCGATCGAGCCAGAACCGCACCGTGTCAAGCAACGCATCCTGGACTTCCGGGTTGTGGAAATTGAGGTCTGGCTGCGAGGCAAGGAAATTATGCATGTAATATTGGCGGCGGGTCGCGTCCCATTCCCAGGACGGCCCCCCGAAGACCGACAGCCAGTTGTTGGGCGCGCCGCCGTCAGGCTTCGCATCGGCCCAGACGTACCAGTCGGCCTTGGCATTATCGCGGCTGGCCCGGCTTTCGATGAACCATTCATGCTTGTCGGATGAATGCGACAGCACCTGGTCGATGATGATCTTCAGGCCGAGCCGATGGGCTTCGGCGACCAGCGCATCAAAATCGGCCAATGTGCCGAACATCGGGTCGACGTCGCGATAATCCGATACATCATAGCCCATGTCGGCCATCGGAGACTTGAAGAAGGGCGACAGCCAGACAGCGTCGACGCCGAGCGAGGCGATATAAGCGAGCCTCGACGTAATGCCGCCGAGATCGCCGCTGCCATCACCGGTCGTGTCCTGAAAAGAGCGCGGATAGACCTGATAGATGACGCAGCCGCGCCACCATTCGGCTCCCTGCCCCAAACTCTCACCGGTCATCACGAACCCTTCCTGACGCCGCCGTTTCCGGTTCGGCTCTCGATCATGAAATTGACGCTGCGCCCCGGCAGCCGGCGCGCAAGGTCAGTCACGTGCGTTTCGATCGCCGGATGCCATCGAAAACCTTCCCGCGCCGGCAAGGTGAAGACGCATTGGCGGCGGTCGCCATTGATCAGAACGGCAAGCCTGCCTTCCTCGCCGCCAAGCAGCATGACGAGGCGATGCCGGCTGGTATCGTTCCAGTCGGTCGCGTCGAGCGGCTCACCGGTCTCGGTCAGCCAAGCGACGTCGGGAACGCCTGATGCCGCAATCGGTTCTCCGGTCAAGAAACGCGTGTCCGACAATGCGGGCACCGCCTGGCGAAGTGCCGCGAGTACGAATGCGTAACGCTCCAGCTTCTGATCGCGGCCTGCCCAGTCAAGCCAGGTGGTGGGGTTGTCTTGTGCGTAGGCGTTGTTGTTGCCCTTCTGGGTGCGACCGAATTCATCGCCCGCGGTCAGCATGATGGTGCCGCGCGAGGCGAAGAGCGTGGCGAGCAGAGCGCGCTGGTCGTCGAAACGGGCCTTGACGATTGCCGCGTCGTCCGTCTCGCCTTCGACGCCATTGTTCCAGGACAGGTTCTCGTTATGGCCGTCGCGGTCCTGCTCGCCATTGGCCGCGTTGTGCTTGCGCTCATAGGCGACGATATCAGCCAGCGTCATGCCGTCATGGGCGGCGATAAAATTCACGCCGCGGCTTGCCGGCTCCCCTGCCCTGTTAAACACGTCGGACGAACCAGCAAGGCGCGTTGCGAGAGCACCGACCATGCCGGCATCGCCGCGCCAGAAGCGTCTGACATCGTCGCGATAGCGGTCGTTCCATTCAAGGAAAGGCGGCCGGAAATTGCCGAGTTGATAGCCGTTTGCCCCGATGTCCCAAGGCTCGGCGATCAGCACGCGGTCGTAAAGCACCGCATCATGGGTGATGGCCTGGAGCAGCGGCGCTTCCGGATCGAAGGCACCATCGACCCGGCCCAGCACCGGAGCCAGATCGAAACGGAAGCCGTCGACACCGGTCTGGCGAACGAAGTGACGAAGTGTGTCGAGCACCATTTCCCGCATCACCGGATGGTCGCAAGCGATCGTGTTGCCGGTGCCGCTGTCATTGACCAGCCCGCCATCCGGCCAGTGCCGATAGTAGGCCCTATTGTCGAGGCCACGCAGCGAGAGCGTCGGCCCCAGCCTGTCGCTTTCGCCGGTGTGGTTGAAGACCAGGTCGAGAATGGTGCCGATGCCGGCCCGGCGCAACGCGGCGACCGTGTCCTGCAATTCCGTCAGGCCGCCGGGCGCGAGGCGAGGGTCGAGCGCCATGAAGGTGACGGGATTGTAGCCCCAGGCGTTGCTCAGGCCGAGCGGCGGCAGATGCCGCTCGTCGATGGAGGCCGTGATCGGCATCAGTTCCACGGCGGAGACGCCGAGCTTTTGCAGATGCTCGATGATGGCTGGGTGGGCAAGAGCACCGATCGTACCGCGCTTCTCTTGCGGTACATCCGGATGCAGCTTGGTGAAGGCGCGGACGTTCAGTTCGTAGATCAGGCCGCCAGGGCGAAACAGCGGCGGCAGGATCGATGGAGCCGTGGGCAAGGCCTTGGTCACGGTCTTGGGCATCAGCGACGCGGTGTCGGCGCCCTCATTGCGCCGCGCGGCGAGCCGCCAGTGATAGGCGTAGGCCCGGTCGATTTCGACGGCGTAAGGATCGGTGAGCAACTTGTCGGGATCGAACCACAGCCCCCGCTCGGGCGCATAGTCGCCATCGGCGCGCAGGCCATAGCGCGCGCCCGCGGCCAAGCCGGAGACAAAGAGTGAATGGACGCCGTTGCCTTCCGACGCCAGCTCGAGACGATCGAGTTCGCGGTTTCCCTGCTCGTCAAAGATCGAAACCCAGAGCCGTCTTGCCGACGAGGACCATGCGGCGAAGCGGATGCCTTCGCTGGTGATGGTGGCGCCGAGCTGGGTCAAGAGCGCTCCACCGCCCTCAAGTAATGACGCTCGGCTTGTTGCGCCCGGTGTGGCTCTTGATCCCGGCAATGTCGTCGGCCGCCGAAATCAGGTCGGCGAGCGCCTCCTGGGTGTCGAGGTCGTGCCTCGACTTGTCCGGCTCGTAGCGCTCGATATAGACGCGCAAGGTCGCGCCAGACGTACCGGTGCCCGAAAGCCGAAAGACCACGCGCGAGCCGCCTTCGAACAGCACCCTTATGCCCTGGTGCTCGCTGGTCGAGCCGTCGACCGGGTCGTGATAGGCGAAATCATCGGCATTGGCGATCTTCAGGCCGCGCACGCTGGTGCCCGGTAGCGAGCCGAGCTTGGCCCTGAGTTCGTCGACCAGCGCATTGGCGCGGTCGCTCTCAACCTCCTCGTAATCATGGCGCGAGTAGTAGTTGCGGCCATAGGTCTCCCAATGCTCGGTGACGATCTGCTTGCAGCTTTCGCCACGGGCGGCGAGGATGTTGAGCCACAAGAGGACCGCCCACAGACCGTCCTTTTCGCGGACATGGTTTGAGCCGGTGCCGGCACTTTCCTCACCGCAGATCGTCGCCATGCCGGCGTCGAGCAGATTGCCGAAGAACTTCCAGCCGGTCGGCGTCTCGTAAATCCCGACACCTAGCTTGTGAGCGACGCGGTCGGCCGCGCCGCTGGTCGGCATCGAACGGGCGATGCCTTTCAGCCCGTCCTTGTAGCCCGGCGCCAGGCGGGCATTGGCGGCGAGCATGGCGACCGAATCCGAAGGGGTGACGAAAATGCCCTTGCCGATGATCAGGTTGCGGTCGCCATCGCCATCGGAGGCGGCGCCGAAATCGGGCGCGTCCGGTCCCATCATCTCATCATAAAGGTGCTTGGCATGGACCAGGTTGGGGTCGGGGTGATGACCGCCGAAATCGGGCAGCGGCTTGAAATTGCGGCAGGTGCCGTTCGGTGCGCCGAGGCGGTGTTCGAGGATTTCCTTGGCGTAGGGCCCGGTCACCGCATGCATGGCGTCGAAGCGCATGCGGAAGCCCGACTTGAACAGTTTGCGCAGCGCATCGAAATCGAACAGGCTCTCCATCAACTCGGCATAGTCGGTAACCGGATCGATGATCTCGACGGTCATGCCGGCAGCCTTGACTGTCGCGACCGTATCGATGCCAATCGGGTCGATGTCGGCGATCTTGAAGCTCGAAATCGTCTTGGTCTTGGCAAAGATGGCGTCGGTCAGCTTTTCCGGCGCCGGGCCGCCATTGCCGGCATTGTACTTGATGCCGAAGTCCTCGTGCGGGCCGCCGGGATTGTGACTGGCCGAGAGGATGATGCCGCCGAAGGTCTTGTATTTGCGGATGACATGCGAGGCCGCGGGCGTCGACAGGATGCCGCCCTGCCCGACCATCACCTTGCCGAAGCCATTGGCGGCGGCCATGGCGATGGCCTTCTGGATGACCTCCCGGTTATAGAAACGGCCGTCGCCGCCGATCACCAGGGTCTTGCCCTTGAACCCGTCGAGCGCATCGAAAATCGACTGGATGAAGTTCTCGGCATAGTGCTCCTGCTGGAACACTGGCACCTTCTTGCGCAGGCCCGACGTGCCGGGCTTCTGGTCGGAATAGGGCTTGGTGGAAACGGTGCGTATCATGCTTCAGGCAACCCTTTTCGAAAGCAGCAGGCGATAGAGTTCGACGTATTTTTCGGCGCTTCGATCCCATGACACATCGGTCTTCATGCCCTGGCGCTGGATGGTTTCGAAGATTGCGGGACTGGCGTGGGCGTCGGCCAGGCGTCGGATCGCGTGCAGCAGCGCGCCGCCATTGTTGGGGGCGAACTGGAAGCCGGTCGCCACGCCGGCGGCAAACGCTGCTTCATTGGCATCAATGATGGTGTCCGCCAGGCCGCCGGTGCGGGCGACGACCGGCACGCAGCCATAGCGCAGGCCGTAAAGCTGCGTCAGCCCGCAAGGCTCGAAGCGCGACGGGATGACAATGGCGTCGCAGCCGCCCTGCATGGTGTGCGACAGCCCCTCGTCATAGCCGACGACCACGCCGATGCGGCCACGATGGCGTGCGGCCGCGGCCAGCAGCGCGCCTTCGAGGCCGGCGTCGCCCGAGCCGAGGATGGCCAGCCTTGCGCCTGTCGCGACGATGCCGTCGACCACCGTCGCCAATATGTCCATGCCCTTCTGCCAGGTCAGGCGGCTGACGACGCAGACAATCGGACTGCCGTCGCGGTCGAGGCCGAAACGGTCCTCGACCGCGGCCCTGTTCGGCGCGCGGGCCTTCAACGTTTCGGCCGTATAGGTAGATACCAGATGCTTGTCGGTTGCCGGATCCCAGATGGCGGTGTCGATGCCGTTGACGATGCCATGGAGATCGCTGGAACGCATGTTGATAAGGCCGTCGAGGCCCATGCCGAATTCCGGCGAACGTATCTCCTGCGCATAGGTCGGGCTCACCGTGGTGATCGCCCAGGCGGCCTGCAGGCCAGCCTTAAGGAAGCCGACGCCGCCATAATATTCGACGCCGTCAAGCGCCATCGCCGCGGCAGGCAGGCCGAGCTCGCCGAAGATACCGGCCCCGAACTGGCCCTGGAAGGCGAGATTGTGGACGGTCATCATGGATGGGGTGCCGACCGCCTTGCCATAGCGCATATAGGCCAGCGTCATCGCCGACTGCCAGTCATGGGCATGGACGATGTCGGGGAGGTAGCCCGAGATGGCGCCCCCGGCGATATCGGCGCCGGCCTGGCTCAGCGCCGCGAAGCGCCGCCAATTGTCCGGCCAGTCCGCGCCCGAGGCGTTGCCGTAGGGCCCCCCGGGGCGGTCGAACAGATGCGGCGCGTCGAGCACGAACAAATCGAGCCCGGCGACCTGGACGGCATGGACCGACGCCTTGCCGCCTTGCAGTAGGGGATACTGATAGACGGCCTTCTTTTTCTTGAAGGCGCTCATCACCACAGGAAAGCCCGGAACGAGCGTACGCATGGCCACGCCCTTGGCCGCGAGCGCGATGGGCAGCGCCCCGGTCACGTCGGCAAGCCCGCCGGTCTTGATCAGCGGGAAGATTTCGGGAGTGACCGACAGAACCTGCATGCGCTTAACGATCCGCTTCCCATCCATGCCGCCCAACCGTGTGCGGTTTGGACCACGACATGCACAAAACACCCTAAAGTGACAGCTTGTTGATCACCTGTTCAGGTTGACAACTTGTTGATCATGTCCTGTGTGATCAGGCAGATACCCTTTTCCGAAACCCGGAAGCGCTTGGCGTCGAGGACGGGATCCTCGCCGACCACCAGCCCTTCGGGTATCCTTACGCCGTGGTCGATGACGACGCGCTTCAACTTTGCGTTCCGGCCGACATGAACGTCGGGCAGCATGACAACCTCTTCCAGCGTCGAATAGGAATTGATGCGCGCGCCGGTGAAGATCAGGCTTTTCTTCAGCGAAGCGCCCGAGACGATGCAATCGCCCGACACCAGTGACGAAATGGCGGAACCGCGCCTGCCGTCCTCGTCATGCACGAACTTTGCCGGCGGCTTCAGTTCGGCATAGGTCCAGATCGGCCAATCGCGGTCGTAGAGGTCGAGTTCGGGCGTCACGTCGGTCAGGTCGATGTTGGCCTCCCAATAAGCATCAACCGTGCCGACATCGCGCCAGTAGGCCTCGTTTTCGGCGGTCGAACGCACGCAGGACTTGGTGAAGCGGTGCGCGATCGCCTTACCGTGCGTGACGATATAGGGGATGATGTCCTTGCCGAAGTCGCGGCTGGAGCCCGGCTCGGCGGCATCGCGGCGCAGTTGCTCCATCAGGAACTTGGTCTTGAAGACGTAGATGCCCATCGAGGCCAAGGCGAATTCCGGGTTACCCGGAATGCCGGGCGGGTCAGCGGGCTTTTCGACGAAGGCGATGATGTTGTCCTTGGCATCGACATGCATGACGCCGAAGCCGGTCGCCTCCATGCGCGGCACTTCGAGGCAGCCGACCGTGACATCGGCGCCGGCATCGACATGCTGGCGCAGCATCATCTCGTAGTCCATCTTGTAGATGTGATCGCCGGCCAGGATTACCATGTATTCCGGGCCATAGGCCTCGATGATATCGATGTTCTGGTAGACGGCGTCCGCCGTGCCCTCATACCACTGCGTTTCCGACACACGCTGGCTGGCCGGCAGGATGTCAAAACTCTCGTTTCGTTCGGGCCGCAGGAAGTTCCAGCCGCGCTGCAGGTGGCGGATCAGCGAATGCGCCTTGTATTGGGTGGCGACGCCGAGGCGGCGGATGCCGGAGTTGAGCGCATTGGAGAGCGCGAAATCGATGATGCGTGTCTTGCCGCCGAAATAGACCGCGGGCTTGGCGCGCCGGTCGGTCAGTTCCTTGAGGCGGCTGCCGCGCCCGCCGGCCAACACGTAGGCCATGGCGTCGCGGGCCAGCGGCTGCGTTCTCTTCAAGTCTGCCATTTATACCCTCCCAAGTTACTCGTATCGATGCGCTAACCAGCCTTAACGAGTTCAGTCGGCAGCGAGTTCAAGCATGATCGTCGACAGCGGAGGCAGGAGCATCGTTGCCGAGATGCCCTTGCCCTCCGCCCTTGCCTCGACCATGCCGCCATTGCCCATGCCGGAACCGCCATATTCGGAAGCGTCGGTGTTGATGATCTCGCGCCACTTGCCGGCCTTCGGCAGCGGCACACGATAGTTGTCGCGCGGCACCGGTGTGAAATTGGAGATGACGGCGACCGGATCGCCGCCGGGAGCGCTGCGCACCCAGGCGAAAACCGAATTCTGGCTGTCGTCGACGATCAGCCAGGAAAACCCTTCCGGCTCGCAGTCGCGGCCATGCAGGGCCGGGCGTGAACGATAGAGATAGTTGAGGTCGCGCACCGTCTGCCAGACCCCGCGATGCGGGCGGAAATCGAGCAGGTCCCAATCAAGCGCGCGCGCTTCGCTCCATTCGCGGCGCTGCGCGAATTCCTGGCCCATGAACAGCAGCTTCTTGCCGGGATAACCCCACATGAAGCCGTAATAGGCACGCAAGGTCGCGAATTTCTGCCAGTCGTCGCCGGCCATCTTGCCCAGCAGCGTGCCTTTGCCGTGCACGACCTCGTCATGCGAGAGCGGCAGCACGAAATTCTCCGAGAAGGCGTAGGTCAGGCCGAAGGTCAGCTCGTTGTGGTGATGCTTGCGGAAAATCGGCTCCTTGGAAAAATACTCCAGCGTGTCGTGCATGAAGCCCATGTTCCATTTGAAGCCGAAGCCCAGCCCGCCTTCATGGACAGGCGCCGAGACCTTTGGCCATGACGTCGATTCCTCGGCGATGGTCATGACGCCCGGATGGTGGCCGTACACCTCCTTGTTCATCTTCTGCAGGAAGCTGACCGCCTCGAGGTTTTCGCGCCCACCCTTCTCATTGGGGATCCACTCGCCGGCCTTGCGCGAATAGTCGAGGTAGAGCATCGAGGCGACCGCGTCGACGCGAAGACCGTCGACATGGTATTTTTCGGCCCAGAACAGCGCGTTGTTGACCAGGAACGACACGACCTCGCGGCGGCCGAAATTGTAGATCGCGGTGTTCCAGTCCGGATGGAAGCCCTTGCGCGGGTCGGCATGCTCGTAGAGCGCGGTGCCGTCGAAATGGACCAGACCGTGCTCGTCGACAGGAAAATGCGCCGGCACCCAGTCGAGGATGACGCCGACGCCGGCACGGTGGGCGCCGTCGACAAAGCGGGCAAAGCCGTCCGGATCGCCGAAGCGGGCCGATGGCGCGTAGAGGCCGGTTGTCTGGTAACCCCAGGAGGGATCATAGGGATGCTCGGAGATCGGCAGGAATTCAATATGGGTGAAACCGGTCTCGATTACATAGGGGATCAGCCGGTCGGCCAGTTCATCCCATGACAGGAAGGAGCCGTCATCGCCAAGCTGCCAGGACCCGGCGTGGACCTCGTAGATCGAGATGGCCTCGCGGCGAGGGTCGGCGTTGCGCCAGAAATTGCGATGCGCCTCGTCACCCCATGCATGCGCCGGCGGCATCGCGGTCACCGAGGCGGTTGCCGGGCGCAGCTCTGATTTGAAGGCGAACGGATCGGCCTTCAGCGGCAACCTCACGCCATCGGGACCGATGATTTCATATTTATAGGGCCGGCCGGCACCGATATCGGGAATGAACAGCTCCCAGATGCCGGTGTCGCGACGGTCGCGCATCGTATGCTGGCGGCCGTCCCAGTCGTTGAAGTCACCGACCACCGAAACGCGCCTGGCATTTGGGGCCCATACAGCGAAATGCACGCCGGACGCGCCTTCGTGCTCGATGACATGCGCGCCGAGCTTGTCGAACAGCCTGAGGTGCGAACCCTCGGCGATGTAGTAATCGTCCATCGGACCGAGTACCGGACCGAACGAATAGGGGTCGGTCAGCCACCAGTCGCCGCCGGCATTGCGGGCGTGGTAGCGCAGCGGCTGGCGCTTCTTGATCGACAGCTTGCCTTCGAAGAAACCGGCCTCGTCGCGCCTGGTCAATTCGCCGACCTCGACGCCGGTCAGGGTGTAGGCCGTAACCGACTCCGCGTGCGGAACGAAGCAGCGTGCGAACAGGCTCTTGCCGGCCTCCTGGACACCGAGAACCGCAAAGGGATTGCCGTGCGTACCGGCGACAATCGCCTCGACATCGCTGGCTGGCGCCAGTCCGTCCGGCCCGCTTGTCGCAGCGGTCGCGCGCGGCTTCCTCATCAGGCGGTCGCCCTCCCCGGGCACCAAGTGTTTGTTTTTGCGGCCATCGTTCGTGGCCTTATGCAATCATATCAGACGGGTACGTTCCAGATTTCTTTCGCATATTGACGGATCGTGCGATCGGAGGAGAACCAGCCGACGCGCGCGACGTTGCGGATGGCGCGCGCGTACCAGTCCGGGCTGTTGCGCCAGACAGCGTCCACCTCGCGCTGACAAGCGGCATAGGCGTCGAAATCCGCCGCGACCATGAACCAGTCGCTGTCATAGAGGCCATTGATGAGGTCGCGGTAGCGATTGGGATCATCGGGCGAGAAGACGCCCGATGAAACGGCCGCAACCGCCTGCGCCAGTTCGGGCGATGCCTCGATGACGCCGCGCGGATTGTAGCCATTGTTGCGCCGCTCGGCGACTTCTTCGGTGGTGAGGCCGAAGATGAAGATATTGTCGTCGCCGACATGCTCCTTGATCTCGACATTGGCGCCGTCGAGCGTGCCGATGGTCAGCGCGCCGTTCAGCGCGAACTTCATGTTGCCCGTGCCGGAGGCTTCCATGCCGGCGGTCGAGATCTGCTCGGAAAGATCGGCGGCTGGCATCAGCACCTCGGCCAGGCTGACATTGTAGTTCGGCACGAACACGACCTTCAGCAGGCCGCGCACCGAAGGGTCGCTGTTGATCACCCTGGCGACGTCGTTGGCCAGTTTGATGATCAGCTTGGCGTTATGGTAGCTGGGCGCGGCCTTGCCGCCGAAGAATTTCACGCGTGGCATCCAGTCGCGTTCGGGATGCGAACGGATCTGGTCATAGAGCGCGATCGCTTCGAGGATGTTGAGCAGCTGGCGCTTGTATTCGTGGATACGCTTGACCTGAATGTCGAAGAGCGCCGAAGGGTCGAGCTTGATGCCAAGGCGATCGGCGACCAGATTGGCAAGCCTCACCTTGTTCTGGCGTTTCACGGCGGCGAATTTTTCGCGAAAGGCGGTGTCGTCGGCTAAGGGATCAAGCCCTTTGATCGCTTCGATGTCATCCATGAAGCGGTCGCCGATCGCCTCGCGGGCAAGCGCGGTGAGGCCTGGATTGCACTGGATGAGCCAGCGCCGCGGCGTGATGCCGTTGGTCTTGTTGTTGATGCGATCGGGATAAAGTTTGTGGAGGTCGGCGAAGACCGTCTCCTTCATCAACTCGGTGTGCAGCGCCGACACGCCATTGATCGAATGCGAGCCGACAAAGGCCAAATTGCCCATGCGCACCCTGCGGTCGCCATTCTCCTGGATAAGCGAGATACGGCTGATCTGCTCGTCCGAGAACTGATCGGTGGCGCGGGCTTCGAGCAGCACCTGCGCGTTGATGGCGTAGACGATCTGCATGTGGCGGGGCAAAAGCCTCTCGAACAGCGGCACGGGCCAGCTTTCCAGTGCCTCTGGCAATAGCGTGTGGTTGGTGTAGCCGAAGGTGCGCTTGGTGACATCCCAGGCGAGATCGAAATCCATGCCATGGACATCCATCAAGAGCCGCATCAGCTCGGGCACGGCGATCGCCGGATGGGTGTCGTTGAGGTGGATCGCCGCCTTGTCGGGCAGAGACTTGAGATCGCCATATTGGCTGAGATGGCGCTGCAGGATGTCCTGCAGCGAAGCGGTGGAGAAGAAGTATTCCTGGCGAAGTCTGAGTTCCTGGCCGGCCATGTGGGAATCGGCTGGATAGAGCACCCGCGACAGTGCATCGGCCTTGTTGCTTTCGGCCAGCGCCCCGATGTGGTCGCCGGCGTTGAACTTGTCGAGCCGGATCGGGTCGATCGGCATGCCGGACCAAAGGCGCAGCGTGTTGACGCGCTTGGCCCGCCAGCCAGCCACGGGCGTGTCATAGGCGACCGCAAGCACATGCTCCCTCGGCTTCCAGACATGGCGTTCGAGGCGGCCGTCCTTCGAGGTGATCGATTCGACCGAACCACCGAAACCGACTTCGAAGGAGCGCTCGCGCCGCTCGAATTCCCAGGGGTTGCCGTGGTCAAGCCAGGTCTCGGGCAACTCGACCTGCCAGCCATCGTGGATTTCCTGGCGGAACATGCCGTTGGCATAGCGGATGCCGTAGCCATGCGCGGGGATGTCGACGGTGGCCATGCTTTCCATGAAGCAGGCGGCGAGCCGGCCAAGGCCGCCATTGCCGAGGGCCGCGTCCGGTTCCAGCGCGGCGATCAGGTCGAGATCGACGCCGAGCGACGACAGCGCCTCACGCATGTTCTCCATCAGGCCGAGGTTGGAAAAGGCGTCGCGCATCAGACGCCCAATCAGGAATTCGAGCGACAGGTAATAAACGCGCTTTTCCTGTTGGTCGTAGGCTTCCTTGGTCGCCTGCATCCAATGGTCGACGACGCGGTCGCGCACGACCTTGATCGTGGCGGTCAGCCAGTCGTACTGGGTCGCGACGGTGGTGTCCTTGCCGACCCGGTACTTGAGCGACATCAAGACTTCTTCAGCAAGCGTCTTGGGATCGGGATTGTCGAGAGCGGGGGCTTCGATCGTCATGGCGGATGTCATATCGCCTCTCGTTCGGTTTGGCCTGATCATACCGGCTTTCACCGTTTCTCCCAGCCCACCCTAGTGCATTGCAACATCTTTTCAATCGATTTAGAGAACGCCGTCATCTACTTACCCTGCGGCAAGTTGGCAGTCAGGCCGCCAATGCCGCCTCCGGGGGTGTTTTTGCCCCGGTCATGAAGGCAACGGCGTCGGACATCGTATATTGCTTGGGGTCGATGACGCACAGTCGACGGCCCAGACGGTGGATGTGGATACGGTCCGCCACCTCGAAGACGTGTGGCATGTTGTGCGAGATGAGCACGATCGGCAGGCCGCGCTTCTTCACGTCGAGGATCAGTTCAAGCACGCGGCGGCTCTCCTTGACGCCGAGCGCCGCCGTCGGCTCGTCCATGATGACCATCTTCGACCCGAAGGCGGCGGCCCGGGCCACCGCCACGCCCTGGCGTTGGCCGCCCGACAGGGTCTCCACCGCCTGGCTGATGTTCTGGATGGTCATCAAGCCTAGTTCGGTGAGCTTGTCGCGGGCACGCTTTTCCATTGCCGGACGGTCCAGCATGCGAAGCCACTGGCCGACGAAGCCGGGTTTGCGGATCTCGCGGCCGAGGAACATGTTGTCGGCGATCGAAAGTGCCGGCGACAAGGCCAGGTTCTGGTAGACGGTTTCGATGCCGGCTTCACGGGCTTCCATCGGCGACTTGAAAGAGACGGGTTTGCCTTCAAGCCGGATTTCGCCTTCGTCCGGCACGGCCGCGCCGGAAATCGCCTTGATGAGTGACGACTTGCCGGCGCCGTTGTCGCCGATGACGGCAAGGATTTCGCCGGGGTAAAGGTCGAAATCGGCATTGTCGAGAGCGGTGACGCGGCCATAGCGCTTAACCAGACCGCGCGCGGTGAGGATGGGTTCCTGGGTCATGCCGAAACCTTTCTGATCCATTGGTCGATGGCGACGGCGCCGATGATCAGCACGCCGGTGAGCAGCACTTTCCATTGCGGATCGGCGCCGAGGATGTTGAGGCCCATCGAGACGACGCCGACGATCATCGCGCCGAACAGCGTGCCGAGGATGGAGCCGCGGCCGCCGAAGAGAGAAATACCGCCGATCACGGTCGCGGTGATCGCCTGCAGATTGTAGTCGGTAACAGCGGCGGACGGCGAGATCGAGCCGTTGCGGCCGATGGAGACCCAGGCCGCGAAAGCGGCGATCAGCCCGGCAAGGGTGTAAACCGTCATCAGCACCTTCTTGGTCTGGATACCCGACAGCTTCGCCGCCTCCTGGTCGTCGCCGACGGCGTAGACATGACGGCCCCATGCGGTGTGGTTGAGCACGTACCAAAGAACCAGCACGAGCACGACCGTGGCGATGACGCCGAGCGTCAGCACGGCCGTGCCGACCTTGAAGCTCAGGGCAAACAGGTGCAGCAGCGGTGCCTGGTTGTCGACGTCGGTGTCGCGGATCGTCTCATTGGCCGAATAGATGAAGTTCGTGGCCATGACGATGTTCCAGGTGCCAAGCGTCACGATGAAGGGCGGCAGCTTCATATAGGCGACCAGCAGCCCGTTCAGCAGCCCGCAAGCCGCACCGGCGGCAAGCCCGATCGCCACGGCGAGCACGCTCGGCATGCCGTAGCTGACCGCGCAATTGCCCATGATCACGGCCGAAATCACCATGATCACCCCGATCGACAGGTCGATGCCGGCGGTCAGGATGACCAGTGTCTGCGCGGCGCCGAGAATGCCGACGATGGCGATCTGCTGCAGGATCAGTGTCAGCGTGTAGGACGAGAAGAACCGCCCGCCGATCGTGATGCCGAAGATGACGATCGACAGAAGCAGCACGATCAGCGGCACCGCCGCCGGCGTCGAATGCAGAAAATGCTGGATGCGCTTGACGGCTGATTTGTGCTCGTCAAAAGCGGCTACACTTGTATCGCTGGCCGAGAGAACCTTCTCGAATTCCTGAGCTTGAGCCATGTTTCCTCCCCGTAGGGCTTCAGCCACACGCTGACGCCGTCCACGCCTTCCGGTCTGTCGCCGGGATTATTCGCGTTTACAGTGATGCATCGTCCACCCGATGCGACCGGGGATCAAGTCCCCCCGGTCGCATCGGTTCCGTTGCCGGTCAGGCCAGTATCAGCCCCAGCACTTGGCGAGGCCTTCCTTGGTGTCGATGGACTTGACGCCCGTCGCCGGCTTGTCGGTGACGAGGTTGACGCCGGTGTCGAAGAAGTTCTTGCCCTCGGTCGGCTTCGGCTTGGTGCCGTCCTTGGCGAAAGCGGCGATCGCCTCGATGCCAAGTGCGGCCATCTGCAGCGGATATTGCTGCGAGGTGGCGCCGATGACGCCTTCGGCGACCGACTTCACGCCGGGGCAACCGCCGTCGACCGAGACGATCAGCACCTGGCTTTCGAGGCCGACAGCCTTGAGCGCCTGGTAGGCACCGACCGCGGCCGGCTCATTGATGGTGTGGATGACGGTGATGGTGTTGTCCTTCTGCAGAAGGTTTTCCATCGCCTTGCGGCCGCCTTCCTCGTTACCGTTCGTCACATCATGGCCAACGATGCGCGGATCGGTCTCATCGCCGATCTTGTTGGGGTCCTTCACGTCGATGCCGTAGCCCATCATGAAGCCCTGGTCGCGCAGAACGTCCACGGTCGGCTGCGAGGGTGTCAGGTCGAGGAAGCCGATCTTGGCGTCCTTGGCCTTGTCACCGAGCGTGGCGGCGGCCCAGGCGCCGATCAGCTTGCCGGCCTCCAGATTGTCGGTGGCGAAGGTCGCGTCGGCGGCGTCGATCGGATCGAGCGGCGTGTCCAGCGCAATCACCAGCAGGCCCGCATCGCGCGCCTTCTTCACCGTCGGTACGATGCCCTTGGTGTCGGACGCGGTGATCAAAATGCCCTTGGCGCCGTCGGCGATGCAGCTTTCGATCGCCGCCACCTGGCTCTCGCTGTCACCGTCGATCTTGCCCGCATAGGTCTTGAGATCGACACCAAGTTCCTTGGCCTTGGCGGTCGCGCCCTCCTTCATCTTGACGAAGAACGGATTGGTGTCGGTCTTGGTGATCAGGCAGGCGCCGACGCCGGCCGCGGACGCAGACGAAGCGAACGCCATCAGACCCAGCGCGGCCGCCGCGAAAACGGTGGACTTCAACAATTTTGTATTGGTCACGATTTCCTCCCAGTGGAACATTTTTCGAATGCCGGCCAACCGGCACCCGCACGGCATCCAGGCGACTTCTCCCAGCGCGGATGCTCCCTCAAGGAACACCACGCCAGCGCATCTGTCAATAATTAAATCACTCTTATTTATTATTGACAGCCTTGCGTCGTTCACTCATTCTGACCCAAAAGCATTGTAGGGAAACGACGGGAGGAACAGGGTGGAGACGGCCACTGCGAGGCATGGTTCGCCCGAAGCGACCGAGAGCCTTATTCACCGCGGCACCAACCAGAGTGGCATGCGCGACCACAACGAGCGCCTGGTGCTTTCGCTGGTGCGCCAGCACGGCAGTCTGGCGAAGTCCGACATTGCCCGCATGACCGGACTTTCGGCGCAGACGGTCTCGGTCATCATGCGCGAACTGGAGGAAGAAAGCCTGCTCGTGCGCCAGGCGCCGTTGCGCGGCAAGATCGGCCAGCCCTCGATCCCCATGGCACTCAACCCCGAAGGCGCCTTCTTCATCGGCCTCAAGATCGGCCGCCGCAGCGCCGAACTCGTGCTGATCGATTTCCTCGGACAGGTGCGCGCGATGCTGCAGCATTCCTACCGCTACCCTGCCCCACGCGAGACGGTCGAGTTCGTCACGTCAGGCATGAAGGCGATGCGCGGCGAGCTGACGCCGGCACAGGACAAGCGCATCGCCGGACTTGGCATCGCAATGCCGTTCGAGCTCTGGAACTGGGCCGACACCGCCGGCGCGCCGCGCGACGTGATGGACGAATGGCGCCATCGTGACATCAGGACCGACATCCAGGCGCAATGCGATTTTCCGGTCTATCTGCAGAACGATGCCACCTCCGCCTGCGGCGCCGAACTGGTCTTTGGCCAGACGGGCGCGGCGCGGGATTTCGTCTATTTCTATATCGGCGCCTTTGCCGGCGGCGGCATCGTGCTCAACGGCCGGCTGTTTGGCGGGCCGACGGGCAATGCCGGCGCGCTCGGCTCCATGCCTGTGCCGGGGCTGGATGGAAAACCGACCCAGCTGATCGACGTGGCCTCGATCGCCATGCTCGAAAAAACACTCAACGCGCGTGGCGTCGAGGCCTCTTATCTGTGGACCTCACCCGAGGATTGGGGGGAGATCGGCGCCGCGCTGGACGAGTGGATCGCCAGCGCCTCGCACGCGCTCGCTTACGCCATCGTGGCAGCGTCCTCGGTCATCGATTTCGAAGCCGCGGTGATCGACGGCTGGATGCCGAAGGCCGTGCGCCAGAGGCTTGTCGAGGCGGTCGTGACGGCAATCGGCGCGATCGACGGCGAAGGGCTGAAACTTCCGGCCGTCCGCGAGGGAAGCGTGGGTATCCATGCCCGGGCGCTCGGCGGCGCCAGCCTGCCGCTTTCCGAACGCTTCCTGATCGGTTCGACGACGATCTCCAGGGGCGCGTGAAATGCTGATCGGGATTCCGGCGCTGCTTGGTCCGGAGCTTCTGGCGACGTTGCGCGCCATGGGCCATGGTGACGAGATTGCCGTGGTCGACGGGAACTATCCGGCACAGGAGCAGGCAAGGCGCCTCATCAGGACCGATGGCCACGCCCTCATGCCCGTACTCGACGCGATACTGACGCTGCTTCCGGTCGACGATGTCGTGCCGGAGGCGCTGTTTCGCGCCTCGGTGAAAGGCGATCCGTCGCTTGCCGACCCCGTCCATCGTGAAATGGAGGCGATCTGCGCCAAACGCGCGCCTGGCCGCAAGGTGGTTGCACTGGCCGGCGCCGACTTCTATGCACGGGTCAAATCGGCGCATGCCATCGTCGCGACAAGCGAGCCGCGGCTTTACGCCAATATCATCATCCGCAAGGGCGTGATCTATCCGCCGGAGACCGAGAAGCCATGATCCTCTGCTGCGGCGAAGCCCTGATCGACATGCTGCCGCGCACCACTACGGAGAATGAGCCGGCTTTTGCCCCCTATGTCGGCGGCGCTGTCTTCAACACAGCGATCGCGCTCGGCCGCTTGGGCGCGCCGGCCGGCTTTTTCTCGGGCCTGTCGTCGGACCTGTTCGGCGGTCAGTTCAGGGACGCGTTGGGGGCGAGCAAGGTCAGTTCCACCTACGCGCACACCTCGCCCCGACCGACGACCCTAGCCTTCGTGCGGCTGAACAATGGCCAGGCGACCTACACCTTCTATGACGAGAACACGGCCGGGCGCATGCTGACCATCGAAGACCTGCCGCAACTCGGCAGCGAGATCGAGGCGATGCTGTTCGGCGCCATCAGCCTGATCTCGGAGCCGGCTGGGTCGGCCTATGAGGAATTCATGCAGCGCGAGCATGAGACCCGCGTGATGATGCTCGATCCCAACATCCGGCCGAACTTCATTCCCGACAAGGCCAAGCACCTCAGGCGCATCCGGGAGATGATGGCGATGGCCGACATCGTCAAACTGTCGGACGAAGACCTCCACTGGTTCGGCGAAGCCGGCTCGCACGAGGATGTCGTGCGCAATTGGCTCGACCGCGGCCCGAAGCTGATCGTCGTCACGCATGGCAGCGAGGGTGCCGTTGGCTACAGCAAACAGCATCGTGTCACCGTCATGCCGGAGACAGTGAAGGTGGTGGACACCGTCGGCGCCGGAGACACGTTCAACGCCGGCATCCTTGCCTCCCTGCATGAGCAAGGCCTGTTGACGAAGGCGGCGATTTCCAGCCTGTCCGAAGACGCCATCCGCAAAGCATTGGCGCTCGGCGCCAAGGCGGCGGCAGTGACAGTGTCACGAGCCGGCGCCAATCCCCCCTGGCGGCACGAGATCGGCTAATCGGCTCTCCAGCGCGATCACTTTATGTTTCCAGGCGCCGGAAAACCTCGATAAGAATGGGCTGAATTGCACCGCCAAGCCCGGATTCCCGGCTTTGTGGGACAATATGCCGGCAAAACGTGGTAACGGGCTGCGACACTTGCACCAAGTCCCCGATCCGCAGCTGGCTTTTTCAGCCGCGCCAAGTCTGGTACCAGCGGGCCGGTTATTGGCAGGTGTATTGAGGCCGACATGCAATTCATCGATCTTGGCGCGCAGCGCGAACGAATCCGCGATCGGCTGAAAGCCGCGATCGACCACGTGGTCGAGGATGGCCGCTACATCCTTGGCCCGCAGGTCGCCGAATTCGAGAAGAAGCTCGCCGCCTATGTCGGCGTCAAGCATGTGATTGCCTGCGCCAACGGCACCGACGCACTGCTTTTGCCGCTGTTCGCCGCCGGCATCGGTCCGGGTGACGCGGTGTTCGTGCCGAGCTTCACCTTCGCCGCCACGGCGGAAGTGGTGGCGCTGGCCAAGGCCGAGCCGGTTTTCGTCGATGTCGATCCGACAACCTACAACATCGACATCGCCAGCCTCGAGGCGGCGATCGCGGCCGTCAAGAAGGAAGGTCGACTGAAGCCGAAGGCGATCATCCCTGTCGACCTGTTCGGTCTTGCCGCCGACTATGAGGCGCTCATGACTATTGCCAATCGCGAAGGCTTATTGGTGATCGAGGACGCAGCCCAGTCCATGGGGGGCTCGCTCGAAGGCAGGATGTGCGGCGCGTTCGGCCATGTCGGCTCGACCAGCTTCTATCCGGCCAAGCCGCTCGGCTGCTATGGCGACGGCGGTGCGATGTTCACCAATGATGACGCGCTGGCCGACGCGCTCAGATCCTTCGCCTTCCATGGCAAGGGCGAGACGCAGTACGACAACATCCGCGTCGGCATCAATTCACGGCTCGACACGCTGCAGGCGGCGATCCTGCTCGAGAAGCTCGCCATCCTCGAGGAAGAGATGGTGGCGCGGCAGGTGGTGGCCCAACGCTACGCTGAAGGCCTCGGTGACATCGTCACCGCAGCCCGCAACCTGGATGGCAGCCGCTCGGCCTGGGCGCAATACGCGATCGAAACGCCGAAACGCGACGGGCTTAAGGCGCATTTGAGCGAAAAGGGCATTCCGTCCGTCATCTACTACGTCAAGCCGCTGCATGAGCAGATCGCCTATCGCGACTACCCGCGCACGCCGACCGGTCTTGCCGTTTCGGAGAACCTGCCGAAACGTATCCTGTGCCTGCCGATGCACCCCTATCTTAGCGAGGCAGACCAGGACAGGATCATCGAAACGATCCGCAATTATATCGGCTCGAACTCGGCGCAGGCCGCGGCCGAATAGGCGTCGGGCACGGATACCCGACCGACACCTCCTTGGCATAGGGCGACGACGGCGCAGGCCGTGCGCTTCGCCCGTTATTTTGAGAAGGCCGCCGCGTGTCTTGTGGTCCCGTCTTCCATTCCCGATCGGGTCATGGAACGGCACTGCACTATGCAGATCCCCGCCGCGAAGACCAAAGTGCCCAGCACCCATGACAACCAGATCCGATGGTCGACCGAGAGTTCGACGACAGCTATGATCAGGTAGCAGCTGGCTATGAAATGGCAGGGGCCGCTCAAACCGCCGATCATTCTTATGATCGCCGCCAGGAGCACCCCATACACGATGATGCCCAGCGCTCCCAGTTCGTACCACAAATCGAATACGATATTATGTGCGCTTGGGAGATCCGCCTGCGCATAATATGTCGGACTCACGACAACCCCGGCCGCGTTTCTCATCGTATTGGCGCCATGGCCGAGGATCGGCTGGTCCGCGATGCGGGGCGAAATCATCTGCCATAGATCAAGCCGCGCTGCGAAGGTTCCTGGATAGAAAACCAGCCATCCCGTTGTTTTGAGGTAGGCGAACAGCGGCGCGACGACGAAGGGGGCAATCAGGGCAAGAGACAAATAGACGGCGAAAAATCCAACCAAAACGTGCTGGCGGTATTTCGCGGGCATGACAAACATCACCGCCACGAGGACAATCGCCAGATTGACGCCGGTCGATTGGCCGTAGAGCAATGTCAGAACGGCAAAGAGAGCCGCAAGCCCTTTCCAGACCAGCCTCGGCTGGGCAAGAAATATGACGGCAAAAAAAGCTCCGTAAACCGTGATTTTGTGGAGGGTGAAAACGTTCTCCACAAAGCGTGGATCTTCGGTCAGAAACGCAAAATACAGTTCCCAGCCCATCACCGATACGACGCCGATCAACATGCCGGCCAATGACACCCACGCGAGCCGCTCGCGTTGAGCGCTCGCAAGCGCGAAGATGCCCTGGAACAGCAGGATAGCGGCGATCGAGTAGCCAAACACGTCCCTCGCCGCCATGAGAGAGCGGCTCGCATCGACCGACCACAGGGCGCTCGCAAGGACAAAGCCTGACAAGAGAGCGAGAGCAATTGCAAGGCCTGTCGTGCCTCTGCCAAAACGCGCACGCTTCGTCAAAAGGGCGAGAGCGCCCATGAGTGCCCCGACAAGCGCTAAGACCGTTGGGGACATTTCGACGAAGGCGAAAAGGGCGGGAGAGAGGGCGTAGAGGCCCAGCAACATCCTGAAGGCTATTTCATCACGATTGCTGGTCCATGCGGGAAAGCCGCCCAAAATGACGGCATGGCATTTCTGAAACAAGGACATTCACTTACCGACTCAGGGGACGTCGACAAAGGATAGGTCATCGACGAGGGCTTTTCACCTACGTTCGATACGTCCCTGGATTGCAGCCTCGCCGCTGGCGATGAAATGCGGATTGGCGAAGTCCGCGTCATCGGCCTGGTTGCGCTTGCCATAGGTCAAGGGCTTGCCGTCCAGCGTCCGCGTCGTGCCGCCGGCGGCACGCAGCACCGCGTCACCCGCAGCGGTGTCCCATTCCATGGTGCGACCGAACCGCGGATAAACATCCGCCTCGGCATTGGCGAGGAGGCAGAATTTCAGTGACGAACCGACCGAGACGATCTCGGCGGCACCAAGGTCGCGAATATAGGCTTCGGTTTCCGGCGTGTTGTGCGAGCGGCTGGCAACCACGGCCAGCGGCGTCGCGGCCGTTCTCACCGAAATCGGCCGGCGGGAAACGATCCGGTAGTCCTTATCGACTTCGAGGGCTTCCGCCCTGCCCGGCCGGCCGGAAAAAAACCGGCCGCTGCAGGGTGCGAAGACAACGCCGACTTCCGGCACACCATGGCGGACAAGCGCGATATTGACGGTGAAGTCGGTGCGCCGGTTGACGAATTCCTTGGTGCCATCAAGCGGATCAATGAGGAAGAAGGTCTCGCCAAGTTCGCCCGGCATGATGCCGGCCGCCGCTTCCTCCTCGGCCACGCACGGAATATCGGGGAATGCGGCGCGCAGGCCTGCAAGAATGATCTTCTCGCTCTCGCGGTCCGCCTCGGTGACCGGCGAGGCGTCCGACTTGCGGTCGACCGCGCACCCGGCGTGGAATACGCGCATCACCTCGCGCCCGGCCGCTAGCGCCAGCCGCTCGAAGATTTCAAGCATCGACGTGTCGTCAGATGCCGCCGCCATTGTCATATTGGTCTTCGGCAATGTCCCGCTCGTTCAGCCAGTGTTCCAGGGCATCTACCATCTCTTCAGCCGATCTGCCGAGCGTCTTCAGATGGATCTCCGGTTTCTCCGGTGCTTCGTAAGGCGAATCGACGCCGGTGAAATTCTTGATCTCGCCATTCAGCGCGCGGGCATAGAGGCCCTTCGGATCACGCCTGGCGCATTCCTCGAAAGGCGTATCGACAAACACCTCGATGAACTCGCCATCGGCCATCAATTCCCTGGCCATCCGCCGCTCGGCGCTGAACGGGGAAATGAAGGAGACAATGACGATCAGCCCGGCGTCGGCCATCAGCTTGGCCACTTCGGCGACGCGGCGAATGTTCTCGACGCGATCGGCATCGGTGAATCCAAGGTCGCGGTTGAGACCGTGGCGGACATTGTCGCCATCGAGAATGTAGGTATGACGCCCAGTAGCGAAAAGCTTCTTCTCGAACAGGTTGGCGATGGTCGACTTGCCGGAGCCCGAAAGCCCCGTGAACCAGAACACGGCGGGCCGCTGGTTTTTCATGTCGGAACGCACTCGCTTGCCGACATCGAGCGATTGCCAATGGATGTTTTCGGCGCGGCGCAGCGAGTGCACGATCATGCCTGCGCCAACCGTGGCGTTGCTGATGCGATCGATCAGGATAAAGGCGCCAGTGGTCCGGTTCTCGCCAAACGGATCGAAGGCAATCGGCGCCCGGGTCGAAATGTTGCAGATACCGACCTCGTTCATTTCAAGCGACTTGGCCGCCTCATGCGCAAAGTCGTTGACATTGATGCGGTACTTCAAGTCGGTGACGGTGGCGCTGGTCTGGTCGGTCTCGGTGCGCAGGATATAGGAACGGCCGGGCAGCAGCGCATGCTCGTCGAACCAGACGATGTTGGCGGCGAACTGGTCGGCGACCTGCGGCCGTGCGGACGGCGAAACCAGCATGTTGCCCCTGGAAACCTCGACCTCGTCGTCGAGAACGAGCGTTATGGCCTGGCCGGCCACCGCCTGTTTGAGATCGCCGCCATAGGCGACGATGCGTTTGACATGCGAGGACTTGCCCGATTTGGCGACCACGACCTCGTCGCCTTGCGCAATAATACCCGACGCGATGGTGCCGGCAAAACCGCGAAAATCGAGATTGGGACGATTGACGTACTGAACCGGAAAGCGGAACGGCAGCTCGGCCGTGGCTTCGTCGACGGAGACGGTTTCGAGATGCTCGATCAATGTCGGGCCGGAATACCAATGCGTGTTTTCGGAGCGGCCGCTGACATTGTCGCCGTAGCGGGCCGACATCGGAATCGGCGCGATGGTCTGGAAGCCGAGATCGCGTGAGAACTGCCGGTAGTCCTCGACGATCCTGTTGAAGACCGCCTGATCAAAGCCGACGAGATCGATCTTGTTGACCGCCAGCACGATGTGGCGGATGCCGAGCAGCGAGGCAATGATCGAATGGCGCCGCGTCTGGCGCAGCACCCCCTGCCGGGCATCGATCAGCACGATCGCCAAGTCGGCGGTCGAAGCGCCTGTCGCCATGTTGCGGGTATATTGCTCGTGGCCGGGCGTGTCGGCGACGATGAACTTGCGCTTCGGCGTGGCAAAGAAGCGGTAGGCGACGTCGATGGTAATGCCTTGCTCGCGCTCCGCCTCGAGGCCGTCGACCAACAGCGCGAAGTCGACGTCGTCGCCCGTCGTGCCATGCTTGCGCGAATCGCGTTCGAGCGCGGCGAGCTGGTCCTCGAAAATCTGCTTGGTGTCGGAGAGCAGGCGTCCGATCAACGTCGACTTGCCATCATCCACCGAACCGCAGGTCAGGAAGCGCAGCAGCGACTTCTTCTCCTGCGCGGCCAGATAATCGCGGACGCCGTCCGTTGGAGCGAGGCTCTTTGCCATGATGTGGCGCATGGTCAGAAATACCCCTCGCGCTTCTTCTTTTCCATCGAACCGGCTTCATCGCGGTCGATCAACCGACCCTGCCGTTCGGAGGTGCGTGCCGTCAGCATCTCGCCAACGATGGCTTCAAGTGTGTCGGCGTCGGATTCGATGGCGCCGGTCAGCGGATAGCAGCCAAGCGTACGGAATCGCACTAACCTGTCCTCCACGACCTCGCCGGGCAGTAGCTTCATGCGATCATCATCCTTGAGGATCAGCATGCCATCGCGTTCGACAACCGGCCGCCGCTTGGCGAAATAGAGCGGCACGATCGGGATGTTTTCCTGCAGAATGTACTGCCAGATGTCGAGCTCGGTCCAGTTCGACAGCGGGAAGACGCGGATCGATTCACCCTGCGCGATACGTGTGTTGAAGATCTTCCACATTTCGGGCCGCTGGTTCTTCGGATCCCACACATGCTGGGCATTGCGGAAAGAGAAGATGCGCTCCTTGGCGCGCGACTTTTCTTCGTCGCGACGGGCGCCGCCAAAGGCAGCGTCGAAGCCGTATTTGTCGAGCGCCTGGCGCAGCGCTACGGTTTTCATCACGTGAGTGTGGGTGTTCGAGCCGTGATCGAACGGATTGATGTTGTCGCGCACGCCATCTTCGTTGACATGAACCAGAAGGTCGAAACCCAGCTTCTTCGCCATCTGATCGCGAAATGCGATCATCTCGCGAAATTTCCAGGTGGTGTCGACGTGAAGAAAGGGGAATGGCGGCTTGGCCGGATAGAACGCCTTCATCGCCAGATGCATCAGCACCGACGAATCCTTGCCGACGGAATAGAGCATGACCGGCTTGGTGAAGGCTGCCGCGACCTCGCGGAATATGTGAATGGACTCGGCTTCAAGCCGCTGCAGATGCGTAAGCGCTGGTATCATGGACCGTGAGCGTTCTCTCATGCCTTGCAACAGAAGATCCTGCGTCAAATCATCGAGCCTTTTGCGCCCGGTTCAAAGCTTCGCTTCTGGACAAGTGTTTCGTGCGGGCGTTCTAGCAGATCGTCGCGGCCCAGAACAATGCAAGACGAGCCCGACAGCCATTCGTTCGGGAATGAATTTTCCACGCTTGCGACAGAACCCGGAAATTTCTGCTTGGAGAGCCTCCCGCCGGGGAAAGGCTGAAAAAATATTGCCTGCGAGAGCGAGCCGGGGATGCTGCAGGGTCAACCGGTGCCGACCGCAGGTTTCAGCGGCAATCGATCAGGGCGCACTATCGAAACAGCGGCCCAGCCGCTATACGCTTTTTGAGGGCGGGCAAGATGCATTATGAATGGGCAATTTCGAGGTGAGCATGTTGGGATTTCACCGAACACGATGTGCCGCATAAATTTTCTCGAGGATAGCGGGTCCGAAAATTGAACCGGCTTTCATTCATAAGACAGCAAATCACGCCTTCGCGGATCAATGTCTACTTCTCCATTCTCTGCTTCTTTTCTCCCCCGGTCCTGGGATCGGCGGTCAGCTTCGTGTTCAACGGCGGCGGACTATGGTCCGTCCTGTTAATCGTCTTGAAGAGAAGGCACTTCAATGTCGACCGGGCGATGATGGCGCTGACGATCGCGATCTACGCCTATTGCGCAAGCAATGTCCTGGCGTCCATCGTCAACCACGCGATCGTCAAGGACGCACGGCATCTTGTCCCGCTGATCACCTTTCTGTTTTTTCCCATTTCCTATTCGACCTGGAGCACTACGCAAAAAACAACGCTCGTCCGCATCATTGTGTTGGCCAGCATGGCGGCTTGTTTCGGAGCGCTGCTGCTGGCGGTTTATCAGCAATATCGACTTGGTATGCGCGCCGAGGGTGGGGCGGGGAATGCGATCGTTTTTGCTGAGGTCCTCTGCCTTGCGGTGGTGATCTGCGTGGCCGCTGCCCTATCCGGTATAGAGAAATACAGGATCGCCCTCGCCTGCGCCGCACTCGGCGGAACGATCGCCATCATCTACTCCGGTACGCGCATCGTCTGGCTGGCACTGCTGATTGCCGGTGTCGCCGTTCTGTTGATCAACCAGCGGAAGCTAAGAGGGAGAGATGCCGTTCGCGTGCTTTTGCTGCTGGCCGCGATTGCGGTCGCTATCGCGTTTTTCGGGTTCCAGACGATAGCGGGGCGCGTCGCATTTCTGCACTCCGACTGGGATGCGCTGGCGGCCCATGGTGACCACACGACTGCTTTGGGACTACGCGTCGCGCTTTGGGATATCGGCCTGAAGGCATTTCATGAGATGCCATTGTTTGGACATGGGGTGGGTGCCACCCGGCTCTTGATCAAGCAGGGCTTTCAGGATCAGTTCGGGATGGATGCAGGTTTCAGTCATTTCCACAACGGCTTCCTGACCGCCTTGGTACAAGCGGGAATCTTGGGTGCGGTGACGCTGGCGGCGATCTTTGTGGCTGCCGTTAGAAATGCAGCCCTGGTCCTCCGTGACAGCACCGATCCGATCGAACGGTTCGGCGCCACCATGATCGTCGCCGTCGTGATCACCTACCTGACTGCCGGCATGACGGGCATCCTGATCGGCCATGACATTCTTGACTCGGTCTTTATGGTCTTCCTGGTGTCGGGAACATATCTTGCCTGTGGCCGCCAGGCCGCGTTGGTGGAAAGGCAAGCCCTTCCACCAGTGGTGGGAGCCCAGGCGACGTCACCACCGAAAAGCCAAACCGTTCCACTGGTGACGGAAGCCATTCCATCAGACCTGGCACCTCCGCCAGCCGCCCGATAGCCGGTCCTGGCAAGACAATGAAAGTCCTGGTTACGGGCGCGACGGGTTTCATCGGCCGCCAGGTGGTCCATCGGCTTCGTGAGGCCGGTGTCGAACTTCGCCTTGCCTCCCGTCAGCCGGAGAGACTTGATGCCGGGCCCGACACGATGCAGATGCCGGGGTACGATGCACCTGCCGAGGCTTTCCTGGCGCTGACCAGGGATGTTACGGATGTCGTCCATTGCGCGGGTCTGAACAATGATCAGGGCAATGCCGCCGAAACTGATTTTCGGGCAGCCAATGCGCAATTGAGCGCACGTCTGGCGCATGCCGCCGCCACGCAGGCAAGCGGACGGTTCATCCATCTTTCCTCGATCCGGGCCGTGATCGGCGCGCGTGCCAGCGCAACGATCGACGAAAACACGATCCCGGACCCGCAAGACGCCTACGGGCGCTCGAAACGCGAAGCAGAAATTGCCGTGTTGGGCGCCTATGCCTCGCATGGCCGTGCCGACGCGGCCATATTGCGGCTGCCTTCAGTCTACGGGATCGGCATGAAAGGAAACCTGGCGACGCTGATGCGGCTCGCCGATACGGCTCTGCCGATGCCGACAGGCGCATTGACGGCGAACCGTTCGCTGCTGTCATCGCAATCCGCGGCACGGGCGGTGTGGCATCTGCTTTGCCATTCCGAGCCACTTCATCCGACCTATCTCGCCAGCGACGAGCCGCCGGTGTCCGTCGCTGCCGTCATCGGTGCCTTTCGCCGCGGCTTGGGGAGGCCGACGCGCCTGATGACCGTGCCGGCTGGACCGATGCGGACAGCCGCCACACTGCTTGGCAAGCGGATGTTCTGGGACAGCCTGACGGCGACGCAAATATGCGACCCGTCGCTGCTTGTCTCGGAAGGCTGGGCGCCGGAACCCAGCACGCTGGAGCGGCTGACCGAGATAGCGCGGCTCCGAAACCCCCGACGTCCTGTTTGATGCCGGCCCAAAGACAGGTTTCCGCTTCTGGAGCGGGGCTGCTCAGCCGCGATAAAGTGTTCCAAACAGGATCCGAAGGTCGAGCCAGAACGACGCGCTCCTGAGATAGGTGGCATCGGTTTCGGCCAGAAGTTGCGGGTTCGACATGTCGATGCCCCTGATCTGGGCCAAGCCTGTCATCCCGGGCAAAGCCTGCAAAACGCCCAGCCGCCTGCGGCATTCGATCAGTTCCGTCTGGGTCGGCAGGCAAGGACGCGGCCCGACCAGGCTCATTTCGCCGCGCAGGACATTCCACAGCTGCGGCAACTCGTCGAGCTTGAATTTCCGCAAGCCCCTTCCAACCGATGTCACGGCGCTCACCGGGGTCTCATGCGAGGGCAAGGACGGCGTTCCCTGGTACATCGTCCGCAACTTGTGGCAGCGAAAAAGCACACCTTCGCGGCCAATCCGCGTTTGTGAAAAAATCACCGGACCGGGCGAGGATACTCGGACGGCAACAATGGCCAGCAATAGAATGGGAGAGGTTGCCACCAGCAGCACAGCCGCACCGGCGAGATCGAAGATTTTCTTGGCTGTCTTCATGTGGCCGATAGGGCTCCCTGCCAGGGCTCTACGCGATAACCGCCATCGATGCCCGTCAATCCGGCCGGCGTAGCACGAGGTCGCCTTCCCAACCAAGCGCGCCGCGCGGTCCGCGATTTCAGATACGACCCAGGACAAAGGCGAGGTAGAGCCCAAGGGTGCCGGCAAAAGTCTGTCGATAGACGCCGCTTTTGCGCAGGGCGCCCAGGCGTTGGAAAAGGGAACCTCGCCGACCGTTCGCGAACAGGTCGAGGCACGCCACCGCATCCTTCGTAAGGAGATCGCGATTGACGGCAAGGCCGGCAAGATTGAGATCGGTCCAGTCCGCGAACTGGCCCTTGAACAGGCGACCCAGCCGCGAGATCCGCGCCTGCCATGATGCATTGGCGCCGACCAGATTTGCCGCATGCTGGCGGTAGCGTACCAATGGCCGCGGATCGTAGCGGACGACCCCGCCGGCACCGGTGACGATCAGATAGGCCCACCAATCGTGGCTGACGAAACCGGTGCGCGCGGAGGCCTTGGCCAGCAGATCGCGCGCCGCGCGGTTGAGCAGCATGGTGTTGCCGCCGGCGATACTCTGCACCAGCGCATTGCGGAACGACGGCGGACGGCTAAACAGCGGCGAATGGCCGACCAGGCGTCCGGTTTCGGTCATGGTCGCGGTTCGCGAGCAGAACATCAGCGGAATGTCCGCATCAAATGCCTGCATCCAGCCAAGGGCGCTTTCAAGCCTGTCGGGCTCCCAGACATCGTCCTGATCGCAGAAGGCGTAACAATCCGCGTCGATGCTCGGGTCCAGGATCATCGACCGGAAATTGGCGGCAAAGCCTTGCCGCGGCCCCTCCACCAGATTTATCCGACCTTTTGTCCAGCGGGGCTTCCAGGCTTCGATGACGACAACCGTGCCATCGACGGAGCCGTCGTCGGATATCCAGAGGTCGATCAGAGGATGGGACTGGGCGAGCAGCGACTGCACCTGCTCGTCGATAAAGGCGGCGCCGTCCTTCGTGCCCATCAGGACCGCAATGCGCAGATCTGTCTTACCCACTGATGTCAAACGCCTTGCCGCGCGAGGAAAAACCGCTGCGCACTTTTCCTGGAATTGCTCATCCTTGCCTTCACGCAATTCCGGACGGAAAACCGCTGCGCACTTTTCCTGGAATTGCTCATCCTTGCCTTTACGCAATTCCGGACGGAAAACCGCTGCGCACTTTTCTTGGAATTGCTTTAGCTCGCCTGCCCGGCCGTTTTCGGGACCGCGCCCTGCCGCGCGTTCGCCCGTGTCTTCGTCCTGCGGTCGAGATCGGCCAGGATGGTGAGCGAGGCTGCCTTGTCCTGGGCCTTCATGGATTGCTGCAGCGCCGCAAGTGCTGCCTGGACATCCGACCACAGTGCGACATCGGTGCTCAGGCCGAAGATCTTGGCAATGCTGAGTTCGACCAGTTCCTCATCCTCGCCGTGCAGCGTCTCGTGGAGCTTTTCGCCCGGGCGGATGCCCGTGAAGCGGATTGGAATATCCGTATAGGGGCTTTTTCCCGCCATGCGGATCATCGTCTCGGCCACTTCGACGATCGGCACGGGCTTGCCCATGTCGAGCATGTAGACGGCGTAGTCCTGGCCGGCCGGCCGCGAGGCGGCATCGGCCGCCGACATGATGACGAGATCGACGGCTTCGGCGACGGTCATGAAATAGCGCGTCATGCGCCGGTCGGTTATGGTGACCGGCCCGCCGGCCTCGATCTGCGCCTGGAATATGGTCGCCACCGAGCCATTGCTGCCGAAGACGTTGCCGAAGCGCACCGCGATGAACTTGGTGGCGGCGCGGCGGCCGCCCGGTTCGCCGGCCGGTGTCCCGTGCAGCGCGCTGACGATCTGTTCGGCGGCCCGCTTGGTCATGCCGAGCACGGAGGTCGGATCGACGGCCTTGTCGCTCGAGACCATTACGAATTGCGCCACTCCGCATTTGGCGGCGACCTCGGCGCAGACAAGCGTGCCAAAGACGTTGGTCTGGATGGCCGATTCCCAGTTCTCCTCCAGCAGCGGAACATGCTTCAAGGCCGCGGCATGGAAGATGATGTCGGGTTTGAACTCGGTGACGACGCGCGTCATCTGGCGCCGGTCCGCGACATCGACGATGCGAACCTTGAGGCGCTCATGGTGCTTCTCGTCGACATACTGGCTCAACTGGAAGATGCCGAATTCGGAATTGTCGGCGACCAGCACGGCCTCGGCTCCAAGCTCCAGCGACCGCTTGACCAGCGTTCGCCCGATGGAGCCGGCGCCTCCCGTGACCAGGACGCGCTTGCCGCCGACGAAGGCGCCGATGCGCTCGATGTCGGATGGCACAGTCGGGCGGCGCAGGATCGTTTCCATCTCGACGGCGTCGAGAACGAGCTTTCCCTCCTGGCCGACCTGCGAAAGCCCCGCGAACTGCACGACCGCTATGTCGGCGTGACGCGCGACGCGGACCAGCTCCGAATATTCCTCGATCTCATGCTCGGCGCCACTGCCGAAGATCAGCAGATCGAGGCTTTTGCTGCCGGTCGCATAGTCTTCCAGGACATCGAGCAGGCGCGGCCGGGTCGCCACCACCGGGACCCCTTGAATGCGCGTGCCCAGCGGTGCGCCATGCTCGGTGGCCATGATGCCGGCTATGGTATGGTCGGGGGGTTGCGCCGTGCGCGTGAAACGAATGATCAGGTCGGCCTCGCCGAGCCGGCCGACGAACAGGGCCTGCTTGGTGCGCGCCGTGTCGGCCTTGCCGCTGAGAACACCCCAGCTCGCGCCGTCACGCAGGAAGCGGTAGAACAGCCGGGGCGCCGAGATGATGGTGAAGGAGACGAGCAGGAAGACGATGAACTGGCGCTCGTTGAGCCCCGCGACAGGCTCAAAGGAACGCACGACCAGCGAAACGGCGTAGAGCACGAATGTCAGGATCGCGCAGCTCTTCAGGATGTTGAAGAAATCAGGCGTCGAGGCGAAGCGCCAGACGGTGGTGTAGAGGCCGCAATATCTGAACAGAAGATGGCTGATGAGCACGATGCCGGCCCAGGTGACAAGGCCCTCCGTGGAGAGCGCGCCGAACGAAAGATCCGACCGCGACAGGACGAGGCTGAGCGCAACGGCGACCAGGACCATGACCACATCCTGGACCATGATGAAGGCGCGCCGAATCTGTGGCCTGAGCCCGAACACAGCTTCCAGGAAAGTATCCATTAGGCAGTACTAAACTCCAGGCTGTCGGCATGACTGCCAGCAAAGTGCGTGAGCACGAGAATCATTCGCGACCATCACACTTCCCAGCGGCATCTCCGCCCCCGCCGTGCTGTATCGCATACTGCGGGCCGCGAGGCATAGCCAGATGTTTTTTTGGGTCTGCGCAAATGCTGTGAGCAGCAGCAAGCCGCGCTGGGAGCCATGACGGTCCGCGAATGTCACGAGTTTAGAGGCTCATAGAAGCTCCACTCGGCCACCACTGCATCCGGAAACTATATTGCCTTATCGCTGCGCTCCGATACCCAGATTGCAAATCTCTTTAGGCCCTCCTCGAAACTCACTTTCGGCGTCCAACCCAGAAATTGATTTGCCTTCTCGATACTTAGCACGCTGGCAGGGACATCAAAGAGGCGGCTTGGCAGGTAGATTCGATTTGCTGAGCGGCCAGTTGCTACTTCTATTGAATCCAGCACCTCGTTCAAACTGTGCCCTTGGCCAGATCCAATATTAAACACCCGCTCGTTGCCAGCGTCATCAACCGCGGCCAACAACGCGCGAACAACGTCGTCTATGTAGATATAATCACGGACTACCGAACCGTCACCCCATATCTCAACAGACTCGCCACGCAAAACCTTTCCAAGAAATACTGCGATGGCGCCTTGGCTGCTATTAACTCGCTGCCCGCCACCAAAAGGATTGGCCAACCGCAAAACTGTGTAATCCAGATTATACAGGACACGAAACAGGTACAAGTATTTCTCTATCGCGAGTTTTGTAATACCATAAGGGACTATAGGGTCCGTGGGATGTGTTTCCAAGATCGGGGTCTGTTGCGGCACACCGTAGACGGTACCACCCGAAGACGTGAAAATTACCTTCTTAACTCCAGACTTAACCGCCTGGGTCAGAAGCCGTACTGTCCCAACAACATTGCTTTCAATATCGAACATCGGATCGGAGTTCGACGATTTCGGCAAGGTGGTCGAAATCAAATGAAAGCAAATTTCACAATCTTGCAATGCGTTCGCGATGTCAGCGCCATTGCTAAAGTCCCCCTCCAATATTTCTAGATTAGGGTGCACCGAACGCTCCTCATGGAGGAGGACTCCATGCGGGCGATACAGACAGCGAACTGCGTATCCGCGCGCGAGTAGCGCATCAACCAGATGAGAGCCGATGAACCCACGCCCGCCGAGCACTAGGCACCGTTTAAGCGTTCCTGATTCAACGCGCCCTGTTTCACTCACAACGCTTCTCCAACAATTGCAGTCTCATTGTGAGAAATGCTGTTGTCAGAAATCCGCAGCACATCCCGATAGATGGCTTCGTATTCCTGCAACATGCCAGACGTTTCAAATTTGGCAGCAGCTATTGGGACACGATCCAATATTTCGTTATAGGCGTCATCGTCGTTGGCAAGCCGGCGCATGATTTCCCCAAGGGCGGGGATGTCAATTTGCCAATCGGTTAGTTCAAATAGTTCCCCGGCAAGCCCGCTGGTGGTATCGAGCATAGACCGAATGTCGCCCACGTTGCTGGCGAGCGCCGGCTTTCCAGACAACAGACAATCTATTAAAACCAGCGGAGCGCTTTCACCCTTGAAGCGTGACGGCAGCAGGCCAGCGTCGGACATCGCAAAGTAATCCCTTATGTTCGAGCGAAACCCAAGAAATCGGACAAATTCGTTGCTGTAATGCGAACGAAGCCGAACGGCTTCCGGACCCTCCCCAATTAGCAGCAGCCGGATTTGGCGCGGCGAGTGCGCGTTCGCCCAAATCACAGCTTCGATTGCCTCCTCCCATCCTTTGTCTGGGATCGCCCGCGCGACGCAGCAAAAAACGAAATCGTTCGGCGACAGCATTAGCTCGTCACGCGATATTGGAAAGATCTGCTTTGCCGGCAGCGCATTGTCTATTCTGCGGAAGCCCTTGTCCCGGCGAAAGTCATACGGAAACGGCTTTACGTTCTTCTCCGCGGTATACACAATCCGACTGATGCGCCGCTGAAGCACAGGCGTCAGAGTATCCAACTGTTCAGATGTCATCATCTCGTACATGCCATGCATGGTGATGACTTGCCGTATGCCTGGATAGCCCAGCAGCAATGTGGCCAAGGAAACATCCACCCACGCATGGTGGGAGTGCACCAATTCGATGCCCATGTCCGAAAAGGCAGCAGCGGCGTGCTCCAATTGCTCCAGTTCGAGCACCGGAATAGTCGGCGACAGCATGTCCCGAACACCGGGCTCGGTCGGCTGCGCGTGGCAGTTGAACAGGGTCACCGGATAGCCTTTTTGCTTGAGCAAGTTGGCCAGCATGATCGGAAAGGTTTCTCCGCCTCCAGCGGTAAGAGCGTAGACTGCCATGACAAGATTGGGGAGCCTTTCGGACTTCAGGCGCCACACGCGATCCAGGCTATAAAGCTGCTGGAAATCGCGTCGCCGATTGGCCCCACGCCGGCTGCACCAGTGGCTGTAAAGATACAGCTCCTGCTTGTCCAGAACGTTGCGCTCGACGTGGTAGAGAGACACGAGATATCCTGCGACGATCTCATGCTCCGCGTAATAATCGTCATCCTTCTGGGCATCCACCGACGTGTTCTTCGGGTGCTGCCGATAATAGTTCGTGGCGTGGGGACTGTAAGCCACCAACCCACCGCGTATGACGGAGATGTAGAAAATCCAATCGCCGCACAGTCGCAAACCGTACCATCGCGGGTCGTCGAAAAGTGTCAGTTGGCCAGGATGCCGGAACAGAGCGGAACTGACATTGGGGAGGAGGTTTTTGATCGCCCAGCCGCTCGTGATCATGGCATGGGCCGACCGGATAAAGGGCTTTCCCCAAATGTCGGGACCCAGGTCGTGCAGGTAATCCGACGTTGTCCAGACCGTCTCGGCGGGCGTACCTTGCACGAATTCACAGCGAGCGAATGCCAGCATCACACCTGGGTTTTGAAAGCAGCGGACCAGTTCTTCTAAGAAATTTCCGGAACAGTAGTCGTCGCTTTCAGCAATCCAGACTAGACCTCCTGTCGCCAGGCCTAGACCTTTCTTCCATTGGTTGAAGACGCCGCCGGAATTTACCGTGTTGAACTGACAGCGAGTCTTCTCGGGATAACGGGCGGCAAATTCCTGTAGAATTGTAGTGCTCTCATCGCTCGAGCAGTCATCGAGCAAGATCACCTCTACGTTCTGGTAGGTCTGCTGATAGATCGACTCCAGTCGTTCCCGCAAATAGCATGCATGATTGTAGTTGGGCACGATGATCGATACACGCGGCACGAAATCCGGCGCAAGAGGGGGCAACTGCCCGTAGACCAAGGCGGGCGAAAACCGCTCATCGCTGTAATCCATCGGCCTGCCAAGCAGGATGTAGGCGCGACGAACAATACCGCCGAACCCCTCCCGCATGAAGACACCGGCGATACGACGTGCGGCTAGGCGCCACGAACCGTGGTAAAAATCCAGCGTAGGCCTAATGGCGGCAAGCAAAAACCCCACACGCAGCAGGGTCCGCGCTGGGGTCTTCAACCTCTCCGTGATACGCCCCACGCCAATCCTCATATGTAACCAGATTCCCTTTCGGACACGGCAGAACAAATTACTGATCGGCGGTTCTGTCACCTAGCCGGCTATTGTTACGGCCAGCTTCGAAAAGCCGGACATATTGCGACGCAACAGCTTCTATATGATAGCGATCGGCAAGCTCCTTCACGCACGCCGATGCAGATTGGTACGCCTCGCGGTCCGAGGCCAATCTGGCAATCGCCGCCGCTGCTTTTTCGACGGGAACCTCCCAGTTATCGAGTTCGACAACGGCCCCGGCAATCGAATCCTCGGTCGACAACATGTTTCTGATCTCCCCCACATCAGTGGCGATGTATGGCTTGCCGGCAAATAGGCAGTCTACGATCGTCAGGGGAAAGCTCTCGGATTTGAACTTGGTCAACATGATGCCAATATCCGAGGCGGCATAATATCCAACGGAATTCTCGCTGAATCCGGCCAGATACACGAAATCGGGCACGCCGCTCCGGCAATATTCGTCATAGACGCGGCCGTTGCCGACGAGGATGAGCCGAATGTCCCGCCCCGAAATTGCCCGCGCCTTTTCCACTGCCGCGATCGTTTCAGCCCAACCCTTGTCGGGAATCGCACGGCTGACACAGCAGAGCACGAAGGCTTCTTCTGGTACGTTGAGCTGCGCGCGGTCTACCGGCGATATTGTCGGCGGCTGCATGCCATTGGGTATTTTCATGAACTTAGGTGAATTCTTTTTGTATAGACCTTGTTTAGAGAACGGACCGAGATTTTTGTCGGCTGTATAGATCCAGGTAGTAACTTTCTTGTCTGCACGGCTGAGCTGATCCTGAGTGACCTCAAATGCTTCCCCATGTTCAATCATTCCATGGAGTGACGCGACATGTGTGCGCAATCTGTCAAACACGTTAGGAACATGTATCGGGTACTTTTGTATATGCCATTGATGAGTGTTAAGCGCTTCAATACCAAAATCATCGATGATCGCCCTAACATCTTCAGCTTCAGGAGTTTCGACGAGCGGCACATCGTTTTGCAACATTCGGCGAACGCCGTCTTCGCGGGGGTTCAAGTTGGCGCTGAGGAGAAGGACAGAATGGCCTTGGCGCTTGAATTCATTCGCCATCCGGATGGGCAATATTTCAGCGCCACCTGGATAGAAACCCATGGTTGAGATCATGATATTCGGCAGACGCCCATCGCGAGCCTGGACTACTGCGCTGTAGTTATACCAGCTTTCAAACTGCTCGACGTCCCCCCCAATCTGTTCCCGATAAACTGCTTCGTATCCGTTGCGGCATCGCTCCAAGATACTCCATGGCACATCGTATAGCGCCGCAACCGCACGGCTCGCCAAGCCAACCTCACGATAGAAGCTTTCTTTCCGATAGGTGAGCTCTGCGGTACTTCCTGGGTAGCGGCGGAAGAAGTTGATGGCTTCCGGTCTAAACGCGATCTTTCCGCCCCGAAGGACATGAAGATAGAATACCCAATCTCCTGCGACGCGCATCGATTGCCAAGAATCGTCATCCAATAAAGCCATGCCGATAGGTCGCCTGAAGAGGACCCCGCTGGCGTTTGGGATAGTATTCTTGATACCTAATGCCTGCCTAACTTCGTTGTGCGCGGTTTCAACATAAGGACCAGTCCATTTGGCCGCACAATCCAAATCACTGACATAGTCGACGAATCCGTTCTGCATTGGAATTTCACGAGCGTCGACGAAGACAGAGCTCCCATATGCCAGCATCACTGCTTCATCATCAAAGCAGCGCACCAAAACTTCGAGGAATAGCTCGTCGCAAAAATCGTCACTTTCGGCAATCCAGACCAAATCGCCGGTGGCACACCTGAGGCCCTTTGCCCATTGGCGGAACGGCCCGCCCGAATTCCCGTTATTGTATATCCTACGCGTTATTTCAGGGTGTACGCTGGCATACTCATCCAGAATGGACTTGCTCCGGTCAGAAGAGCAATCATCCATTAAGATTACTTCGATGTTTCTATAGGTCTGTTGATAGATGCTGTCGAGGCGGCGACGCAGGAATCGTTCGTGATTATAGTTTGGTACAATGACGGATACCTTAGGCATGCGCAGGCCTGACTCCAGATTGGCGAGCGCGCGTGCCGTTTCGTTGAGGCGGGCAAAGCCACCTACTTTGTCAGGTTCAAGGACGCTACCTGTGCTCCAATTGTTCCACGCATCCAAGAACAACAGGCGCCGGTCTGGTGCGTGCACAGCTCTCGTCATGTCAATCACGGCGTCCAGCCACCGGCGATAATCGCCCATGGTGAACCGCGTATAGACCAGCGGGTGCTCTGACCCCTGAGGGGTGTTGTCGTGCCCCACGGTTATCGCATGATAGAACAGATGGGCGGCATCCCGGTCTCGTTCAGCCAGTGCGACGCCGTGCGACGCCACCACACTGTAAGGAATCGTGTGGGTTCCATTTTTGTCCACGGGCGAAAATGCGCCGCTCTTTTCCACCCTAGGCAGACTGAGCACCGCGTCAAAAGAGCCGGCCAACGCCGCTTCGTCACCTGAACCGGCCGACCGGCCAATCATGAACGGGTTTGACATTCCTGCGTCAACAAGCAATCTTCGCAGTTCAGCCAGACGCCCGTCTAGGGCAGGACCGGGGTCGGCAGCTCTGGCTACGAGGACAGGCCGGTCTCCAACGTGGATTTGCCGACAATCGGTGAGAACTGGAGCGAGCGCCTCGACAAGTTGCATCGTCGGAATATCCGGTGAAAGCTCCACCTGTGGGCAGAACCCGATTTCGATGTCGGCATGAGCTAGGAAGTGGTCGATCGGCGACGACCCCGTTCCGAAATTCGCAATATCGAGATCGAAAACGAAGCCCACAATGCCGTGGTGCACGGCCATTTGCGCCTGACGCTTTAGCACTTGCCAGTCAACGGGAGCGTAATGGCCAAGTTCCGCGGCGGGCTGCGGAGGATATGCATGTCCCTTGAAGGCTGGTCGGCCGCGTCGCAAACCATTCCAATCTGGGGATGAATAGAAAGCCAGGGGCTTGATGTCGCTTTCAATTGCTCCAAACCAGACATCATTTTCGTGGCGGATTGTTAGATCAGGCAAAGCATGCCTGTGCTCCGTCCACCCGGACGTAGCGTAGTGCCAAAAGGGATTTAAGCCCGCGTTGCGGATGTCGTGGTAGGTAGCAAGATAAAATTGGGTATCGAATTCGTCGGACGGATTTCTGCCTTCCTGCCAGCCCCGTTCGCAATAATGCCTAATTGCCGCGTCGGGAGAGAGTTCAAGGTCGGCATACATGGATACATAAAAGCGCTCGTCAAAAAGCCCCGACGCATGGATGGCATCGACTTCGGCCGCGAGTTCTTCACTCGACAACGTTCGGTATTCCAGTGCTGCGGAGTCGATCGCGGCCGGCGCATTGTCGGGACCACCGGGCTCGGCGAGGACGCTCGGTGCCGGCGCGAGCGCCCGACCCTCTCGCTTGCCGTGCTTGAGATAGTGAACGAGTGGGTTGACGCCTACCCTAGCTACATCCGGATTGTCGGATAGATATTGCGCCGTGTTGAACAGCGGCGATGGGTTTCGGAGCTCTCTCCAGCCATGGACGAAATAATGACTTGCGAGATCCAGGTCCGCGTCCTTCAAATCCGGATAAGCGGCCCGATAATAGTCCGCGTCGAACAGAGAACTCGCGCGGATTGTACGAGTCGACGACTTGGCGACCCACCCACCGAGCAGATCTTTCCAAAACCTCTTCGCTGGGGCAGCGTCGGAGGAGCGCTCCTGCCGACCAACACCGAGAATCCTAGGCAGGGATACGAACAAGCGCCCTGAAATCGATCGTTGGATTTGATCGTAGGCATGTTGAAGAGCAGAAAGCTTGTCATCTCTATCGATGAGGCGCTTCGCGATTTCGGTGGTCAGATGGGCGATCTGCCCATCACGCTCACCGATGGCATTGTGCAAGCTCGCAATCTCGGTGTCACGCCCGCCAATAGCGTCGTGCAACCTCGCAATCTCGCTGTCACGCCCGCCAATAGCGTCGTGCAGCCTCGCAATCTCGCTGTCACGCCCGCCAATGGCGTCGTGCAGCCTCGCAATCTCGCTGTCACGCCCGCCAATGGCGTCATGCAACCTCGCAATCTCGCTGTCACACTCGCCGATGGCGTCATGTAAGCATACAATCTCGCTGTCGCGCCCGCCAATAGCGTCATGCAACCTTGCAATCTCGCTGTCGCTCCTACTGATAACGTTATCCTTCTGGCCAACCGTCGTACCCAGGCTGGCGACTTGCCGGTCACGATCGGCAACGGTCCCATTGAGGTCAACGATTTCTGCCGAGCGTTCGTCGACCGCTAGCTGAAGGCTCGCAATTTGCTCCCCAACCTCACTTAGCTTCTGATTGAGATGGATAATTTCACCCTCGCGCGCCGAAAGCGCCGTACCAAGCTCGGCAATCCTGACGGCGCGCAACTCCAATTGCTGATGTCGTCCACGGATAAGCCCGATGGCCTTAAGCGCAACATCCAACTGCTCGCGGGAAAAAGCCTTCCGTCGAGAGGGGGGCGTTCGTTCATATCCGAAGATGTCGAAATCGACGCTGTATAGGCTGGCGATCAGTTCGGCACTTCGGTTGGTCAGAAATTCTGGAGCATAAGGGATAAGGCTCTCGTTGGCCCGTCGAACCCCAAAGGGGTCCGGAACGTATTGACCAATCCAATCGACCAGGGCCTTGCTTAACTCCGGCGCCTGCTCGATTTTTGCAATCTGCGAATAAGTGATGAGATCAGGACGAAGCAAATCTGCCTGGGGCGTCCAATGATGATCCCAGTAGGAGGGAGCTTCATTGGCGGCCAGATGCTCAAGAAATGCCTCAAATGCCGCAGCAATATCGCGCTCGTCATTCACCGGATAGTGGAGGAACTCACTGTTAGGATAAAGTCGGGCTTGATGCGGCTCCCGAACCAAAATTTTCGACTGCCAGGCAGAAAATAGCCGCTCGTAAGGATTTCGGACGACGGCGAATCGAAAATAGGAATCCGAGGACAGCGCCTCTGATAGGTCCTCCTGCTTCAAACCGGTGACATGCGGCGCCACCTTGTGGGATTCGTGAACAACTAGGTCAGGATCACTCTCGTCGCTGTCCGCAATGCCATGCAGCGCCTGGGCATAACCTTCCAAGCAAGCAAACCACCACTTGAGAGACGTACACGCGACTTTTGGGGTGCTAACGTACAATATTCTGTACTGCTTCGACAGGTAGCTATTCCATTGCAGATGGCGAACTAGCCCTTGGCTTTCGCCGACTAAACGTTCGACATGTCCTAGGCGCAACTTCTTACCCTTATCATTCTGCGGATGCATCACAGGTCACCGACCATATATGCGTTGCATTTTTCGGCCCAGATTCCGACCGTTTTCAGACAATCAAGGTGATGATCCCGAGGATCTGATTTTCTGAAGAACTCGTGGACGACGTGCGACGACCGGTCCAACACTGCCCTGCTGATATCAAAATAGCTCACACTCATGCGATTAGCGATCTCCTGCAGCGCGCGGTTGTATCTGAGTGTCAATTGGGTTCTGTCATGCAGGCTCGCTGAAACCTCGCGGCGCAGGTTAGCAACCTCGCCCATATTGAACCGATCGTCGAGCGTCGGAAGGCTCGCGCCGGTTATGCACAAGCGCTCAAACCCCATTGCCAGAATGTCCGATACAAACTCACCATACGCGTTAACAGACTCCTGAAACTGCTCCTCCACGCTCTCCCCCCGCTTGTTTGCCCTCCACCACATTACAAATCCACAATCCACTTCACCTAGGTGGAGAAGGACATGCGAGCGTTTCGAGGCCGATCTAAGGAAAGATTTGAACAGATTGACCGCGTCCGTTAGCGAGTTTGGATTTCTTAAGCCGACGGCTGTGGCACCAGGAACAATGCAGAAATCGCTCGTTGCTACATCCAGAAGGTTTAGCTCTGCTGCCAGCTTAAGCGCCTCCAAATGCGAATCGCCTACCGCAAGTAACGTCCCTTCCACCATGTTTGACTTAAGCCGTCTCAAGGCGAGGTTGACCCGCACTCAAGTTCACATACCCAAATGAACTAGGCTTTCCCGCCGCTAACACACGAAACATAATTGCATCCATTATTCGATGAGCGCAGGTCGGTTCTTCGGCAGACCAAACGCCGCCACCGACAAAATACACGCCCGAGATAAGGCTCATGTTGAACGAGAACCTGACCTTGAATTCGCCCCCGCCTCGGACGGCCCTGACAAAGCTGCCTTCCTCTGGATATCTCTGCCCCGTGATGACCGCTCCAGAGATATTGCGAATATGTATCCCGAAGTAAACGCCAGGAAGGCTGTCAATAAACTTTCCCGAGATTTCAAACTGATAGACCGATCCTGGGTTCAGGACATTCACAGCATTATCGTTCTCGTCGAATATGGCTATGTTTTCGATCTCCGCTCCCTGAACAGGGTAAATAGACGTCGTTTCCGGAATGAGCCCGGGATCGAATGTTGCGGCGTTTTCGTCCGAAGCCTTCTCTGATACCTCAAGGACAGGAAACTCGCCGTCAACGGCTGGCGCTTCGCCGCTCTGATCGGCCGCCCTATAGCTCTCGACAAGGAGTTGGTGCTCCTTGTCTGGTGCATATATTATTTTCTGGTAGGCGCGTATGGCCTGCTGTGGCGACGTGTACATAATCCGCGCCCCTCGATCGAGAAGCAATGCCCGGTCGCACAATTCGATGATACTGGGCGCCGAATGGGAAACGAACAGGATCGATGTTCCTCTGCCCTTCAACTCCTCCAGTCGCGCGAAACATTTGCGCTGGAATTTCTCGTCGCCGACAGCCAGGGCCTCGTCTACCACGAGAATATCAGGGTTGATCATGGCCTGAACGGCAAATGCTAATCGCACCACCATCCCGCTGGAATAACTCTTCACAGGCTGCTCAAGAAAATCACCTATATCGGCAAAAATGGCGATATCATCGAAGCGGGCTTCAGTCTCTTCCGGACTTAAACCCAGTATTGCGGCGTTCAGGTGTATGTTTTCGCGCCCCGTGAACTCCGGATTGAAACCAGAACCGAGCTCCAGAAGCGCTGCGATCCTTCCGTTGGTTTGGATCTGGCCGCTGGTCGGATTGAGGGTGCCGCAAATCATCTGCAGAAGCGTCGATTTTCCGCTGCCGTTGCGACCGATGATGCCAACGGTTTCGCCTTTTTTGACCTCCAGCGAGACGTCTTTGAGCGCCCAAAATTCGCGAAAGTATTGTCGTGGTTGCATCCCGACATTGCGGTGAAGGCGCGGCATCACGAACTGCTTAAGTCGGTCACGAGGTCGGTCGTAAATCTGATAACATTTGCTCAGATTTTCCACCTTGACCGATACATCAGAGGACATCGGCAAATCCTTTCCGGGTCCGCTGGAACCAGGCAAAGCCGAGCCAGGCAAACAGGGAGGCTGCCAACAGATAGACGGCGAGAAGCGTGAAATCCGGCTGTTTGCCCCAGTAGAGCACGTCACGTGAATACTCGATCGCAGGTGTCAGCGGATTCAGATAGAGCAGCGGGCGATAGACTTCCGGCAGCGCGCTCGCCGGGTAGAATACGGGCGACAGAAACATCATCGCCGTTATAAGGATACCGATGAACTGCGAGACGTCACGCAGAAATACCCCTAGCGACGCGAGCATCCAACTCAAACCCAATATGAAGATCAAAAACGGCAGAAGCACCAAAGGGAAATATATCACGGTGATCGGAGGTATGCCATAAAGCACAACGTAGGCCAAAAACCAAACCCCAAGACTTATCAAAAGATGGAACACTGCGGAACCAATGACGACACACGGCAGTATTTCAAGCGGGAATACGATTTTCTTGACGTAATTTGGGTTTGAAACAATTAAAGTTGGAGCTCGGTTTATTGACTCCGCGAAAAGGTTAAAAATGATCAACCCTGCGAAAAGGATGAGAGCGAACTGCACTTGAGATCCGACGCCACCTCCCCAGCGAGCCTTGAGAACGGTGCCAAATACGAAAGTATATATCGCCAACATCAAAAGCGGATTAAAAAATGACCATAAAATCCCCAGGAACGACCCTCGATAACGTCCGAATATTTCGCGTTTGATCGAAGCTCCAATAAGGGAGCGATTGCGCCACAAGCCGCGAACCATTTCCAGCGGAGAAATTTGAAACTGTTGCATTAGGAGACAAGCCGAGCAGCTGCCTTTTCCGTCGACTTCCGCCAGTCCGGCGCCGTCCACGCGAACGCGCTCGCGAATTTCGCGCTCGACAGCCGCGAGTTGACAGGGCGGCGCGCCTTGGTTGGGTAGTCCATCGTCGTGATATCCCGTACCCGCGCCCAGGGACCACCAAACCCCCGGCTTGTGTCGAGGATATGACGGGCAAAGCCGCTCCAGTTGGTCTCGCCCGTGCCGGCTAGGTGATAGGTGCCGAATGCGGCGAAGTCCTTGTCGCCATGCAGCAGTGCGGCCGTATGCAGGATCGCGTCGGCGATATCAAGGGCGGATGTGGGATTTCCCCATTGATCTGATACCACCGAAATCTCATCGCGGTCGGCGGCCAGCCGCAGCATGGTTTTCGCGAAATTCTTGCCGAACGGACTGTAAACCCAGGCGGTGCGCAGGATCAGGTGGCGCGGATTGGCTGATGCCACCGCCTGCTCGCCGGCGAGCTTGGAGGCGCCGTAGACACCAAGCGGCGCAGTCGGGTCGGTTTCGACATAGGCATCGGCCTTGGTGCCGTCGAAGACATAGTCGGTCGACAGGTGAATGACCGGCACGCCCAGCCGCGCCGCAGCCTCCGCCACCTTGCCGGCACCGGTCGCGTTGACCGCAAAGGCCAGATCGGGCTCGTCCTCGGCCTGGTCGACGGCGGTATAGGCGGCGGCGGATACGACGATATCAGGCTTGGCACCCGCGATGGCGTCGATGATGGTGTCGGGCCGTGCCAGGTCAAGCTCCGGGCGACCGATGGCGACGACCTCCACGCCGGCGCGCGCCTGGCCGGCCGCGAGCAGGCTTGCCGCGACCTGGCCGTCGCGTCCGGTGACAAGCAGCCTCACGCGCCCACCTTGCGGGCTTCGCCCAGTCTTTCGCCGGCATAGCGCTGTTCGCGGATCGGCCCCCACCACCATTCGTTGTCGAGGAACCAGTCCACGGTCCTGGCAAGGCCGCTGTCGAAATTCTCCCTGGGGGTCCAGCCGAGCTCGCGGCTTATCTTGGTGGCGTCGATGGCGTAGCGGCGGTCGTGGCCGGGACGGTCGGTGACGAAGGAGATCAGCTCGCGATAGCGCCTGCCGCCGGCGCGCGGACGCCTGGTGTCGAGCAGGTCGCAGATCGTCTCGACGACGGCAAGGTTGGTGCGTTCCGAATTGCCGCCGACATTGTAGCTCTCGCCCGGTTGCCCTTTCGTGGCGACGAGTTCCAGGGCGCGCGCGTGATCCTCGACGAACAGCCAGTCGCGCACATTGGCGCCGGCGCCATAGACCGGCAGCGGCTTTTCGTCGAGCGCGTTGAGGATGACGAGGGGGATCAGCTTCTCGGGAAAATGATAGGGGCCGTAATTGTTCGAACAGTTGGAAAGCACGACCGGCAGGCCGTAGGTCTCGTGCCAGGCGCGCACCAGATGGTCCGAGGCCGCCTTCGAGGCGGAATAGGGCGAGGACGGCGCGTAGGGCGTCTCCTCGACGAACATGCCGCCGTCGAAAGGCAGGTCGCCGAACACCTCGTCGGTGGAGACGTGATGGAAGCGGAAGCGGCTTTTCCTGTCGTCGGACAGGCCACGCCAGTATTCCAGCGCGGCGTTGAGGATCTTGTAGGTGCCGACGATGTTGGTCTCGATGAAGGCGCCCGGTCCGTCGATCGAGCGGTCGACATGGCTCTCGGCGGCCAGGTTCATGACGATGTCGATATCGTGCCGGCGCAGAAGGTCGAGCACCGTCCTCTCGTCACAGATGTCGGCCTGGGCGAAGCTATAATTATCGGCGTTCTCGATCGGCCGCAGCGAGGCCAGATTGCCCGCATAGGTCAGCTTGTCGAGATTGGTCACCCGGTAGGCCGGGTTGGCGCACAAATGCCGGCATACCGCCGAGCCGATGAAGCCGGCACCGCCCGTCACCAGAAAATTCATACCGCAGTCCTCACGCAAATACCCATCAGGCGAATACCTCGGCGACGGCGAGCAGCGGCGCCTTGAGGTCCTTGTCCGAAAGCTGGAAGCCGCCGGCCAGCGACGGCCATCCGATGCCGATGGTAGGATCGTCGAAACGGATCGACCGGTCATGCTCGGGCGAATAGGTGTCGGTCACCTTGTACAGCACCTCGGTGTCGGGCACGAGCGTGACGAAGCCGTGCGCGAAGCCCTTCGGCACCAGGATCTGGTTGCCTTTTTGCGCCGACACTTCGAGGGCGACCCATTTTCCGAAGGTTTTCGAGGCGCGGCGGATGTCGACCGCGACATCGAGAATGCTGCCGCGGATCACCCGCAGCAGCTTGTCCTGGGCACGCGGCGCCAGCTGGTAATGGAGCCCGCGCAGCACGCCCGCGGCGGCGGAATAGGAGTGGTTGTCCTGCACGAAAACCAGGTCGATCCCGGCCTGCGAAAAGAGCTCGGCATTGTAGGTTTCCATGAAGAAACCGCGCGCATCGCCATGGCGTTTGGGAACGATTTCCAGCACCCCGTCGATGCCAAGGGATCTCACCTCCAGCATCTAGCCCTCCGACAGATCGGCGACACGCCGGCGCAGATAGGCGGCGTATTCGTTCTTTCCCAGGCGAGCTGCACGCTGCAACACCTCGTCAGCGCTCAGCCAGCCTTGTTCGAAGGCGATTTCCTCCGGACAGGCGACCTTGATGCCCTGGCGGTGTTCGATCGTGCGCACGAAGGAAGAGGCTTCATGCAGGCTGTCATGCGTGCCGGTGTCGAGCCAGGCATAGCCGCGTCCCAGCCGGTGAACATGGAGCTGTCCGCGCTCGAGATAGACATTGTTGACCGCCGTGATCTCGATCTCGCCCCGCGCCGAAGGGCGGATGGTCGGGGCGATGTCGACGACGTCATTGTCGTAGAAATAGAGACCCGTGACGGCCCAGTTGGACTTCGGGCTTTGTGGCTTTTCCTCGATCGTCAGCGCGGTCCCGGTCGCCTTGTCGAAGGACACCACGCCATAGCGTTCAGGATCCTCGACATGGTAGGCGAACACCGAAGCGCCTGTCTGGCGCGATGCAGCGGCGCGGCAAAGCTGCGACAGCCCGTCGCCAAAATAGATGTTGTCGCCCAGGATCATCGACACGCTGTCCTTGCCGATGAAATCGCGGCCGATGATGAAGGCTTCGGCGAGGCCATTGGGCTGCGGCTGCTCGGCGTAGGACAGTGCCAGCCCGAAGTCCGATCCGTCGCCGAGCAAGTCACGGAAAGCCGGCAGATCACGCGGCGTCGAAATGACCAGGATCTCTCTTATCCCCGCGAGCATCAGAACGCTCAGCGGATAATAGATCATCGGCTTGTCGTAGATGGGAAGAATTTGCTTAGAGACTGCTAATGTTAGTGGATAGAGACGCGTTCCACTGCCTCCAGCAAGGATAATTCCTTTCAAGAAGCTCTCCTCGACATGCCAAAGCCCCCCGGCCCTGATTGCCTGTGCTTAGGTTTCATGCATTGGCTTGTCAATGCGGCACACAACAAACGCATTGGCCACGCACGGGCAATCGGCTGGCGCCTCCCGCTTCGGCCGAACCCACCTGGTCCTACCTTGGCAAGGCCGATGCCCTGGCCGGGACAAGCAGATTGTCCTCGTCGCGGCGGCTGGCCTTGCCCAATTCATCCCTCTGGTTGAGCCGATCGGCAAAACCGCGGTGAAAGACAATACCGTTCAAACAGGCAAACGTCATCGCAAGGGCGGCGGTTCGCAGGGGATAATCGACGAGGGAATGAACGAGCAGAAAAGCTAGCGACAGAAAAGCCGCCTTCTGCAACGGTTCCCCGCGAATTCTGGTGGACGATGCGGACAGCAGCACCGCATAGGCAACCATCAGCAAGATAACTGGCAAACCGCCCTCTAGCGCCAATTCCAGATAATCGTTGTGCGCATGATTGACATAAGACTTGAAGATCATGCTGCCTTTTTCATGGATCTGGTAAACCTTCTGAAAAGCGCCAAATCCGACACCGGTGGTCCAATTCTGTTCAATTCCCTCAACCGTGGTCCGTGCGAATTCGGCTCGTCCGAAGGCCGGGTCGACCACTTTGGCATCGATCTTTGCCCACGCGCCGATCGTGTAGATCGAAAGGCCGATGAAAACCGCGAGGATGCCATAACCACCAACCCTCGAGCGCGCGGACAGGAAGACAACGGAGATGGCGGTGATCGCCAGCCCGATCAAAATGCCGGCCCGCGAACCGGCGGCCAGAAGCAGCAGCAGGAGGGTTACCAGACCGAGCGCTCCTGACAGAAGGTGGCCGCGGAACAAGCCATAATATACCACGAAGGGGATCGAGACGAAGAGCAAGGCCGAGAAGTGGTTCTGGTTGGCAAAGAGACCCGCATTGATGGTAAACGGCAGCAGTCCCTCGATGGCGACGGTATCGGAGAGCGAATACTGGATCGCCGCCGCCAGGCCATTGCAGATCACCCCCATGAAAAAGAACGGCAGAAGACCGTGGACCTGCTCGGCGCGCAGGCGCAGGACGGCGAGGAAGAACGCCGCGGCCGCGACAAAATAGAGCATGCACTCGATGGTGCGCCCCACTCCGACGCTGACGAAGCGCAACCGGCTTTCGCCATCCAGCCATGGATCCGCAAGCAGCACCGCGGGCCGTACCCCCTCGAGCAGGGTCGCGGGCAGCGGCACGACCTGAAAACAGAACACCGCAACCACAAGAGCAAGCAACCACAACACGGCGCGGGGAATTGCCTGTTGCGACGGCCTCGAGAGGATCGCCGCGGCGCAGATGACCGCCGCAATCTCGATCAGCATCTCGGTGTACAGACCGCTCGCGGTGCCGCCACCAATCAGCATGGATAGAAAGAGCACCGAGCCAAGCAGATATTTGTCCCACTGCGTGGGCTGTCGCGACCGTTCTCTCACAACGATACTCTTTCGATGCTCAATTTGTGCATGACCAACGTCCCGACATACCGAAACCGCCAACTCTGTGCGATCGTGGCCGTTTCCAGTCTCAGCAACTGCATCGGGCACGCCGCCGGCCCAACCGTGAAGTCCAGGCTCAGGCTTCGCCTGTTGAAGGTGCCTTCCGGTATGTTGAAGCGGGCTATCTCGCGTGAGGGAGCGACGCACCTGAGAGACCAGAACAAATCCTTCGGCAGTTTGAGATTCGTGGCCGAAGCGTTCAGGGAAATCCTGTAGGAGCCAGGAGGAAGTTCGATAAATTGCTGAAGCGCCGCGTTCTTGACGGGCGTGTTCAGAAATCGAATCGTCGCTCCTCTGTCGCTTTCACCTGCATCCCGCGATCCGGCGAAGGTGATCTCCATACCCGACCGGTCGTGTATCACCCAGTCGAATGGTTTGCCGCTGTGGACCGGTTCGAAGCCGCCGTTGAAAATGTAGCCGCCCAGTTTCCGTTCCTCGTCGGACAGGCTGAAGAGAAACAGCCGATAGGCCGGGTCATATTGCCTTTGCTTGATGTAGCCATCGATCACGGCCGACAATTCGTTGGACGTTGGAGACGTCGGGGACCCCGCGAGATCGAGCAACAGTTGGTTTGCGGCTGCCAAACCCTGGGGGTTCTGGCCAAGGGTCGAAAAAAGCTTGCCCCGCCATGGCGCCTCCGCCCGGATGGCGGCGAGCACGGCCCCGTACCCTTCGGGATTGGCGAGAATGGCCGGCCAACCGGCGGCCACGGTTGAAAATTGATCAGGCCACCGACGCAGCAAGATATCGATCTCGGCTACAGCCCTTACCATGTTGTCCGTCTCGACGGAGCGATCGATGGATCTCCGCAATGCGTGTATTTCGGTCTTGGACAGCATTCGAGCCCGATCAAAGAGTTCGAACGCCTGGTCCTTCTCGCCCTGGCGATACTTGATCTCACCGATCAGGCTATAGAGGCGTGCATCCGCGACGTTGAAGCGAAGCGCATTCCGGGCCTTTGCGGCCAACCCGTCGAGATCGGCACCGTCGTTCGTCTGGTTCAGTTCGCCGGCGATCTCGCCTATCAAAGCATCTACGTTCAACGGATCCAGCGCGAGAGAGACGCTTGGCGTTCCCGTCTCAAGAAGACGACTTAGCCCGGTCGACGAAGCCATCAACACCAGAACGGAGGCGACGAACCAAACGCCTGAACGCAGGAGACTTTGCATGCGCGGGCTGGCCTGCTCCACCATCGACTTTGCCCTCGATTTTCGGGGTATTCGTGCCGTATTCGTAATACTGGGAATTCATGTATTTGTAGGCGTAGTTGTAGTCGAACTTCTTCACCTGGAATTTCGACATCGCTGCCCCGATGACATTCGCTCCGGCTGCTCGTAGACGCTTCAGAGCCGTTTTGGCGGATTTGCGGGTTACCTGGTTGGTGGAAATCACCATCAGCGTGCCTTCGGCAAGCCGGCCGAGGATCGGCGCATCCGAAAGGCCAACGACGGGCGGCGCATCTATGATGACCAGATCGAAGCGCTTGCCGAGATTGGTGATGATCAGCGCCATTTTGGGCGAAGAGAGCAGGTCCGCCGGGTTCGGCGGTATCGTCCCCGACGTCAGAACAGTCACATTGGGATATTTCGTCGCTCTGAAGATACCGGCCAGATCTTCCTTGCGAACGGTGTTTGTCAGGAGATTGCTCAAGCCGATCGCGTTGTCGAGGCCGAACAGCCGATGCAGATTGGGTTTGCGCAAATCACCGTCGACAAGCAGAACCTTTGCGCCGAGAGCGGCAAAATCCTGGCCAAGCTTGAACGATGTGGTCGATTTACCCTCCGACGGTTCGGAGCTGGTCACCAGCAGCGAACGCGGCGCCCCTTCCGCTCCTGAGAATTGCAGCGACGTCCGCAACGAACGATAGGCCTCCGAAAGCCCCGACTTCTGATCGGCTATGCTGGCTATGAGTTCCCGGTCATCGACGAGCGGCAAGATGCCGAGCATGGCCAATCCGAGTTCTTTTTCGACCTGCTCCGGATTTGTGAAGGTGTTGTTGAGCAATTCGACGATGTAGATGATCGACGCACTCAAGGCCATGAAGAGCACCAAGGCTATTGCAAGATTGATGCTGAGGCGAGGAGAATAAGGGCTCAAGGGCCGGGTCGCGACATCGACAACGGCAGCGCTTTGCGTCTTGAGCTCAGAACTCACGCCGACTTCGTTCAGCTTGGCGATCAGGCCGTCATACTGCGACCGGTTGGAATCGACCTCGCGCTTGAGGATGGTGTATTTGATGTTCTTGTCGTTGAAGACGATCTGCTGCTTTTCCAGCTCCGTGAGCTTGGCCTTGAGGTCGGCTTCCTTGTTCTGCGCTTCCTGAAATTTCAACCGTAGCGAGTCCGTTATCGCCAGTACGCCATTGTTGTAGAGCCGCTGCAGTTCCTTGATCTGCGACTGCAACTGCTGCATTTCTGGAAAGCCAGGTTTCAGGATGCCTAATTTCTGCTGGTATTGGCTTGTGAGGTCCGCGAGCTTTTCACTGAGCTTCTGCAGGCCTTCGCTCTCCAGAACCGGACCGAGACTGGCGCCACGCCCCTTGTCCACCTGATCCACCATCCGCCCGGCATCGAGACGCTCCTGGATTGCGGTCGCGAGTGCCGTGTTGAGGGCCTCGATGTTTGACCCGATCAGCGATTTGTCGCCGCCGGTGACGGTAATGCCGGCATCCTTGGCATAGGCGACCAGTTCCTCCTCGGACTTCTGCAGCTTCTGTTTGACCTGCAGGACCTGCTCCTGAATGAACTGCCTTGCCAGATCCGACGTCTCGCTGGTCTGGTCGAGACGTTGATCGATGAAGCTCTGGGCGACCTGATTGGCGACATCGCTCGCATATTTCGGCTTCTGGTCGACGAAGGTGATCGACAACAGGCTGGTGTTCGTCACCAGATTGACCGTGAGGTCATCGAGGACGCGCTTGATCGCCATGCCTTCCCGCTCTTCGGGCGTCTTTTCCTGGATCGAGGGCGATTTGGAAATTCCGAAGGCGCGGTAGAAGATGTTGCCGATTGAAAAACTCGGAGTCGGAAACAGGAAGTCCGGCTTTTCGGCTAGGCCCAGTTGAAAGACCACGCGCTGCGCCAAGGCCCTGCTCTTCAATTTCTCCCGGGCGGTCAGAAACGCCCGGACGTCACTGTTTTCGGAAACCACCTCAATGTCCTGGAAGACCTTTGCCGAAGGGACCAGAACCTCCAGCTGCGTCGTCGCTTGATATTTGGGTGTCTGCATCATCGTCACAATGACACCGGCGACGAGGCCCGCCACGGCCATCATGACGATCAGCCAGCGATACTGGATGACATAGAACAGCAAACGGAGCGGATTGAAGCCCTCGTCCTGGGCGGCATAGTCACGGCCATACGGGCTATAATTCTGCGCCCCATCGTAATAAAGATCCGCGGACAGGGCTTGGCCATGTCCGGGACCGGCAATTTGGGGCTGCCTGTTGCGATCGAGCATGGCGCAAAGTCATCCTGGTTTGTCCGTGGGCCGGCCGTGCCTGTCTTATGGAATGACCGCAATGCGGGCCGCGCTCGAGGCGAGACCCAACGCGTCCTTGAGATTGTTCATCGCGATTTTCGACTTCGAAGCGAAAACGACGATCACGTCGCCGCCGTAGATGCGCGGGTTGCGATTCTTGCCTGCGCGAATTTCCTCGACATTGTAGTTGGCGACCAGCCTGCTCTGGCCAAAATTGCGATAGACGAAGACCTTGCCGGCGTCGCCGACAGCATTGAATCCTCCGGCGAGCGCGATCGCATCCAGCAGGGAAGCGCTGCTGGACACCGGATAGATGCCTGCCCTGTTGACTTCGCCGTCGACCGTAATGCGCTGGCCTACCGATTCCTTCACGAAAATCGTCACGTCGGGCGATTGCAGATATTTTGCGCCGTACGCGGTCTCGATTTCCTTCTCGAGCTGACGAACGGTCTTGCCGGCCGCGGTCATCGCGCCAATGAGCGGAAGGGAAATCTGGCCGCTGGCATCGACCTGAACGGTCCTGTTCAAATTATCGACCTGGAAGACGCTGACTTCGAGCACGTCGTTGGCTGACAGCGGCTGCTCGCTGCCATTTTGCGTGTTTTGCGGCGCTGGCAGGTCTTTCACCACCTGCAGCGCACCACCGCCGGCAAGGGCCGTCGAAGACGATGTCGGTTGCAACGCTTCGACGGAGGCCGTCGATGATGTCGAAGAAGAGCTCGCGCAAGCAGAGAGTGCAAGCAACGCGGCCAGCGTCGGCATACCTGCATTGTTTCTGGCAAGATCGAAAATGTTCATCCCAGAGACCCGCTCTTGAACAGCCGACCCAATCCGCCGAAACGGCTCGCGCTGCCGGCATACAATTTCTTGGTGCTCACTTTTCCAATGGGCGCGAGCAGCTGATTCTGCAATATCGCGCCCGGGCGTTTCACCGCCATATTGTAGGCTTCATCTTCGCCGCACCGATTTGCGATGGCGACCACCGCCTGGGAAAGCCCCGGCCGACGCCTCGACGGGCCGTGCGCATCGGATGCGATGATGTCCACCCTGCCTTCGTCGAGCAGCTTTTCCGAGTAGTAGAGAGCGGTCCGGCCAAAGGCTCCTACGACCGAATCCGCCGTGAGCTGGATAAGGCAGCCCAATGCGTTCAATCGCTCGACTACGTCATAGTTCGATTTGATCCAGGTCAACCGTTCAGGATGGGTCAGGATCGGAATATAGCCCGCGCCAACGAGGCGGGAAGCGAGATCCTCGAGCCGCGGCGGCAAGATGTGATGCGGTGGCTCAAAGAGGAAATAGCGCGATCCGTTCAACGTCGGCACTTTGCCGAGCTTCAGCCGGTCGGGAAGATCAGGCGAAACATGAACCTCGGCGCCGACGTAGAGGACAAGCGGGATGCTGGCGCAAGCAAGTTCCCTGACCAGCGCCTCGACTGCCTGGGCAATATTTGTCGTGCTGTTCTCATAGACGCCGGGCATGACGTGCGGGGTGCACACCATATGCGTTGTCCCATCAGCCGCTGCCAGCCGCGCCATTTCGAGCGATTCAGCCAGACTGGAAGAGCCATCGTCGAGACCAGGCAGAATATGGGAATGCAGGTCAATCATTGGCGTTTCTGTCTGCATGGAGGCAAAGCGACGCCGCTGCCTCGACAAAATACAAACGCATCACCCGCATGGCGGCGAATGACGCATTTCACAAGCTTACGCAGAACAGGAACGCTGGGGACCGACTAGCGGCTGACGGCGTCATCGTCATCCTGCAGGCCGAGAAGAAGGGCCGCGCCACCGCCAATCGCACCGGCACCGAGGAGAACCGGCAAAACGCCGGGCTCGGAACCGGCCGGCACGACAGCGGCTTGCGGTGCATCGAACGACACGCACATACCGCCCTCGGCAGGGTCGATCTGGACGGTCACATTCGCCGGAACGTTGAACGCGCAATTGGTGCCCACAACCAGGGAAGCCGAAGCCTGCGCCCCCGTCATGATGCGTGCGCCCGAATAGACCGGCGCCTCGCCATTCACACCGGTATAACCGCCAGCCTGTGACATCCGCACGTCACCCTGGACGTTGGTCAACTGGCCGATCACACTTCCCGAAACCGGTATGGCCGCAAGGCAGGAACACTGCGCTGCCTGTGCGAAAGCCGCGGACCCGGCAAACAAAACATTTCCCGCTGCGAGCGCTACAAAAGCAATAACAACTCCAACTCGACCCGTCATTTCCGCCCCATCGAAACCAGCTATTCCCCGCCAGGATCGCCCACACTATTTCAACAACTACTAATGCAATATAGTTAACGAACCCATCTAAAGACACTATCGGCGCGCCGCGGCCAATCACGGCAATGGGCCACAGCCTTCAACGGCTGACAGCGCTGTCGTCGTCCTGCGTAGCCGCAAGCACGCCGGTCGCAAGAAGCGCACCAGAAAAAATTCCCTCGGGCGGACCGAAACCGCCGACCGCTCCGCCAGACTGCTGGATGGCGGCGGTCTGCTCGGAGCCAATCAGCTTGAGGCAGATGTTGCCCTCGACGCGAGAGACATCCAGGCTCGAACTCGCCGGCACATCCAGGTTGCAGCCGCCAACGGCCACGGACGCCGACCCCTTGGCGCCGACCACCACACGACTGCCGGAATCAAGCATATTTCCTGCCTTGGCCGGGCCGTAGCCGGCGGCCTGCGACACCATCACATCGCCATTCGCGGAAACAATGGATCCAACCGGATTTGACGCACCATGATAGGCAGTCGCGCAACTGCAAGATGCTTTCTGAGCAAATGCGGAAGCGGAACCGAAACCGACGGAAACAACAAATCCAACCACCACGGTTCTGACGATGAGATTCATTCGTTTTGCCTTCTCTCGAAGCCGCTCCTTGGAACTTGCAAATCAAAAGTTTATGACATCAGCGCGTAACAGTTTTTTGCCACAATTCCAACCTGTTTCGCGCCGGCGCTAGAATTTTGACTTGCCTCGTGCCTTTTGGGAGCTCACCATTTTAGCAATAGCGCATGAAAAGTTCTGATTATCGCCGGCGAATTTCAGATTACCCGAAAAACAATTGAGATATCCTTTGCCCCGTGACTGCGCGCGAGCGCTCCTGATCAGACTTGGCGAACGGGAAGGTGGTTCACCATCACCGATGCAGCCACGGCAGCTTGCGCCTGATCGGACAATCGTGGACTGGCAGCGGCTCATGAAGCCCCGGCGATCGGCCGCTAAGACGGAAATAGATCCGGTGTCAGCCGGCTCACGGCCGAGAAGCGGAAGGCGATGGCCGCTCATCACGTGGCGGCAGCCGTAAGCTTCTCTATCTGATGCATGTAGCTCTCGACGACGATCGTTTCCGAAAACTGCCGTTCAACCTTTTTCCGGCTCTCGTTCCCCATCGCGTCCCTGGAGTGGCCGTCCATCGTCACGAAATCGATCATCCGTGCCGACAGGTCGCTGGCATCCCTGACCTTGCAAAGGAAACCGTTGACGGCATGGTCCACCACCTCCTTGCAACCGGGCACGTCCGTGGCGATCAGAGGTTTGCCCATCGCGGCCGCCTCGAGCAGTGAGCGTGGGGTCCCCTCCCTGTAGGAAGGCAGGACGACACAATCGGCAGCGTCCAGGAAAGGGCGAACGTCGTCGGTGGCACCGAGATACTCGACCAAACCCTCGTCGACCCATTGCTCGATTTCGGCGCGGCTGACCGCGGTTCGGTTCTCGACATCGAGAAAGCCAAGGAGTTGGAAGCGCACCGCAGGCGCTTGGCGACGGACGAGGCGGGCAGCCTCGATGAACTCACCTACACCCTTGTCCCATAGCAGCCTGGCCACCAGCAGAAACACGATGGCGCTGGACGGCGCGCGCTGGCGCGGCGACGGCGAGAAGCGCGCGAGATCGACGCCTGAGCCGGGCAACAGCGCGGTCCGTTCCTTGCGCACGATGCGCGCGCCGACGAACAGCATCCGGTCGTCGTCGTTCTGAAAGAAGATCACCTTCGAACGGGCCAGCGCCAGGCGATAAAGGGCTTTGGCGATTCCCTGGAGAAGGCCGCCCTGGAGGAAGACAGTGCCGAGCCCCGAAACATTGTTTATGACCGGAATGCCATTCAGGTTTGCAGCCATCGAGCCAAACACGTTGGGCTTGATGGTGAAGCCTACGAACGCCAGCGGCTTCTCGCGGCGCAGGATAAGCCAGTAGCGCCACAGAAGCGCAAGGTCGCGAAAAGGCGAGGTGCCGGAATTGTCGATTTCGATATCGACGTGGCGGCAACCCATCCGTGGGATCAAGGATGAATACTCGTCCCTCGGCGCGACGACGACGACATCATAGCCACGCCGCCGCAACGCCTCGATCAGGCCTCTGCGGAAATTGACGACGTTCCACGACGTGTTGATCGAGATGACAATCTTCCTTCCCACCTCGGACCCCACTCCCCGCCCCTCCGGATGTCCTTCAGCTCATCGACGCGCGCGTCCGCACGGTTCCAGTCCCAAAAGTCTCGAACAACCGCAAGATCACATCGTCATCGGCCACCGAGGAGATGCGCGTGAAACATGCATCCCTTGCAAGCCGCAGGTCCTCGGGCCCGGCAATAAGCCCGGCAACCGCGCGAGCGATGTCTTGCGGGTCGTCTGGGTCAAAGTCGAACCCGGACCCCGCAGGGAGGTAATGCCTCGTGCCGCTGTCGCGCGACATCAATACGGCACATCCCGCCCAGGCGGCCTCGACGGGAGATACCGCGGCAGGTTCCGTACGCGAGGGCAATATCAAGAGATCATGGCTGGCATAGATCGAGATCATCCTGTCATGAGCTATGTTGTTTTGAAACCGAAGTCTGTCCGCCAGTCCAAGCGCTTGGGCCTCTTGCCGCAAGGCCTCACAAAAAGCCGCGTCGGAATGCGTCGCCTCCTCGCCGCACAATGTTATGGAGAATGGTGTGGACGCCGAGATCACCGCCAGTGCCCTCAGAAGCAAACTGTGCCCCTTTCGCTCCCGGTATTTTGCCACCATCAGGATTCGGGGCGGCGAATGCAACGGCCTGCCTCGCAGCGCTCCGATCCGGATCGGCTCGAAGGGATTTCCGAATGGCAGGGGCATGGCGCCTCCCGCACCGACGGAGCCAGGATTCGACGGGAGCCGTGACGTGAAGTGCGCAATCCCGAGTTGCCGAAAGACAGCTCTGCGGATCCATGTGCCGCTCCATGCCTGAGGCCTGACATCCTCCTGATCGTAGATAACCAGCTTGCGGCCTTGCAAAATCGCACACAACGCGGCGACCCTGCAGAACCATCGCGTCACGCCGCGCACGATCACCACATCGGGATTCTCGACCCGAAGATGTCTCCAGTAGGAAACAAGACCGGGAAAGGAAAAGGGCGAGTTTGGGATATCGCTCGGACCCATGTGCATAACTCTTCGTGACAGCGCCGATGGTGCCACTACATTGGGAGAAACAAGTGTGTAATTCTCCGTTGCCCCTGTTTCGACGACGTCGATTGCAACATGATGCCCGGCCGAGGTCAGTATGCGCACCCAAGGCACAACATTGGTGTGGTATCTTGGTAGGCAAAACAAGTATCTCAAACTGTCAGACCTGGGATATTTTCCGTGATTCGGATCTGCTTTTTCAGCAATAATTGCGAAACCACCATCATTGCCGTGTAGACCAGCGCCGATGCGATCAGACCGGCCCAGGCGATACCCGGAATTCCGATCCACCCCGACAGGACGAACGAAAGCGGCAGGTAGACGATGAATGCCGACGCCATGATCTTGAGAAGCGGTTTTGTTCCGGCCAGAACCTGGATCAAAGGATTGAAATGCATTCCGGCCAGGCCGAGACACTCGGCCGCGAACAAGATAGCGAAAAGCAGCGAGGCATCGGCATAGGCCGAACCGGCGGCCAGAACCACGATGAATTTTTGCAGCACGACACCGCCCGCCGCCATGCCCGCGGCGACACATGCCGAGACCATCGTGATGCGGGCGTTCAGCCTGTTTAGGCGGGACGGAGATTCTTCGTTGGACAGTCTCGCGAGTTCGGGAAAGATCACCTGGTTCAAGGGCCCAGTCAGCCGGGACATCATCGTCGCCAGACGCGACGCCACGGAATAGGCGCCGGCGGCAACATCTCCTAAAAGACCGGCGACAAGGAACAAGGCTACATGTCGTCTAGCACTCACCAGGGTCGACAGCACACTGGTCCCGGTGGCCATGACAAGGAATGTCCAAAAGAAACGCCGCCTGGAACGGAACGAAGCGGATTGAATAGTTTGATGTTCTCGCGTCGGGCATAGACAAGCAGCCGGACGAACAGCGCCAGATTGTAGAGCGCACCGATCGCCGCCAACACAGCCACATAGGCGATCAGAGGCGCTTCGATGGCCCAAAGGACGAGCGAGGCAACAACCACGGCAGCCCCCTGGGCGAGTTGATTGCCGGCAATGACGTCGTACCGCCCATTCAGGCGAAGCACGCCTTTGGGGGTGCCCGCGAGGCTGGCCAGCAAGGTGAGACTATAGATCAGCGCCAGAAGCCGATCCTGGTGGGATACGCCGATCGACTCCCCAAACAGCAGGACCCCACCAACCGCCACCGCAGTGGCGACAACGGCCGCCGAAACGTCGAGCGCGATCCCGCATGAAGCTGCCCGGCCAAGGCGCGAGCGGGACCTGGCGGACAGCCTGATGACAGGCTGCCAACTCTCAAACGTAGCGAGGCCGGAGATGAACGTGACATAGGCCTGGATTACGGCGAGGGTGCCAAAATCTCCGGGGCCGAGCGAGCGTGCATTGAGCGCCAACGCGATGACGGAACACAAAGCCGCCACTCCACTTGAGGATGTGGTCATGGTGACGTCCCGAGCGACCCTGCGCGCGCGTATCCATCCAGAAGGTTTGGCTATCGCCGTCATGTCCTCAGCCATGGTCCCGGCGCAGGCCCCGCACTCCCGCTTCCATCGCAGGCGCTTGCGGGAAGCACTTTCGATGGACATACACCAGCCCGAATATGAAAAGCGACACAAGGATGACCCGCTTGGCGGAGATGAACGCGCCGAGCAGTTCCTTGCGCTGGATGTAGAATGTGAGGTGGATGATCGCCACGATCAGACCAGACTTGAGCGTCGCGCTGCGCACGTTGCGGATTATTGCTTCGATGGCGACACAGACCAGGGAAAGAATAATGACGAGCAGCGGAAATCCGGCGTATCCGAAATTTGCATAGAACTCCGCCCAGATATTTGCCGCCACACCGCCACTGTAGCCCGGAAAAAGCAGCGGCTGGACCTGCTCGTTGTAAGTACAGCCATCCTTGCCGAAGACCGCATCCGAAAATGGAATGAAAGAAAGCAGCACCAACCAGAGATTGGAACAAGGCAAGGTGTAGTTATATTTTACGACAAGGTCCAAATGAGCCAATGTCACGAACTGCTCCAACCCGACAAGGGTGGAATCTGACAAATGGTCGAACTTTATTTTTTGGCCGACAAGCTCGAAATTCCCCGCCTTCACCGCGGAGTAGACCGACTTGTACACTGCCAGAAAAAATAATGCTGAAAGCCCGCCAATGACATACCGTTTTCTTATCATCATCAACGGAACATTCCTGTATCTTACATACAGTAAAGATAGGATAGTTATCGCAACTGAGGATCTATGCCCAATATAGAGCGTTAAAATTAGTCCTAGCCAGCTCAGGGCCATAACAAGCTTGGATTTCCTCCATCCAGACAGAGCCCCAAAGACCACGCCGATGATACAAGCATTGTAAAATATATACTGAAACCGACCAGTTGACGATAAAACATCCGCCTTAGACGCGGAGAAAAGTGCCGGGTTCGCAATCGAAATTCCGCCGAAAATAATGATCATCGCGATTATTATCAACGACTCTCCTTGGCTATCTCCCTCAATTTCGAAACTCTGGCGTCTCGGAACGAAGCCAACCATCGCTGCGGCGATGCAAACCATGGAAACGGCGATGGCATACCCCGTGCCCAAATCATATGTAAAATCATACTTCCTTCCGCCAACGTCAACGTACTGAAAGCCGCCGGCAAGAAATGGAACAAAATAAAGTAGGCTCGATATAAGCAAAAGCATTTGCGGCGTAAGCGCAAAGGGTGAAACCAGGTAATCTCTTCTGACGTTCCGCGCCTTCACCCTATTGCCTAGCTCCCAATATCCTCACGCCCGGCGGCTCACAAATCCGGCTGGTATCTGCGGCCCTCCGAATGCCATCCGAGTGCGGTACGGCGGGCGACATGTCGTGCGGAACGGGCCTGCCGACACCTAGACCTCGGCCATGATTACATGGGCCTGAATTTTGGCGGCGACTTCACCGCTGCCGTGTCGGTCTGCGATGGCGGATGCCGCGTAATCGGTTGCAGCTTCCAGTTTTCCAGCTTCCCTGGCCTCGATTTCGGTGCGAAGAACAGTGCCTTGACAGTAGGCAACGGCCGGAAGGCGTGGCGAGGATGCGCGGCTCTGTTCGGCTCTCGTCTCGATCACCACTCGAGAGAAGCCTGCATCCTCTAGGTCGCGACGGATCAGCACCTTGTCGTGATAGCCGTGCGGCGTGCGTGCCAGGAAGCGCGGGGGATCGTCGGGAAAGATCCGTGCCAGAGCGTTGGTCACGTCATCGGCGAACACATTCTCCTCGATGCGATCCCATACATTGAACAAAAACCGTCCGCCGGGCTTCAGGACCCGCCTGGCTTCGCGATAAGCAGACGTGCGGTTCGGAAAGAACATCGCACCGAACTGACAACAGACAAGATCGAAGGCCGCATCTTCAAATGGCAGCGCCATCGCATCCGCTTGGCGCCACTCGATGCGGCTATCAGGAGTTTGTCGCGAAGCAGCGTAGTCGAGCATCGGCTGGTTTAGGTCGGTCACGACATAGCTTGCGTCGGGCGACAGTCTTGGCGCCAATGCGCGGGTGACGACCCCGGTGCCCGCGGCGATTTCCAGGACCGCGCCGGGCGATAGGGCCGCTGCTCGCCGCGCGATATCCGCAGCGAACGGCTCAAAGATCAAAGGCACCATGTAGCGGTCGTAGTTTTCCGGAATTGAGCCCGCGAACAGCTTGTCGGTTTCCAACATGACAATCCCCACCGTCTGCCTGATGACTCGCAAGCTTAACATATAATTGTCTGTTCCTGGTCGTTTTCCGTGCGCTAGCCCTTGGCAGACAATCTCTCCCATAGCGCGCTGTATGCCCTTGCCATCCGCTCAACTGAAAAATCGGAAGCGACGCGGTTGCGGCATGCCTGCTGTCTTGTCTCCCAGGATGGCGAGTCACGGTTTTCCAGAGCCATGTTTGTAATGGCGCGAGAAAGCGCGTCGGGATCCCGGCTCGGAACAACACATCCGGTGTTGCCGACAATCATGCCGATATCGCCGACATCCGTCGCTACGCAAGGCGTACCGCACGCCATGGCTTCGGCGACGACGTTAGGGAATGCCTCGCGCCTCGAGGCAAGGACATGGATGTCGAACGCACTCATGAGAGCAGCGACACCGTCGCTCGGACCAAGCAGCATCACCTTGTCGCGAACGCCGTAACGGTCCAGCAGTCCGGCAAGGTCGGTATTTTCAGGAGAGATTCCGGGGCCGGCGAGAATACATTTGAAAGGGAACTCGGCGCGCGCGGACAGCTTGGCCAAGGCAGCGGCGAGATTCCTGTGATCCTTGTCGGGATGCCAGCGGGCGACGCTTCCGATGACGAATTGGCCTTCATCTATCGACCAGGCCCGACGCAGCCGACTGCGCGCCCTCTCATCCGGCTCGAAGACAGCCAGATCATAACCGTTCGGAATTATCGTCCAGTTCGAAGCCGAGTAACCCGCACTCATATGGCGCCGTGACGCCTGTTGCGAACAGCTCACGATCTGGGTCGGGACCACCCGGGATATCAGCGCGCAGGCCCGGTCCGCCATCCGCGTGGCCAAGGGGGCGACAAGCGGATCCAGACCGGAATTGTGCATTCCCCAAACCACCAGCCGGATACCCGCAAGCCGAGACAGGACGCCTCCAACCAGATTTGCGTGGTACATCCAGCACTGGACGATATCAGGCGGATGGGCTGACAAGACACGCCGAAATGCCGCGAGCCCGCCGAGGCTTAGCCTTCCCTTCGGCATCGACAGACAGGTCAGGGGCACCCCCGCCTCCCGAAGCAGCGGGCCATATTTTCCTTCGTCGGAAAGCGAGACCACTGCGTGCGAATGAGTGTGCTCGGCCATGCAGAGACGGAACAAAGCCGCCTCAGCACCGCCATTGTGCAGCCCGGTGATGACATGCAGGACTTTAATCCGGGAGCTCCTTTCGGGTGGCGCTCGCCAGGCCCATACCCATCGCGAGCAGATACGCGTCAGCCACTTTTTCGACACTGAAATCCTGGGCTCGACGTCTGACATCGGGTGGGCTGACGTCATCGAGGCCGGCCAATATCGCGGCCGCGAAGGCTTGCACGTCGCCCACCGCGACAAGCCGCCCCCACTTGCCGTCCTCCAGGATTTCCGCAGGGCCGCTTTCGCAATTTGTGCTCACCACCCTGGCTCCGCAGGCCATGGCTTCGATAATCGTATTGGGAAAGCCCTCCCTTCGCGACGAATGGAGAAACAGCGCGGCGCGGTGCATCCACGGATACGGATTTTTCGAAAAGCCGACCAGGGCGACCGAGGAACGCAACTCGAGTTCATCGATCATCGTCTGCAGCGACGCGCGCAGCGGCCCTTCCCCAACAATCGCCAGTTTGACGGGTCGTTTCCTTACGACCTGTGAAAAGCTGCTAATCAGAGTGGCATGGTCCTTTGCGAAATCAAGGCGACCGACGGCGACCAGCAGGGACCTGCCGTCCTCGTCCGCGAACGGATGATCGATGGGCGCGCTGGCCTGTGCCTGAATGTGTTCTATATCCAACGGGTTGTGGATCACTTCGACAGAATTCGGGTCGAGCCCGATGCGCCTGATCAGATCGTCCGCAACGCCATGTGAGACGGCTATTATCCTGTCAGCATAACCGTATGTCATTCGCATGAGGAACGGCAGAAATCTCTCACGGATCAGTTTCGTATCCGCAAGGGTCCTGGACAGGTTGCTTCTCTCGGATATGACCGTACGCACCCCTTGCCGTGACAGGAAGGACGACACTATTGCCAGGATGTTCGCGTGAGGCAGCGCCGCCAGCATCACCCGCGGCTGCTCCGCCTTGACGTAGCGAATAAGGCCGGACAGGGAAAACAGCATGCGAGACGCCTGCAGATCCACTATCCTTATCGTGTCGGGAACCAGGGGAAGATATTCACCTATCGCACATCCAAGTACGAGATGCGTCACCAGCCCACGCCGATCGAATTCCCGGGCCAGGGTAAGCATCGCGCGCTCGGTGCCACCTGCCCGCAGCGAGGGGATGAAGACGGCGATCCGGGCATCCGGACCGCCCGGCGACTTTATATCTTTCCTCGTTCGCTTCATCCGGTTCGAAGCCCGGTCGCCGCCATACCGCCTCGTTCGGCTCTAGCTCTCCCGTTGGAAAGCAGGCGCAACCGGAAACGGGCCAGGACCGGCGGAGAATATCTTCGACGGATCACTGTTTTCGCCGAAAGACATAGGCATAGGTCTCCGCCGCATCCTTGCCGAGCAAGAGAGCGGCGATGCCAAGCCAGAGGCGCCAGGCGAGGAAAGCCGGCACGAAGGAATAGAAGTATGAACTTCTCCAGAACAGGCGCCGCTGGACAAGCTCCAGCCCATTTTGCGCCGCGATCCTTTCCACTTCGCTTGGCAGGCATTTGTCATAGAAAGCCGGAAATCCGTCATGACCCCTGCCTTTGTCGGGATAGATGGCAAACAGCAGCCGCCGCTTGATCCTCTCTGGCAAAATCAGGTTCAACCTGGCGAAAACGGCATTGCGTGACGGCGAGAAAATGGCAACCAAACCGCCCGGCTTGACGCAACTGGCGATGCCGCGAAGCGCGCCCTCTCCGTCGCGAACATGTTCCAGGGTCGCCTGGCATATGACCAGATCAGCGTCCTGCCTTCCCTTGAACACGGTAAGGTCCGCCTCGATCTGCTCGTCATAGAGTCCATCGGGGGCCTTGGACAGTTCCTCGGCAGCGAGATCAAGCCCGACCACGACGAGCCCGAGGCACCGCTTCTGCGGCAGGCTGACGAGCGGTCTTGCGCCTCCACCCAGATCGTAGACCAATGTGTCCGGAGACAGCAGCGCCGGCGCGATTTCGGTCGCAAACGTGCTATTGCCGTCCGCGCGAAGGCGTGGCGGCAAAGCCCTGTCAAGATATTCAGAGACCGCCACGTTCGCGCGTACAAACCCCCTCAGCAACGACACTGCCTCCTTATCGGTTCGCGCTATCCCCGCCCAAAATAATCCTGGTACCACTCGACGAACCGCCCCACCCCCTCGGTGACGGAGGTGCGGGGGCGATAGCCGACCGCCGCCTGCAGCGCCGAAGTGTCGGCGAAAGTGTCGGGCACGTCGCCGGCCTGCAGCGGCAGCAGCTCGATCACCGCCTTGCGGCCGAGCGCGTTTTCCAGCGCCTCGACATAGGCGGTCAGCTTCACCGGGTTGTTGTTGCCGATGTTGAAGATGCGCCAGGGCGCGCTGCTGGTCGCCGGATCCGGACGGCAGGAATCCCAGGCCGGGTTGGCCGCGGCGGGGCTGTCGCTGGTACGGATCACGCCCTCGGCGATGTCCTCGACATAGGTGAAGTCGCGCGTGTGGTTGCCGTTGTTGAACAGCTTGATCGGCTCACCGGCCAGGATGTTCCTGGTGAACAGGAACAGCGCCATGTCAGGGCGTCCCCAGGGGCCGTACACGGTGAAGAAGCGCAGCCCCGTGGTCGGCAGGCCAAACAGGTGGCTGTAGCTGTGCGCCATCAGTTCGTTGGCACGCTTGGTGGCGGCGTAGAACTGCAGCGGATGGTCGGCCGGCCGATGCTCGGAAAACGGCATGTCGGTGTTGGCGCCGTAGACGCTCGAGGTGCTGGCATAGGTCAGGTGCCCGACACGGCTGCCGCGGCAGGCCTCGAGCATGTTGGTGTAGGCGATGATGTTGCTCTCGACATAGGCACGCGGGTTTTCCAGGCTGTAGCGCACGCCGGCCTGGGCGGCGAGATGGATCACCCGGTCGAAGCCATGGTCGGCAAAGCAGCCGTCGACCACGCCCCTGTCGGCGAGATCGCCATGGATGAAATGATAGCCGGCATTGGTCTTGCGGCTCGCCTCGTCCAGGAGCCGCAGCCGCACCTGCTTGATTTGCGGGTCGTAGTAATCGTTGATGCTGTCGATGCCGACGACCTCGTCACCGCGCTCCAGGAGCCGCCTGGCGACATGATAGCCTATGAAGCCGGCAGCGCCGGTGACCAATACCTTCATCAGAAGCGCCCGTCCGTAACGTCCCTAGGGAACAGCCCCTTGATGTCGTAGATTACACTGGGGTCCTTGCAAAGCGACTTCAGCCCCGCAACGCCCAAGCTGCGGAACTGCGCGTGTCCGACAGCGACGATGACGCCGTCATAGCGCGCGGCGGGCATCTCCTTCACGCTCGCCGTGCCGAAAGCGCGTGCGCATTCCTGCGCGTCGACCCAAGGGTCCCAGATATCGATGCCGGCATTGTACTGCCTCAGTTGCGCGACGACGTCGACGACCTTGGAATTCCTCAAGTCCGGACAGTTTTCCTTGAAGGCCGCACCCATGACCAGAATCCGGCTGCCAACGACAGGTATGCCCTTGCGCATCATCAGGCGGGCCGTCTGGTCCGCCGCATGCTGGCCCATGCCGTCATTGATGCGGCGCCCGGCAAGAATCACCTCGGGATGATAGCCGAGTTCCTGGGCCTTGTGGGTGAGATAATAAGGATCGACGCCGATGCAGTGCCCGCCGACGAGGCCCGGCGTGAAGCGCAGGAAATTCCATTTGGTGCCGGCCGCCTCCAGCACCTCCGACGTGTCGATGCCCAGCTTGCCGAAGATCAGCGACAGCTCGTTCATCAGGGCGATGTTCAAGTCGCGCTGCGTGTTCTCGATGACCTTGGCGGCCTCGGCCACGGCAATGCTGGAGGCACGATGCGTACCCGCCGGCACGATCGAGGCATAGAGCGCGTCGATGGCCTCCGCCGCCTCTGGCGTGGAACCGCTGGTGACCTTGACGATCGTCTGCAGCCGGTGCTCGCGATCGCCGGGGTTGATGCGCTCTGGACTGTAGCCGAGGAAGAAATCGCTGTTGTAACGCAGCCCGGAATGTTTCTCGATCAGCGGTGCGCAGACTTCCTGCGTGCAGCCGGGATAGACGGTGGATTCAAAGATCACCACCGCGCCCGGGGATATGACCTCGCCGACCGTCGTCGACGCCATGACGAGAGGCTTCAGGTCCGGCCTGTTGGCCCGGTCGATCGGCGTGGGCACGGTAACGATGAAAATTCCGCAGTCGTGCAGATCGGCTTTCTCGCTGGTGAACTTCAGCCCTCTGGCGGCGGCGATTTCCTCCTCGCTGGCTTCTAACGTATGGTCCTCGCCGCGCTTCAGTGCCTCCACGCGCGACGGGTTGATGTCGAAGCCGATCACATCCCTGGTCGCCCCGAAGGCCACAGCCAGCGGCAGACCGACATAGCCAAGTCCGATGACAGCTATTTTCCTTGAGGCGAGATCCATTGCTTCCTGCACGTGCGATCGGATTCAGGCCCTGATTTGGCTATCGCGCACCAAAACCGGTAAACATCGTTTTTATGGTCCTGAGAACGATCAGCACGTCCAACCAAGGTGAGAAGTTCTTTATGTAGTAAAAATCATAGTGCAATTTTTCCATGACATCGCCGACCGCTGCGACATGGCCCTGATTTACTTGTGCCCACCCGCTCACGCCCGGCCTGACGATGTGCCGGTACCGGTAGAACGGCAATTCCGCCTCATACCATTGCGACAGCACGACAGCTTCCGGCCGTGGCCCGATCCAGCTCATCTCACCGCGCAGGATGTTGATGGCCTGCGGCAGCTCGTCGATCCTGAACTTGCGCAGGAAGCTCCCTACCCGCGTGATGCGATCGTCATCCCGTTTGGTGATCGCCTTGTCCTTGTCGCTGCCGGAGCCGGTCTGCTGCCTCATCGAACGAAATTTGTAGACGGTGCAGATCCTGCCCCGGTAGCCCATGCGGGGTTGGCGAAACAGCACGGGGCCTTCCGAGTCCAGCCGGATCGATAGGGCGACCAGCAGCAGAACGGGACAAAGAACCACGACAAGGACAAGCGCGGAGGTCCAGTCGATGGCCTGCTTGATCTTGAGATAAGCCTGGTTCGGATTGAGCGAGCCGAGCGTGTTCTCCGACAGATGTTCGATCTCGACACGACCGGTCAACGATTCGCTGACCTGCTTGACGTGATAGACGGGCGTGCCCGACAGCGCCCGGTCGGCGATGTAGCGCTCCCATTCGGCGCCGAGGTCCGCACGCAAATCGACAACAACGCCGTTAACTCTTTCGATAACGGTGCCGGGCGACTTGAGCCAGAACCAGTGCACGCCCGGCAGGGCCCTGAGGCGCTCGACATTGCCGCCGGGAATGACGGCCAGCCGGTACGGCTCAAGACGCCGGGTCATGAGGCTCAGGCCGAAATACCAGAGCGTGGACTGCGTGAAGCTGGCGGCGGCCTGAAACCGGCTATACTCGAAGCGGAAAAAGAAAATCGTCAAGAAAACAAGACCGTAGGACAGGACGAATGTCGGCAGGATGTAGCTGGCCGCGGCCACGCCCGGAAAATTGCCAATGCGGCGATAGGCAAGAAAGCCGGTAACATGCGCAATGATGGCAGCCGCGACCGTTATCTGCAGATTGGCCGAATAGATCGCGTCCGGATAGGATGCTATCCGGATCAGTGCTGGCGCGATGATCGCGAATGTCAGTCCGCCGATGAGTTGAAAACGAATTCTGAACAGGAAGTGCCGGCTTCCGACAATCGTTGATGTTGCGACATTCAACTTCTTCCCCTTCCCCCGAAAGGTGCCCGTGTCGGCAATCGCCACTACACTTGGCAGGCCGTTCCTTCGCAAAGCGAACCGGACCCCTCACCATTGGCGATTCGACTCAGTCGAAGATCAAGAGCTACGCCAGTGCGACCTCACCAGCAAGCATCTATTTAGCGGGAACAGTTGGCAGAAGTTCTGATCGGCAGCATTGCTGCATTGCAATTTAAAAGCCGCGGCTAATGTCCCGGCTTATTCTCCAATCCTTGAGAAACCTGCCGAACCCTCAGCCGATATATAGAGGTGATGTCTTTGGTGCCGACCAAGCGCCCATGCCAAATCGGCCAACCGCCTGGCCAGATCGCCATCGATGGCCGGTCCGGGCCCGATGCAGCCAAGCGAAATCAAAAAGCCGTCCGGATTCAACCGTTTGCCGATACAGGTTCGAACTTCGACTTTCGCCCGCTGCGCTTGTGGACGCTGGACAATTCCCCGGTTCGCTTCACAATGCGATCAAAAGCGCACCGTGAAAAGCGTGATGGAGGAACCCGGCATGCTGGGACTGATGCAGGAATGGCCGCTGCTGTGCCACAAGCTGATCGACAACGCCGAGCGGCAGCATGGTGCGCGGGAGATCGTGTCGCGTTCGGTCGAGGGGCCGATCGTGCGCACCACCTATGCCGACCTTCATCGTCGTTCCCTCAAGGTCGCCCAGCGCCTGGAGCGCGACGGTTTTGCCTTGGGCGACCGCATCGCCACCCTGGCCTGGAACACCGCCCGCCACATCGAGGCCTGGTACGGCATCATGGGCATCGGTGCTATCTACCACACCCTCAATCCGCGCCTGTTTCCCGAACAGATCGTCTGGATCATGAACCACGCCGAGGACAAGGCCGTCTTCGTCGACCTCACCTTCATCCCGTTGCTCGAGAAGATTGCCGGTGCCGTCAAATCGCTGAAGAAGGTAATCGTGCTCACCGACAAGGCGCACATGCCGCAAACGACCCTGCCCGACGCCGTCGCCTATGAGGAGTGGCTCGGAGAGGTCGATGGCGATTTCGCCTGGAGGAGCTTCGACGAAGGCACCGCCGCCGGCATGTGCTACACGTCGGGCACGACGGGCGATCCCAAGGGCGTCGTCTACAGTCATCGCTCGAACGTGCTGCACGCCATGATCGCGGCCATGCCCGACGCCATGGGCCTGTCATCGCGCGACACGATTCTGCCGGTGGTGCCGATGTTCCACGCCAATGCCTGGGGTCTTGGCCAGAGCGGCCCGATGATCGGCGCCAAGCTGGTCATGCCCGGCTGCAAGATGGACGGCGCCTCGATCTATGAATTGCTCGATCAGGAAAAGGTGACGTTCAGCGCCGCCGTGCCGACCGTGTGGATGATGCTGCTGCAATATCTGGAGGAGACTGGCAAGACGCTTCCCCATCTGGGCAAGGTCGTGATCGGCGGCTCGTCGTGCCCGCGCGCGATCATGACGAAATTCCAGGACGATTACGGTGTCCAGGTCATCCATGCTTGGGGCATGACCGAAATGTCGCCGCTCGGCACGCTGTGCACCTTGAAGCCGGACTATGCCGGCCTCGAAGGCGAGGCTCGGCTCGACGTCCAGAGCAAGCAGGGTTACCCGCCTTTCGGCGTCGAAATGAAGGTGACCGATGACGAGAACAATCCGCAGCCTTGGGACGGCAAAACGTTCGGCCGGCTGAAGGTGCGCGGGCCGGCCGTCGCCCGCGCCTATTATGGCGGTGCGGGCGCGGAGCAGTTCGACGTGGACGGCTGGTTCGACACTGGAGACGTCGCCCATATCGATGCCGGCGGCTACATGCAGATCACCGACCGTGCCAAGGACGTCATCAAGTCCGGCGGCGAATGGATTTCGACCATCGACCTGGAGAATCTGGCCGTTGGCCATCCCGATGTGGCGGAAGCCGCGGCCATCGGCGTCAAGCATTCGAAATGGGGCGAGCGGCCTCTGCTGGTCGTCGTTGCCAAGCCGGGCAAGGAACCGACCAAGGCCGGGATTCTCGATTTCATGGATGGCAAGGTGGCCAAATGGTGGATGCCGGACGACGTCGCTTTCGTCGGTGAGATACCGCATACCGCCACAGGCAAGATCCAGAAGATCACCTTGCGTCAGCAGTTCAGGGACTATCGCTTGCCGACGGATTGAGAGGATGTTGCGTGTTTCCGCAAAAAGGCACTAAACCTCCATCCGGGTTGGGGCAGCGTAGAGAATAATGGTTAGCATTCCCGAACGGCAAACGTCGAAAGCTGCCGGCTGGTCGCGGGGTACGGGCGCCTTTTCGGCGGTGCTTTTGCTGACGAACTTTGTCGGCCATAGGCTCGGCCTCGTCCAAACGCCGGTCTTCCTGTGGGTACTGGGCATTGCTGCCCTGCTGGCGGCGCTGGCGCTGCTGTTTGCCGGCCTGGCCTTTGCGAGGCTGTGGAATTTCGGTGACCGTGGTGGCCGTGATCTCACCGTCGGCGCCTTGCTGGCGCTGCTGGTGCTCACCCCGTACGGCGTTGCCGCCTACTGGGCGACGATCTATCCGCCGCTGCGGGATATTTCGACCGATTTCGATGAACCGCCCGCGCTCGATGTCAGCGACCGGACCAAGGACATGAACGCAGTGTCCCCGTCGACGCCGGGTGAGCAGACGTTGCAGACGGACAGCTATCCATTGGTCACCGCACGCAGCTACGACCTGCCGTTCGAGACCGTCGTCAATGCCGTTGAAACCGTGCTCGACCGGCGCGGCTGGGACCTTTCGGAGCCTTATCCCGAACTCGCCGGACAGACGGAGGTGACAATCACTGCCGTCGCCTCGAGTTTCGTTCTTGGCCTTCCCGCGGACGTCGCCATTCGCGTCACGGATGACGGCGACACGGTCATCGTCGACATGCGCTCCGCCTCGCGTTACGGCCGCCATGACCTTGGCGACAATGCCGCGCGCATCACTGAATTCCTCACGGAACTGGATCAGGAAGTCGCCGGCCAGATCGGCGCGGCGCCGGCACAATAGCCATTTTTCGAGCAAATCGCGCGTCGCGACGATGATTGGTGAACGGGTGGGCGGCGGCAGGGCTATCGGCCAGGCGTGAAAATGCCATCTATGGCGGGAGCGGCGTCCGTCGCCACCACGCCGCGCGCCACCAGGTCCTCCAGATGGGCAAGCACCGACAGGCCGGCGGCGCCGTGCAGCCGGGGATCGGTATCCCTGTAGATCGCCTTGACCATGTCGGGGATTGTCCTGTCGCCGGCCCTGATCCGTTCCAATATGGCTCGTTCGCGCATCTTGCGATGGGTCTTCAGCCCGCGCATGAAAGCGCGCGGCGCCATCACCGGTCCCCCATGGCCAGGCAGCAGCAGCCGGTCGCCGCGCTCGATCAGGCGGTCCAGCGATGCCATGTAGTCGGCCATTGCCCCGTCCGGCGGCGCGACGATCGAGGTTGCCCAGCCCATGACGTGATCGGCTGAAAACAGGATGCCGGTGCCTTCCAGCGCGAATGCGGCATGGTTGGCGGTATGGCCGGGCGTCAGGACGGTCAGGATCGCCCAGCCGTCGCCGCTGACCAGCTCGCCGTCCGCCAAGGCGATGTCGGGAACGAAAGCGGTGTCGGCGCTGGCGTCGAGCGCATTGGTTTCGCCAATGTGCAAGGGCCTCGCCGGCCGGTGCGGTCCCTCCGCCAGCACTTGGGCGCCGGTGCGCTCCTTCAACCGGGCCGCCAGCGGAGAATGGTCGCGATGCGTGTGGCTGACGAAAATGTGGCTCACCGGCCGGCCCGCGATCACGTCGAGCAAGGTCTGAAGATGCGCCTCGTCATCGGGCCCCGGATCGATCACCGCCAGCGTATCGTGGCCCACGACGTAGCTGTTGGTGCCATGGAAAGTGAAGGGACTGGGATTAGGGGCCGTGACGCGTTGCACGTCGGGGGCCACGCTTACACCTTGGCCGTAAGCAGGGTCGAAGCTGGTATCGAATTTGAGAGCCATGTCGGCGCATTGTTCCCGGAACGCAAAACCGATTGCCGCATAGCACGCAAGCCAATATAGGAAAATGCAAGACCGCGATTTCTGGTTCGCGGCAAGTTTGGATTGGGGAAGACCATGACAACCGCAACGACGACGCGCCCGCTTGTTTTCCTGGCCTTGCCGCAGGAAGGTGCCGCGCGACTGGCAACGCAGTTTTTGCTGGCGATCACTGGGACGCTGCTTTTGACGCTTTCGGCCAAGACCAAGGTGATCCTCGGGCCTGTCGACCTCTCGATGCAGACGCTCGCCGTCCTGCTGATCGCCGCCGCCTTCGGCATGCGGCTCGGCGTCGCCACCCTGCTGCTCTACATGGCGGAAGGCGCCATGGGCTTCCCGGTCTTCCAGGGCACGCCGGAAAAAGGCATCGGCATTGCTTATATGCTCGGCTCGACCGGCGGCTATCTCGCCGGCTTCGTGGTCATGGCGGCGATTGTCGGCTGGGCCGCCGACCGCGGCTGGGACCGTCATCCGATCAAGCTTTTCAACGCCATGCTGGTTGCCGAAGGGGTGATGATGGCGATGGGTTTTGCCTGGCTGGCGCTGCTCATCGGTCCGGAAAAATCCTGGCAGTTCGGCGTCGTGCCGTTCATCGTCGGCGATCTCATCAAGGTCGCGCTCGCGGCCAGCCTCGTGCCGGCCGTCTGGTCGTTGCTGAAGCGCTCCTGAAATTTGGGGGTCCCTGCCGCCGATCGAATGGCAGGAGCTTCAAATAGATTCCATCGGCGCAAACTCCTCGTGATCGGACCAACAGCAAAAAGTGCCATAATCCGGCCATCGTCGGTGTTAAGCTTCGTTAACGGGCAAAGGGGTGCGATTGGCGACTGAAAGAGGTTCGCATGGACGCGCTCGACGATAAGGTTCTCGAGAGTACGCTTGCCGAAAGCCTGGCCGATCTGGTGCCGGACGAAAAGACCGTTTCCGAAGACGAGTTCGTCGAAGTTGTCGGCGGCGCGCTCGAAGCCGTCGGCGGCACACTGCTGTTCAAGATGTGCGTCCAGAACGAAGGCGAAGGCCAGCACGTCGCGGCGGCATCCGTCGGTGATGGCGGCAATCGCCAGTTCCTTCTGCTCACCTTGCCGACCGTCGGAGGGGCGCTGAAGGTCGAGACGATCTCGAGAAGCAGCAACCCGGTGGCGGGCATCGCGGCCGCCTATGCCGGGCTGATGGACGCCTTCAAAACCGCTGCCTGATTTTCCGCTGCCACGCCAAGGCCAGTCTTGCGCCACGCACGGGGCGCTTGGTGTCTGGTTGTTCGTGACCACGGGCCTTGTTCTATCCGGTCGCCCACCACACCTAAGGTCGGGGCAAGGAGAACCAGCATGGACAAGATCGCCAACCCGGCACCCGGCTTCCAGCGCAATCCCGACAAGATCATCACGATAGAGCCCTATTCCGGCACCGTCACAATCCGCGCCGGCAGTACGGTCATCGCTTCTTCCGCCAAGGCGAAAGTGCTGACGGAGGCCCCCTACCCCGCCGCCTTCTACATTCCGTTCGCCGACATCGATTTCGACAAGCTCAGCCGAACGGATCATGCGACGCACTGCCCCTACAAGGGTGATGCCAGCTATTGGAGCGTGCTGCCGGCGGGCGAAGCGGGCAAGGACGCGATGTGGGCCTATCGACGGCCCTTCGACGAGATGACCGACATCCGCGACCACGGCGCGTTCTACGCCAGCAAGGTCAGCATCGAGGCCAAGCCGGACTGAACGCTTCGGCTTGAAGACACTCAGGGGCATTGATATTCGGGTGATGCCGGCCCTTAGTCGGTGGTGCCGTGATTACCCGTTCCGTCGGCATCGTCGAGGCGCACGAAGGTCATGCCCTTGTCCTTGAGCGCCAGCAGGCCCTGAACCACGCCCTCGCCGGCGGCATGGGTCGGCTGATTGATGTGGGAGATGATGACATCACCGTCCTTGGCGGCGGCGATGCGCCTGGCCGTTTCCTTGGCGCCGAGCAGCGAGCCACCGTCGCCATTGATCGAGAAGCCGGCAATCTTGAAGCCGAGTTTGCGGATCATCGCAATGGCCGAGGGACTGTATTCGGCTGTTGCGCCACGGAACCATTTCGGCGCCGGTTCGCCGGTCGTGGCCAGAGCCGCGGCCCCCGATTCGACTTCGGCAAGGACTGCTTCCGGGCTGCCGGCGCTGCGTATGCCATAGATCTTCTGTGGCGTGTCGACCGCCGGGATATGCCGGCCACCGTGATTTTCCAGCTCGAACAGGTCGGGATGCGCCCGCATGATCGCGACGGCCTCGGCGTTGCGCTTCAGCCAGATGCCGGTGACGAAAATGGTAGCCGGTATCTTGTTGTCCACCAACGCCGAGAGAATGCGCGTGTCGGTCTTGCCGCCGCAGGCATCGAGCGTGAGTGCAACGCGACCGGTTCCGCTTGCAGCCGGCTTGATGTGCAGCGTGGGTTCGACCAGCGGCGTGGCATGGGCGCTGGATATCAGCGCCACCGACATGGCGATCGTGCAGAGATGTTTTTGCGGCAAATGCATCGAACCAAGTTCCCGACCGGCGGTTTCAAGCCGACATCCCAAGACCCGCATGAAGGCGGAAATCGGACGAGGGATAGCAGAAAAACGCCTGGCGCGGCAATTTGACCTCCCACTTGGTCGACGAGCCGTTCAGCGACAGTCTTGCCGTTCCATCGCCCTCAGACAGCGCGTTCATTTTTCAGCTCGGTGCGCGCGAGAATTTCGCGCGCCGCTTCGACAACCGGCTTCACCTCCAGGCGCCAAACGCAGCACGCCTTGCTGGGATCGGTTCGGCGACACAAATCCTTGGCCACGCAGTCACATGGCATTGACGGCCGAAGCGCGATGCTGGGCACGCCGACAGGTCCCCAGCGTGACGGATGCGTCAGGCCGAAAAGGCCGACAACCGGGGTGCCGGCGGCAGCGGCCATATGCATCGGCCCGCTTTCATTGCCCACAAACAGCCGAGCCTGTTCCAGGACGGCCAGCAGGGTCTCGAGCGACAGCGCTCCGACCAGGTCCACCACCGGCGTCGCCGTCTCGGCAACGATCCGCGCGGCGGTTTCACCTTCGCCCGGCCCTCCCACCAGGACGATGCCCAGTCCGGTTTCGGCCGCAATCTGGTCAATCGCCTCGGCAAACCGTTCCGGCTGCCACTGCCGGCCCTTGAAACTCGCGCCTGCGTGGACAGCGACGAAGGCGTTCGGACGGATGTGGTGCGTGCCCAGAAGCGCCAAGGCTTTCGCGGCCTCGAATGGCGGCGGCTGGAGGCTCGGTACCGTCACCCGCAGATCGATGCCGAGCGCTTCAAGAGGGGAGAGATAGCGATAAACAAAATGCTGGCCGCCAAACCCGAATGGTTTGGCAAACACATTGGCGGGCTGCCGCTCCAGCAGCTTCAGAGGCCTTTCCGGGGGATTGTAGCCGACGCGCGTCTTTGCGTTGACCAAGCCGCTGATAAGCCGAGAGGTCTTCGAATCGGTCAGGTCGATCGTCAAATCGAAGCAGAAGCCGCGCAGCGCCTTCACCGTTGCGTAGAGCTCTTTTCCGCGCTCCAGCGGGGTGCCCCGCGCGCGAGCCCGCCTGAACGGAACCACCTCCGAAGCGATGCCATGCGCAATCACGAAGCTCTCCAAGTGCGCCTCGCAGAGGAACACGATCCTGGCACCGGGGAATTCGAGCCGAAGGTTCCTGGCGAGGGTCGAAGCGAGGACGATATCGCCTATGAACTTCGTTTGAATGATCAGGATCGAGCGGAACGGAGCGGGTGAAATCTGCAACATATGTTTCCGGAGACGTTTGGCGATCATCACGAAATTGGTCAGAAACAATGGCGGGATTGCGCGATACCTCTAGCACGTTCGCGTGAGTTTTCATACAAAACCGTAAGCTCGGACCGGTCTATCCACGCCCCGTGGTCGTCTGCACTGCAGCCTGCGCCGCTGCCAGTCTGGCGATCGGCACGCGGTAGGGCGAGCAGGAGACATAGTCGAGCCCGACCTCCTCGCAGAAGCGGATCGACGAGGGATCGCCGCCATGTTCGCCGCAGATGCCGAGCTTGATGTCGGGTCGCGTCGCCCTGCCCTTCTGCGCCGCCATGCGCACCAGTTCGCCGACGCCCTCAATGTCGAGCGAAACGAACGGATCCTGCTCGATGATGCCTTTCTGGCGATACGTCTCCAGGAAGGAGGCGGCATCGTCGCGCGAGATGCCGAAGGTGGTCTGGGTGAGGTCGTTGGTGCCGAAGGAGAAGAACTCGGCCGACTCGGCAATGACATGGGCGCGGATCGCCGCGCGGGGAAGCTCAATCATGGTCCCAGTCAGGTAATCGATGTTGACGCCGCTCTCGTCCATGACGCTCTTGGCGACGGCGTCGATGCGTGCCTTCACAAAATCGAGTTCCTTCGCCAGACCGACCAGCGGCACCATGATCTCGGGGACGACCAGCGCGCCGGCTTTCTTGCCGGCCTCGACTGCCGCCTCGAAAATGGCGCGCGCCTGCATCTCGGCGATCTCGGGGTAGGAGACGGCGAGCCGGCAGCCGCGATGGCCTAGCATCGGATTGAACTCGTGCAGGGCCTCGGTGCGCTGCCTGAGCTTGTCTGCCGACACGTTCATGGCGGCCGCGACTTCGGCGACTTCCGCTTCGGTCTTGGGCAGGAATTCGTGCAGCGGCGGATCGAGCAGGCGGATCGTCACCGGCAGGCCGGCCATGATCTCGAACAGCTCCAGGAAATCCGAGCGCTGCATGGGCAGAAGCTTGGCCAGCGCCGCGCGGCGGTCCTTCTCGGTGTCGGCCAGGATCATCTCGCGCATGGCGACGATGCGGGCGCCGTCGAAGAACATGTGCTCGGTGCGGCATAGCCCGATGCCCTCGGCGCCGAAGGAGCGCGCCATGCGGGCATCGAGCGGCGTTTCGGCATTGGTGCGCACCTTCATGCGGCGTACCGCGTCCGCCCATTCCATGATGGCGGCGAAATCGCCGGACAATTCCGGCTGCAGCATCGCCACGGCGCCCTTGAGCACCTGGCCGTTGCCCCCATCGATGGTGATGATGTCGCCCTTGCGGAAGGTCTGCCCCATCGAGACCAGCGTGCCTGCCTTGTAGTCGACGCGCAGCGAGCCGGCTCCGGACACGCAAGGCTTGCCCATGCCGCGCGCGACGACCGCGGCGTGGCTGGTCATGCCGCCGCGCGTGGTCAGGATGCCTTCGGCCGCATGCATGCCATGGATATCTTCCGGACTGGTCTCGATACGCACCAGGATCGCCTTGCGCCCCTGCGTCTTCAGATCCTCGGCATCGCCGGAAGAAAAGACGATCTCGCCGGTGGCAGCCCCCGGAGACGCCGGCAGCCCGACGCCGATGATGTCTCGTGCGGCCTTCGGGTCGATGGTCGGGTGGAGCAATTGGTCAAGAGAAGCAGGATCGATGCGTGCGACGGCTTCTTGCTTCGTGATCAGGCCGTCCCTTGCCATTTCAACCGCGATCCTGAGCGCCGCCTTGGCGGTCCGCTTGCCGGACCGGGTCTGCAGCATCCACAATTTACCGCGCTCGATGGTGAATTCGAGATCCTGCATGTCGCGGTAGTGCTTTTCCAGGCTGTCGGAGATGGTGACGAAGGACTGGAAGGCATCCGGCATCAGCTTCTGCAGCGAAGGCTTGTCGGAACCGGCCGCGATGCGCGCCGCCTCGGTGATGTTCTGCGGCGTGCGGATGCCGGCGACGACATCCTCGCCCTGCGCATTCACCAGGAACTCTCCATAAAGCATTTTTTCACCGGTCGAGGGGTTGCGGGTGAAGGCAACGCCGGTGGCCGAGGTCTCGCCCATATTGCCAAACACCATGGCCTGGACATTGACCGCCGTGCCCCAGCTTTCCGGGATATCGTGCAGACGCCGGTAGGTGATGGCCCGGTTGTTCATCCAGCTTGAAAACACCGCGCCGATCGCGCCCCAGAGTTGCTCGTGCGGATCCTGCGGGAACGGCCTGCCGAGTTCCTCCTCGACCTTGGCCTTGTAGAGCGCGATGACGCCTTGCCATTCGATCGCCGTCAGTTCGGTATCGAGCTCGTGGCCGAGGCTGGCTTTCTGGTCTTCCAGGATTTCCTCGAACACCTCGTGATCGAGGCCCATGACGACATCGGAATACATCTGGATGAAACGGCGGTAGCTGTCATAGGCAAAGCGCGCATCGCCGGAATCGGCGGCCAGCGCCTCGACTGTCTCGTCGTTCAATCCGAGATTGAGCACGGTGTCCATCATGCCGGGCATCGACGCCCGGGCGCCGGAACGCACCGAAACCAGGAGCAGCTTCGACGGGTCGCCGAACCGGCGGCCAGTCAGCCGGCCGATATGGTCGAGGGCGACTGCGACATCAGCCTCCAATCCCGCCGGGTGGGTGCGACCGTTGGCATAATAGGCATTGCAGACCTCGGTGGTGATCGTAAAGCCCGGCGGCACTGGCAGCCCCAGGCTGCACATCTCGGCCAGGTTGGCGCCCTTTCCGCCCAGCAGATTCTTGTCGCTGGCACGGCCTTCCGCCGCACCATCGCCAAAGGTGAAAACCCATTTGGTCATGCTTGCTCTCCGGTTGCAGGAGATTGGAAAGATTGGCGAAACGCAAAGTTCCATCCGTGCCCGACTTTGGAGCGATATGATGCTGCAGTGCGAAAGGCAAGGCGTCGGCAAGCCGTTCGGCCGCTACAATCGATTAAGAAAAAACTCCGCCTGGGCCTGTGGCAAAAAGACTTGCCACCTCACGGCTCGACGTCTAGAACATAAAGGGAACAAGAGGTGCGCCATGAAACAGCCTGGAAAACTGGACTATCTGGAAATGCCGGCGACCGGCGGCACGCTGGATCGGTTGAAGGCCTTCTACAGCGCCGCCTTCGCTTGGTCTTTCACAGATTATGGGCCGACCTATTCGGCCTTCGCCGAGGGCCTGGATGGCGGCTTTCAGGCCGATGCCGCGGAAGCACCGGCCAAGCCGTTGCCCGTGCTTTACAGCGACAATCTGGAGGAAACCCTTCGCGCCGTCGAAAGCGCCGGCGGAACGATCGTCAGGCGGATATTCTCATTCCCCGGCGGCCGACGCTTCCACTTCGTCGATCCAGCCGGCAACGAGCTGGCTGTGTGGTCCCACTAGTCCGCTTGTGGATCACCTGGCGCCGATTGCACCGCTGGTCAGCCGAGCGTCTTCGCGGTCATTCATAAGCATTGTGCTTTTCGGCTGCTCTGCTAATAACGCGCCGCACAGCGACTCTGACGGCTATTGGGGCGTCGCCAAGTGGTAAGGCATCGGTTTTTGGTACCGACATTCCCAGGTTCGAATCCTGGCGCCCCAGCCAAGCGCAGACGGTCCATTCGAGACCGAAGCGCGCACCGAATAAGCCCTGATCCAAACACTCTGCAGCCTAGACTTAACCAAGAAGTGTCACGCTCGGCAGTGCGTCAGCGATCTCGCAAACCACAGCGGATGAAAGCGCGACCAGAACATGTCGTCAATCTGGGTGGGCCGGACCAAATCCTTCTGCACCCGAGCTGTTGAAGGCGCCTTATTGCCTCCGCGAGAGCAACTTTGTTTGCGGACATGCGTACTCATCGGCATATGCCAGAACAGGCTTGCTGTTGCCCATCTTCAATATCTTGTCTCGGGGCTTCAAGTTTCGATGCCGGCATTTGATCCCGCCGGCGTCCCAAATGTGTGCTATTTTTGCTACATTTTTTGACCGTCTGCCTAAATTCCATGATTTAGTCACAGCTTAATAATGAAACGCGCACGTTAATTTGCAAGATAGTGGCAAGGTCAGGCGCCAAGCCCGGCTGGGGCGCTCTTAAAAAGCGCGGGGAAACGTGGGTGGGAAAATGAAGACGACAGGTCTGTCGACCAAGGTCATGGGCGTTGGTCTCTTGATGACGGCTACCATGCTGAGCTGCTGGGGCGCGCATGCGCTGACACTCAAGGAAGCCATGGCGGTCGCGGTGGAATCCAACCCGGAAATCGGCCAGGCCATCGAAAACCGCGAGGCCATCGAGTTCGAACTGCGGCAAGCAAAAGGGCTCTATCTTCCAAGCGTCGACCTGGAGGCATCCGCTGGTGCTCGCCGCCTGGACAACTCCTCCCGCCGCGCGCTCTCCATCGAGCACGATGCGCTTTATCCCGCGGAGACCGATCTGACGGTTTCGCAAACGCTTTATGATAGTGGCGCAAGGCGAGCCGAACTCAACCGTCAAGCCTCGCGAGTGGATGGCGCCTCATTCCGCGTGCTGGAGCGATCTGAGTTCATCGGGCTGTCTGTCGTCCAGGATTACCTGGAATACATGCTTCAGGCCTCGATCGTGGCCGAGGCAAAGAAGAATCTGGGCTTTCACCAAGCGATTCTCCACGACATCAGGGAAGGCATAGCAGGCGGCGGATTGAACGAAGCAGACCGGCAACAGGCCGAGGAGCGCTTGTTTGCGGCCAAGGCCCGCATGCAGGAGGCTTCCGAGGAACTCGAGGCCTCGAGAATACGCTTCTTCAAGACCGTCGGGAAACCGCTGACCAATGCATCGCGGCCAGGCGACGTTTCCTCTGCACTGCCAAGGTCCCTGGACGACGCGCTGGGCATTGCGCGGGAGAACAACCCGCGCGTCCACATGGCCAATAGCGATATCGCCGCCGCGGGCTCGCAGGTTGACGCCGCTCGGGCGAAATACGGCCCGTCGGTCGTCGCCGAAGGCGTTGCCCGGGCCGGATACGACATTGACGGCGACAATGGAGACACGTCCGATCTGCAGGCACGGGTGGTGCTGCGGTGGAACCTGTATCGGGGCGGCATCGACAAAGCGAATGAGCAGGAGCAGATCCGCCGCGCCAGCGAACAGCGGCTTGGGCTGCATCAGGTTCTGCGGGAGATCGAAGAAGCCGTTCGCACGTCGTGGGATCGCCGCTTCCGGCAAGCCGACCTGGCAAAGACCCTGAAGCTGCAAGCCGCTTCCAACGAGAAGCTGGTTGCCTCTTATCGCGAGCAGTTCAAGGTCGGACAGCGCTCGCTGCTCGATGTGCTGGATGCGCAGAATACGCGGTTCAACACAGCAACGCTGGCGGACACCGCGTCCTACGCATCCCTCTTTGCCCAATACCGACTTCTGGCGGCAACCGGGCAGTTGCTGAAAACGATGGACATCCAGCCGCCGAAGCAGGCCGCGGCCTACGCCAAGGATGAATTCGCGGTTCCGGAGATCCCGGACACCGAAACCTATGCACGGACCCCGTCGGAACAGAAGAACGACCTGCCCTTCGATATCCTCGCCCCTGTCAGGAAGAAGTGAGCCGTAAGGGGTGTTGAGGGTTCTGGCGGGCGGGTCGTGAATCAGCAGCCACATATTCTGTCGCCCAAGGAGGCGTTCAAGGCCTGCTTTTCGGCGGTGGCCGCCTATCTCGGCAGGCCGAGCGCCGAGACCGTGCTGTTTGCCGGAGTGCCGATTTCGGACACGCGCATCGAGGTCACCGAGATCCGGCATCTTGCCGAGCGCATCGGTCTCGAGACCCAGGAATTCAACCATCGCGACTTCCTGCGCGGTCGCGTCGATCTTCCGGCAATTCTCTTCCGTGTCAGTCAGTTGCCGATCGCCCTGCTGGCGGAAACCGACGGCGACGGGTATCTCACGGCCCCGCAGGAAGACGGGCGCACGACTGTCGGCAAATCCGAGCTGGCCGCAAGTTACATCAGTGGCGGCGTATCCTTCTCGATCACCTATGCCAACGCCACCGAGGGCATGAAGGTCGGGTCGGCGCAGCAGATCGAGCGGCGCCATTGGCTGACGGGAACGATGGGCGCTTTCTGGCGCACTTATTCCAAGGTCGTGCTGTCGGCGATCTTCATCAACCTGTTGGCCATCGCCTCGCCGATCTTCACCATGAATGTCTATGACCGCATATTGCCGAACAAGGCGATATCGACGCTTTGGGTGCTGGCGATCGGCATCGGCGCCGTCATTCTCTTCGATCTGCTTTTGAAAACGGCCCGAGCCTCGCTCATCGACTATGCCGGGCGCAAGGCGGATTTGCGGATATCGTATCTGCTGTTCGAGAAGGTGCTGAATTCGTCCCTGTCCGCGCGCCCGGGCTCGACAGGCGAATATGCCAACCGCGTCACCCAATATGAGTTCGTCAGGGAATTTTTCACCTCCAACACGATCAGCGTGTTCATCGATACGGCTTTCGTCTTCATCTTCCTGCTCGTCATCTACGCGATCGGCGGCTGGCTGGTCGTCATCCCGGCCCTCGCATTTGTGGCGTCGGTGGTCGTTGGCCTGGTCACGCAACGCCGCATCGGCAAACGGGTCGCCGCATCCATGAATGAAGCCTCCCAGCGCCAGGCTCTGCTGGTCGAGTCCATCTCCACGCTGGAAACGATCAAGTCGCTGCGCGCCGAAGCCTATTTACTGAGGAAGTGGGGCGAGCATTCGAAGAACGCGGCCAACACTTCCGAGAAGATCAAGCAGCTCTCGGCGGCGGCCGGCAACATCACCCAGGCCATCCAGCAGCTTGTGACGGTCGCCTTGGTCGTGGCTGGAGCCTACGCCTTTTCGGAAGGGCATGTTTCGACAGGAGCCATCATTGGAACGGTGATGCTGGCGAGCCGGGCCGTGGCTCCGCTCGGCCAGATCGCGATCACCTTGTCGAGATTTCGCCAGGCCATGCTCTCCTTGAGAATGGTGAATTCCATCATGGCCCAGCCGGAGGACCGGCCGGATACGGTGGGCTTTGTCAATCGCCCGATTCGCAATGGAGCGATGACGTTCAAGAATGTCGGCTTCGTCTACCCCGGATCGGAAAACGAGGTTTTGTCCGGCCTGAACTTTTCGGTGAAGCCGGGAGAGCGCATCGGCATCATCGGCCGCATCGGGTCAGGCAAGACGACGATGGGACGCCTGATCGGCAGGCTTTTTCTGCCAAGCTCCGGCGAATTGCTGCTGGATGGCATCGACATCCGCCAGTATCACCCGTCAGAGGTGCGCGCCGCCGTCGGCATCGTCGCGCAAGCCGGCGATCTGTTTTCGGGCACCATCAAGGAGAACCTGCTGATGGCATCTCCGGAGGCGACCGACGAGCAGATCATCGAAGCCGCGAAAGCCGCCGGCGTCGACGAGTTCGTGTCTCGCCATCCGCGCGGCTACGACATGAACGTCGGTGAACGGGGCACCAATCTTTCCGGCGGGCAGAGACAGACGGTGGCGATCGCCCGGCTGCTTTTGACCAAGCCGAAGATCGTCTTTCTGGATGAACCGTCCGGCTCGATGGATCTGGCGTCGGAACGGCAACTGATAAAGCAACTCAAGACCGCTTTCGACCACAACACGACGCTGATCGTCTCGACGCATCGCTTCAGCATGCTCGAATTGGCTGATCGCCTCATTGTTATCGAACAAGGAAAGATAGTTGCCGACGGGCCAAAAGAACAAGTCATTCAGGCGCTGCAGAGAACGAATTCCTGAATGAACAAGTTATATCGGGCTGAAACCGATATGATAACGGGGCGTGGGAAATGCTTGCCAGGGAAGACCGCCCGCCGCTTTTCGCGACGGCGTCCATATTCATCATAGGGGCGCTCTTCGCCGCCTTTGTCGCTTGGTCGTCCTTCGCCGAGGTCGACGAGATCGCGCGTGGCGACGGCAAGGTCATACCGGCCTCCAAGACCCAGGTCATTCAAGCCAGCGAGCCGGGCGTCGTTCAGGAAATCGCCGTGAAGGTGGGGCAGGTCGTCAGGAAGAACGACCTTATTATCCGTCTCGACAATACTTTGAACACATCCAGCCTCGGCGAACAGCAAGCCAAGGCGCGGGCCCTGCAAACACGCATCGCCAGGCTCAAATACGAACAGAGCGGCAGCATCACCGGATCGTTTCCCTGTCCGCAGGACATCCAATCCGTGGCGCCGGAAATCTGTGACAACGAACAAAATCTCCTCGTTGCCCGGCGCGAAAACTTCGACAACAAGCTGTCGGTGCTCAAGTCGCGACTCGACCAGCGCGAAAAAGAACTGGACGAGGCGAACGCCAATCTCGACCGCCTGACAAAAAACCTGGCTGTGAGCGACCAGCAGGCGAAGCTGGTCGAGGCGATGGTCAAGAAAGGTCTGATGGCAAGGACCGAGCAGCTCAAGGTCGAGCAGGAACAGACCGAACTCAACGGCCAATTGAACCTGGCCGGCGAGACGATAAAGAAGGGCAAGTCGGCGATCACCGAGGCGCAGCTCCAGGTCGAGGAACTCGGGCTGCAGTTGAAGCAGGAAGCGCTCGATGACCTGACGCAGGCCTTGGCCGATCTTTCAGTGGTGGACGAAACCATTCGCGGCGCGACCGACAAGGTCGCGCGAACGGATATCCGCTCGCCGGTGGACGGCATCGTCAACACTATGGAACTGAACACCGTCGGCGCCTTCGTCCAGCCGGGTACTGTCGTGGCCGGCATCGTCCCCACTTCCGAGACATTGCTGGTCGAAGCACGTGTTTCGCCCCGCGATGTCGCGTTTATCCGCCCAGATCAGGATGCCTTGATCAAAGTCACGGCTTACGATTTCTCGATCTTTGGCGGCATCGAGGGCAAGGTTTCAAACATAACCGCCGACAGCCTGGTCGATCAGAAGACGGGCGAGCCCTACTATCAGGTGCGTGTTTCAACCGATAGATCGACGCTGGAGCGAGACGGAAAGGCATATTCGATCATCCCCGGCATGATCTGTTCCGTGGATATCAAGACCGGTCGCAAGACGATCCTGAGCTACCTGCTGAAGCCGATCAACAAAGCCCGCCAGGAGGCAATGAGTGAGCGCTAGCGCCACCTCTCCCGCGACCCGGAGCGACCACTTGCTTCTGCCACTCCCGACAGAAGATTTCGAACTCGAGTTCCGCGTCGTGGCGCGCGGCGGCATCAGGCGCGGCATTCGGCTTGAACGGGCTTTCTGGGTTTCGCTGAAACAGATGGCTGAGAGCCGCAAATGCACGATCGGCATGCTGGTCGACGAGATCGCCGAAGGTCACGCGGAGAAAGGAAACTTGACCTCGGCAATCCGGGTGGCCTGCATACGCGAGTTGGGGCGCGAGAACCTGAATTTGCGCAGGCTTGCATCGATCAGGACGATAAACGCCATTCTGCTTGCCTGCCCGTCGCCGGCCTTCGCCTTGGCCTCGACGAAGAAGATCGTGACCTTCAATGCGCCGTTCCAGCAATTGGTCAAACGACAATTGCCGGCGGCATTCGACGAAGACACGCGCCAGGACCTGAAGCTGGCGCTGGACCTCAACGTGGCCGATATATTCGCCCGCCTCGACACCAATGGCGATGTTGCCGTTGCGAGCGGATTTGTGATTGGAGCCGGCGAACGCCGTTACCGGGGCCAATTGAACGTGGTGCGGGCGCCGGTGCTGGACCTGGAATTGCTGATGGCTTTCGTCTTCAACGGCTAGCGCCGTTCATCGTTTCCGCAAACGCCGAACCGCCCTATCTGCTGACGCAATTCCGCCGGAAAACCAACAATAGACTTTTCCCGCAATTGTCCGCCATTCAACCAGGACAAGAAAGCCGGCGCGCGGGCCCCTTACTTGACTTCCGTCTGGACGCCTTCGCCAGGGGCGACGGTTGCGAAACCGCCCTTGACATCGGCCATCTGGGCGTCTCCCGATTTGGACCCGTGGATCCAGGCCCGGTCGGTGCTGAACGAGTACAGTGGCTGATAATTCGGAAGGGCGCTGTCCTTGAGCACCGTATCGTTGAGACTGTCGAGAATATAAGCGCCGCTTGCGGTGCTGACCGAAAGCACGGCGTGGAAGAAGCCCCGCTTGCGGTCCTGGAGAACGACGAGCGACATGCTGCGTGCCGGAATGCCGGCCCTCAGCAACGCGGTCATCTTGAGAATGGCGAAGTCCTCGCAGTCGCCAGCACGATTGGCGAGGATCTCCGAAGGCTTCGCCCAGTAATCAAGCTTGCCGTAAACGACGCTGTCCTTCTTATAGGCGATCAGGTGGTTGATGCCGCTGTCGATGAACGACAGTTTTTCGACGAACCCCTTGCCTTGGGCGGCCGAGACCATGGCCGCGAAGGCTGGGCTCTCGTGGTCACAGGGGCTGCCCGCGGTGCAATCGGTTATGGCCTGGTAGACCGGTGCCCAGCGCGCCGAAACGGGAAAATTGCGCATGGACAGCGCAACCGACCCGAAAACGCCCGGAATGATCGACGCGGTCTGAATCGGGTCGATGCCCCTGCCCTCTTGCGCCATCGAGGCGCTGGACCCGTCTTGAGCGGAAACGGGACCATATCCGTTCAGGACAAGGCTGATCCGGTAGGGGGTGGCCGGCTGCCAGGGCTGGTATCTCTGCAGCGAAATGCCGCCGAGGCCAAGCGGCGCCTGGACCGCTCCAAGCAGTGCTGCTTCGGGCATGAAATTCCTGATGACGGGCCCGGCAAGGGCTGGCTGCGCCGAGCCGGCTATCCCCACCGCCAGCAGAAGCAGCTTGAGCTTGCACTTCCCCGGAGCATTCTTTTGTTTTTTCATGACGCCCACCTTTGACTGTGGACGCTACCAATTTTGTCTCAAATTACTGGAAAGGAAGATGGATAAGTTTCCTACGAATTTACTTTGCTGATTTTAGTAAAATTTTACACGTATTTATACTTATATTTACCAAGTTTTTCGCGCCGCCGGTGGCGAAGCGCTATGCCTTCCAGACAACATATAACTGATTATATGTTCACAGTTTACCAAGCGTAAAAAAAGTCATCGAAGGCATATCCAAATATATAGAATGGATTGACGGACCGTTGCAAAGTCAAGCCGCCGCCTGTCTCTATCCGGGAAATACCGGAGGGGTTTAAGCTATGGCGAACAGTATTGAACTGGACAATCTTTCGAACTCGTGGGACGAGCATTCCGTCTCCAGCGACCATCACGACCTGACAGCGCCGACCCAGGTGGTGGCGCAAGCCGCGCCCGCCGAGCAAGCGGCGGCACCGGTCCAAACAGCGCCGGCCGCGGCCGAGCCTGTGCCGGTCGATGTCGGTGGCGGCGCGCCGGCGGCAGCTCCGCCAGCGGCAAACGCCCCGCACGAATACGTCGCGGACGCAAGCAACGTCGTCAAACTTCCCGCCAATGTCTCGATCGACAACATCAAGGTCGACGGCCACAACCTCGTGCTCGAGCAGGCGGACGGCTCGGTCATCGTCATCAAGGACGGTGCCCTGCATGTGCCGACCTTCATCATCGGCGACGTCGAAGTGCCGCGCGTGGCCCTGATCGCAGCGCTGGAAGCGAGCCATGTCGATGTCGCCTTTGGCGCGGACGGCTCGATATCGGCCGGTGGCAGCGCGACCTCGAGCGCCGGCGGGAATTTCGAACAGCCTGCCGGCGGGATCGGCGACGGCTTCGGCCTGTCGGCGCTCCTGCCGCCGACGGCTTTGCAGTTTGGGCAGCCGGATCATCGCGAGTTGTTCCCGAGCCTCCTGCCCGATTCAACGCCGTCTATCGCCGACCTGACGCCTTCCGTCGATGGCGGCGATACCACCGTACACGAAAAGGGCCTGACCTCGGCTGCCGACACCAGCGAGATCGGCACAGGCACCTTCACCATCACCTCGCCCGACGGCATCGGCAAACTGACCATCGCCGGCCAGGATATCTCGGGTGCCGCCCTTGGCAATAGCGTATCGACGCCGATCAGCATCACCACGCCGCTCGGCAACATAGTGACCATCACCGGTTATGACGCCAGCACCGGCCAGGTGAGCTACAGCTACACACTTGTCCACAGCGAGACTCATCCCAGCGCGGGAACAGATTCTATTTACGACAACATGACGGTGACGGTCACCGACAGCGACGGCGACATCTCTCTACCCGGCATGCTGTCGGTCAAGATCGTCGACGATCTGCCTGTGGCGCACAATGTGAATGCCGGCACGCTGACCGAAGACGGAGCGACGACCACTGTCGGCGGCAACGTGAG